>JAJFGI010000337.1 GCA_021776215.1 Kiloniellaceae bacterium | reverse complement strand
TCGCGGGCGGTCATCGAAGCGGGCGATCACACGGCCTCGCGGGCGGTCATCGATCCGGGCGATCACACGTCCTCACGGGCGGTCATCGAAGCGGGCGATCACACGGCCTCGCGGGCGGTCATCGATCCGGGCGATCACACGGCCTCCCGGGCGGTCATCGAAGCGGGCGATCACACGGCCTCCCGGGCGGTCATCGAAGCTGGTGATCACATGGCCTCACGGGCGGTCATCGAAGCGGGCGATCACATGTCCTCACGGGCGGTCATCGATCCGGGCAACCACGCGGCGGTTTAAGCTCAGACCGTAGCGGATGCATCGAAATCCGACTGCGGCAGCGATTGACCAGTTTAGGTGCTTCCGGCTCGCACGCGACCATTCTCGGTCGATGCGGGCCGGAAGGCCGTTTGGGCCAACGGGAAGACTGTCCAGCCGGTGTCGTGACTGGCCCGCGGCCTAAACCGATCCATCTGGTTGCGCTCGGGCCACAGGTATGAGGTCTCCGAAAGCCTTGGCGAGTGATCGATTGACGGGCGCCCCTGCGGCGCTCGCTGCCCCCGGCGCGCGGAAAGGCTTTATGGGAAGTACCCATCGCCTCATTTCGCCGGAAGAAACCTTCGCCCGCGCCTCGCGCTTCATGTCGGTCATGGGAATCACGCGCGTCGCCAATGTGACCGGGCTCGACAAGATCGGCATTCCCGTCGTGATGGTTTGCCGGCCCAACTCCCGCTCGGTTTCGGTGTCCCAGGGAAAGGGCTCCGATCTGGCTGCCGCCAAGGCGTCGGGCCTGATGGAGTCCATCGAATCCTATCATGCCGAGCGCATCACCCTGCCGCTCAAGCACGGCAGCTACGAGGATCTGCGGTACACCCATCGCCTGATCGACATCGAGCGGCTGCCGCGACGAACGGACAGCCAATTCACGCCGCACAAACAACTGCTGTGGATCGAAGGGCGCGACCTGGCCGGCGACCAGGCGCTTTGGGTCCCCTACGAGATCGTCCACCTCAACTTCACCATGCCCATGCCGACCGGCCACGGCTGCTTCATGGCAAGTTCCAATGGGTTGGCCTCGGGCAACCATGCCCTCGAAGCGATCTGTCACGGCATCTGCGAGGTCGTGGAACGCGACGCGACCACCCTTTGGCATCTGTTGGATGAAAGTCGGCGCGAGCGCACCCGCATCGATCTGAGCACCGTCGAGGATCCCACATGCCGTGACGCGCTGGACCGGTTCGCGGCCGCCAAGGTCTGGGTGGCCGTGTGGGAGACCACCAGCGACGTCGGCATCCCGGCGTTCCTCTGCCGCGCCCTTGAAGCAGACCCGCCGCCGCTCAGCACCTATCGGCCGAGTAGCGGCATGGGCTGCCACCCGTCGCGCGAGGTGGCCCTCCTCAGGGCGCTCACCGAAGCGGCGCAAAGCCGCCTGACTTTTATCTCCGGCGCGCGCGATGACATGCCGCGCGACGAGTACACCGAATTCCTCACTCGCGAGACATACGACGTCTGGCATGCGCTCATGACCAGCAAGTGGTCGGGCAAGGACTTCAACGAAGTCCCGACGTGGCAGGCCGACAGCTTCGAGGACGATCTGAGTTGGCAACTGGAGCGCCTGAGCGCCGTCGGCGTCGATCAGGTCGTCGTCCTGGATCTGACCAAGGCCGAATTCGGCGTACCGGTCTTCCGGGTCGTCATTCCGGGGCTGGAGGGTCTCGACAGCTCGCCGAAGTACCGGCTCGGACCGCGAGCCCAGGCGGTAGCGAATGGCGGCCCCCCATGAAGATCTTCGTCTTTCTTGGGCCTTCGCTGCGCCTGGCCGATGCCAAACGCGAGCTGACGGCGACCTACCTGCCACCGGTTGCCGAGGGCGATGTCTATCGGGCCGCCCTCGAACAGCCCGCCGCGATCGGTATCATCGACGGATATTTCGAGGTCATCCCCGCCGTATGGCACAAGGAGATCCTGTACGCGTTGAAACAGGGCATTCACGTCTTCGGCGCCGCCAGCATGGGGGCGCTTCGCGGCGCCGAATTGGCGGCCTTCGGTATGGAAGGGGTCGGCGCCATCTTCGAGGCGTACCGCGACGGCCACCTGGAGGACGATGACGAGGTCGCTGTGCAGCATGGCCCGGCCGAGGTCGGCTATCCGATTCTCTCCGAGGCCATGGTGAACATTCGTCCAACCCTCGCGGAGGCGGCCGCTGCCGGGATCATCGGCGGCGCAACGCGGGCGGCTCTGGAGTCCGGCGCGAAGGCGCTGCTGTATCGCGACAGAAGCTACCCGGCGCTCCTGGAATGGGCCCGGGGAACCGGCCTGCCCGACGACGAGCTCGACCGACTTGAGGCTTGGTTGCCGACTGGCCGCGTGGATCAAAAACGCGAGGACGCGCTGACCATGCTGCGGGCGATGCGGGAGCGGTTCGAGAACGGCTGCGAGCCGAAGCAGGTCACGTTTCACTTCGAGCACACGACCTTGTGGGCGTTTTCACGCTAATCGGCGGCGGCTTGCGCGAGCGCGCACCGGCCGGCCGCTTCAAGTTGGTTTGACGGGGCCTTTTGCGCCTTTCAGTCGTTCCTGCCGGCGGCGGCGGCGGCGGATGGACCGGCGCAGGGCATCGAACGGGAATTCGGTGAGCGAACGTAGGCCGGCGACGGTCGACAGGTTGCGCACCGTCCGTTTGGCATCGACTAGAAGCTCGCCCAGCACCACCCGCTCCGAAACCTCGCCCACCTCGCGCACCAGGGCCAGGCGATGGATCGAATAGGCGCCGACGATGGTGGCGAAGACGAAGAAGAAATCCCAGTGCTGCAGGCTCAGCGCCGGCAGGATTACATCCGAGTCCGGCGACGACCAATGCAGGATCAATGACAGATCCCGCTTCAGGAAAAAATCGGCGCTCAGACCGCCGATGATCGGCGCGATGCCGGCGGCGACGGCGTTGACCAGGCTGCTGGAGGCCAGATAAGCCGCGGCCGAGCCGGCCGGCGCCAATTTCAGGCCGATGTTGGTCGATCCCAATGTGACCCCCGCCGTGGCCACACCGGTCAAGATATGAATAGCCACCAGCAGCGGTATAGTTAGGGCATGCCTCTCGGGAAAGGTCGTGAAGGTCCAGGCGAAGATGCACAGGATAAACAATGGTCCGCACACCGACAGCACCGACTTGTTGGAGAAGCGGTCGGCGATCGCCCCCCATTCGCGCAGCACCAGGACGTTGGCCAATTGGCTGAGCACGGTCAGCACGGTCACCGTCGTCAGATCCAGGCCCAGGCGCGTGAGCATGTAGACCGTGAAAAACGGCGCCGCCAGGTTGACCGCGAAATTCCACGAGCCGAGAAAAAACATCAAACTGCGGAAGTTGCGATCGGCAAAGGGCCGCGATAGCAGGGCCTTGAGCTTCAGGTCCGTGGGTGGGCCCGGCATCCGCGGCTCGGGCATCCGTGCCATGCAGTAGACGCTGGCCGCGCCGAAAAGGAACGCCAGACCGAGCAGTATCGAATACGCCATGGTCCGTTTGCCGGGCCAGTAATAGGTCCACACGTCGACGAAACCGGCGGCCACCAGGCTCACGCCCATGCCGATCAAGGTCATGAGCATCAGCCGCTTGGCGAAGAAGCGGCCGCGCCTCGCCTCCGGCACCAAATCGCGGATCCAGGCACTCCACCCGCTGCTGACGATGGCGCCGAGCGTATAGCGGACGACGAAGGCGGCGGTAAGCAAGGCCAGCGCCCCACCCGATGACGGCACGAACGCGGCGGCCGCCATGACCAGCAGCATGGGACGGCTGATGGCCCCGGCAACGACGCAAAGCAGGCGGCGGGCCCGGTATCGCTCCAACAGATAGACACCGAACAATTGCGCGAATTGCACCAGATGCGGCACCGCCGCCAGGATGCCGATGTGCAGATTCGACGCGCCGAGCTGGAGGGCATAGGCAACCAGGAAGGCGCCGATGGTCAGCGTCTCCATGGCCTGGGACGCCAGGCCGTTGCGCACCACCCAGACCAAGCCGAATTGGATGTCGCGCCGGCTGACATCGGCATCGGGGGCAAGGCGGCTGAACAGGCGTGACACGGCTAAACCTCGGAACGACGCGGCGCGGCGACCCCGCCTCAGGCGGCCAGGGTGCGCAGGAAGATCGCCTTGCCATCTCCGGCCCGGTAGAAGTCCGGGAACTCGGCGATTTTGCGGTATTCCGCCGCCCGGTAGAAGCGGCGCGTCGGCGCGTACAGCTCGGTGGTGGAGGTATCCACATAGACCTGCTTGCCGCCCGCCGCCGTGATGGCTGCTTCGGCCTGGGCCAGCAGGGCGCGGCCGACTCCTTCCCGTTGCCGGCCGGGGCGCACCACGATCCAATAGAGATCGTAACTCGATTGGGTCCCGGCGATGAGCCCGAAACAGGCATACCCGACGAGGCTGCCGTTGTCTTGCGCGAAGATGAAATCGTAGCCGCTGGCCGGGCCGCGGTTGACCCGCTCGGTCACCAGTTCGGTGGCGATCGCCACCTCCTCGGTCTTGAAGAAGCCGGTCTCGGCGACCAGGGCGCGCACCGCCTCGATATCGCTGTGCTCCGCGGTATCCCGCCAGACGATCTCGCCGCCGCCGGCCGGGCGGGGCGCCGGTTTGCGCCGGCGCGGCCGCGGCTTGGCGACCGCCGCACCATCGGCCAGGCCCATGAAGAACCGACGGGCATTGACCCCCAGGGTGCGCACCCGATAGCCGCCCTCCTGAATCGCCAACAGGGGGTATCCCGTTGCCCCAAGCATATGGCCGATCTTCTGAAAATCGTCCGCCCGATTGACCCATGTACCGGTCGGATCGCCACGCGCGGTATCGAAACCCACCGACAGAACCAGATACGTCGGATCAAAGCGAGCAACGCGATTGAGCGCGGTCTTCAAGGCGGCCCGGTAGTCGTCCGGCGTGATGGTCTCCGGCAGCGGAATGTTCAAATTGTAGCCGGCACCCGGGCCGATGCCCGTCTCTTCCTTGAAGCCGCTGAAATAGGGATAGGCGAAACTGGGATGGCCGTGGATCGAGACGGTCAGCACATCCGAGCGCTCGTAGAAGATGTCCTGGGTGCCGTTGCCATGGTGATAGTCGATGTCCAGCACCGCCACCCGGCCATAGCGGCTGAGGTAGTTGGCGGCGATGCCGGCGTTGTTGAAGTAACAAAAGCCGCCGAAGGCCCGCCGCTCCGCATGGTGCCCCGGCGGTCGCACCAGGGCATAGGCCGCCGGCGCCCCTTCCAAAACCCGCTCCGCGGCCGTCATGGAACAGTCCACCGCCCGCCGCGCCGCCAGGAACGCGTTGGCATTGAGCGGCGTGAACGTGTCGATGCAGTAGTAGCCGGCGCGCACCGTCCGCTCCTTGGGCGGCCGCGCGGCGTTACGGATCGGGAAGACGTATGGATAGATGGACTGCCCCGGCGCCACGTTGCGGCAGGCTTTTTCCAGATAATCGACCAGAGCGCCGTCGTGCACCGCCCGGATATGCCGGTCGGAGAACCGGCGCGGCTGAATCTGTTCGAACAGGCCGATCTGCATGATCTCGGAGAGGATCGAGGAGATGCGCACCGGCGCCTGCACATAGCCGCGGTCGCGCATGTGATGAATACTGTGCTTGTCGTTGACCACCAGCGGCACATGCGGGCCCAGCACCCGTATGGGCTTCACCTCGCGCTGGGGCTCCTTGCGCACATACTTCGGCGGGCGCAACTGGATGGGGTCGTCCTTGATGGAGGCGACCACCATGTCGATGTAGCCGGGCGGGCAAATGTCGCCGTAGCTGCGCTCCAGAATCGCCCGAACGATGGCCCGCGCCTTGGCCCGGCTGGGCATATCCGTCCGGCCCAGAGCATCCAGAACCAGGTACGGCGGATTGGTATCGCCCGGCCGCATGGGGGTTTCATAGGCGGTGTTGGCGATGGGCCGGGCGCCGAAGCGTTCGTAGAAGCGCAGCCGGTTCGCGTTTTGCTTGCGGATCTCGGGGTCGGGGCTAAGCTCGGGATCGTCCGGCAGGCATTCGAAGAACAGCCCGATACATCCCATCGCCAGCGCATCCTCGCGCACCCGCTCGTAAAGGACGCCGCCCATGCCGCCGCCGGTCTTGCCCGGCGCGGCGGTAATCAAATCCAAGTAGCCGAAATGCTGATCCGGCGCGTACAGCAACACGGCGCAGGCGCGTACCCGGTCTTGGGAATCCTCGGCCACGAAAAGGACGGTGCGGAAACGGAAGCGCACGGGATCGTGGAGCTGCTCGGGCAGCGTGTCGATCTTGGACGCCGGCAAGCCGGGAAACTGGGCGCGTATGATCTCCTGCGCCTGCCCGATTGCCGAGCGGTTCGCCGGCGCCGCGTCGTCGACGATCTTACGAATGCGGAACATGAAACCTTAGACCGCTGTCGCGGCCGCCTTGTGCAGACTCGGTTGCGCTGTCGCGGCGATCATGGCGATGACATCGACCAAGGTCAAACCCCCTCGCTCCGCCGCCGCCAGGAAACCGGCATCGGGCGACAGGCAGGGATTGGCATTCACCTCCAGCACCCAGGGCCGGCCCGCCGGATCGACGCGGAAGTCGACTCGTGCATACCCGCGCAGGCCGAACAGCCGCCAGCAGTCCAAGGCCAGGCCATTCAGATTCGCCACCAAGTCGGCCTCGGCGCCGTCTTCGACAAAACGCCGGGGTGTGTGATCGAAGGCAAAGCTGCCTTCCAGCCACTTGGCCTCGTAGTCGACGATTCGCGGCCGGTCGGCGGGATAATCGACGAACTGGATCTCGGCCACTGGCAAGATCAGAGGTCCGCGGGGACTTTCCAAAATCGACAGGTTGAACTCCCGCCCGTCGATATAGCGTTCGGCGAACCAGGCACCGCCCAGGCGGGCGCGCCGGGCCGCCATGGCCTGGTGCACGTCGGTCGCGGGGACGACCGACCCCGCATCGAGGCCGATGGAGGCGTCCTCGCAGACGGATTTGACGATGTAGCGGGTGTTCGGATCGGCGAGGTCGCCGCTGCTATCGCCGTCGCACCACTCCGGCGTCGGGATATGGGCGTCACGCATCAGCCGCTTGGCCAGGATCTTATCGGTGCTGGCATGAATGGCCGCTGCCGGTGCTCCGGTATAGGTAACCCCGACCGAGTCGAGCACCGCCGGCACCAGGTGAATCAGGCGGCCATCGCCACGCAAGGATTCCACCAGATTGACCACCAGGTCCACCTGCCGCCGGGCCAGACGGGCGACCGGCGCCAAATCCAGATCGATGGCCATGAGGGAAACGGCATAGCCGAGGCTAGCGAGCGCCCCCTGGACTGTCTCGACCTGGATGATGGTATCCGCCTCGTCCGGGCCGCCCTCGGCGGCGGCGGCGCCATACAGCACCACCGCCCGCCGTTGCGCCGCGGCGACCGGCGCCAGCATGGTCATCACGCGGCCCGGCCGGCAGCCGCTCGCCGGGTGACGACCGGGGCCTGGTCCAGCCCCGTGCGCGCCAGACACGCGGCGACGATACGGCCGAGCAACTGGTCGTAGTTGATCCCCGCCAGACCCGCCAGAATCGGCAGGTCCGAGTGGGTCGGATGCAACCCGGCGACCGGATTGACCTCGAGGAACTGGGGCACCCCGGCCGCATCCGAGCGTAGATCGACCCGGCCGGCATCGCGGCAGCCCAGCGCCCGGTATGCCGCCAGCGCGGTTTCGCCGGCCTGGCGCGCCTCGCCGTCCTGGGCCAGGCCATAGGCGACCCGGCTTTCGCACTGCTCCTTGTTCTCGTAGGAGTAGACTCCGGCCTCGGCGCCCGGGCGCAGGGCGATCTCCATGACCGCCAGGACCTTGGCCTCGGCACCGGTGCCGACGATGCCGACCGTGAACTCGCGGCCCGGCAGGAACGGCTCGACGATCACCGGTTGGTCATAGCGGGCCAGCAACCGGCGCAGGGTACGCCGCAGCTCCGCCGGGCTGGCGCAGCGGGAGGCGGCGGTGCATCCCTTGCCGGTTCCCTCGGCGACCGGCTTGGCGAAGACCGGGTAGGGGAAGTCGACGGCCGCGACCTCCGCCGCCGACTCCAGCACCACGAAGGGTGCCGTGGGCACCCCGTGGTCGCGCACCAGACGTTTGGCAACCGCCTTGTCCAAGGTGACGCTCATTACCAGCGGGTCGGAAAAGACATACGGGATGTCATAGGCTTCCAAAAGCGCCGGCACTTGAGCCTCCCGGGCGCGGCCCTTCAAGCCCTCGGCGATGTTGAAGACGAAGTCCCACCGGTCGCCAGCCACCAGGCGCTGGGCCAAATGGCGGACATGGCCGATGCGGTCGACGTCCAGGCCCAGGCGGCGCAAGGTTGTTTCCAGCTCGGCAATGGTCTCGGCCGAGTCGAACTCGGCCAGGGCCTCTTCCGGCAGGCCGGTCCCCCGGTAGTCGTCGCGCATATCGTAGGTCAGGCCGACACGCATCACGCCGCCCTCCCCTTGGCCAGGACCGCCCCCAGGGTGCCGTCGGGATCCGGGTAGCGGTAGGTGCCGCCCTCGTAGTTGGTCAGCAGCAGATCGTCGCCGTCGCGGCCAACCACGTAGTCCGGCAACAGCGGTATCTTGCCGCCGCCGCCGGGCGCGTCGACCACGAAGCTGGGCACCGCATAGCCGGAAGTATGGCCGCGCAGGCCGCGGATGATCTCCAGGCCCTTCTCGACTGGGGTGCGGAAATGCGCCGAGCCGCTGATGGGATCGCACTGGTACAGGTAGTAGGGCCGCACCCGGCGCATGAGCAGGCCGTGGAACAGCGGCTTCAGGACATCCACAGAGTCGTTGATGTCCTTCAGCAACACGGTCTGGCTGCCCAGCGGGATGCCGGCATCGGCCAGCCGGTTGCACGCCTCGGTCACCTCCGGCGTCAATTCCGCCGGGTGGGTGAAGTGGATGCTCAGCCACAGCGGATTGTGCCGCTTCAGGGTGCGGATCAGGTTGCGGGTGATCCGTTGCGGCAGCACCACCGGGACCTTGGAGCCCATGCGTATGAACTCCAGGTGCTTGATGGCGTGCAGGCGCCCGAGCAGATAGTCCAGCTTCTCGTCGGCCATGGTCAGCGGATCGCCGCCGGAGATCAGCACATCGCGGATCTCCGGATGCGCCTCGATATAGTCCAGGGCCTTGTCCCACTGGGAGTGGCTGAAAGTATATTCACCGCCCGGCTCGCCGACCATGCGCGACCGGGTGCAGTAACGGCAATAGGTCGAGCAGAAGCCGGTGGCCAGGAACAGCACCCGATCCGGATAACGGTGTACCAAGCCGGGGGCTGCGGCATCGCCGTCCTCGCCCAGCGGGTCGTCGGCTTCGCCCGGCGTGCGCAAGTACTCCTGGCCGACCGGAATGTGGGTCCGGCGCAGCGGGTCCATGGCATCGCCCTGCGCCATCAGGCTGGCGTAGTACGGCGTGATGCCGACGGGCAGCGAGCCCTTGTGCCGGCTTACCGCCTCGCGCTCGTCGGCGGACAGGTCGAAGGCCCGCTCCAGATGCTCTATCGAGCGGATCCGATTGCGCGCCTGCCAGCGCCAGTCGTTCCATTCCGCCGTCGTGGCGCCGGGAAAGACTCGGTCTCGAAACGCCAGCGCCGCCTTGCTAAGCGGGAAGGTTTCGGACCGGGGGGGTGTTTTTACGGGGATCGGCCGTTGGTTGGCCGGAGCGACCCGGGAGCGGGCCGTTTGGGAGGGCGTAGCCGCACTGCCATTGCTGGCATGGCCGTTGGACGATCTACTACTGGGAGGCTCTAGCGGTTCGGCCCCGATCACACTGTCCATCTGTTTCTCAACCTTGAAACGGAGAGCCCGCCGTGAACGCCCATCGCCGCGGTCGAATCGCCCCCCTATGGCGCGAATAAATAATACGCCCGGAAGCAATTGCAAGGGCGATTTACAAAAAATATCACTGTATATTGTGAAAATCTAAATGTTTAATAGCGTGTTTACGGATAGTTCTATGCATATTCAAATGATAAAAATGAAACAACTGAGAAATACAAACGAAGTCTTTAAGTAAAGCCGAAACCATTATTAGTATTAATTACTCCGTTTGCACCGCCGAATATCCCACGGCTGGGCTCGGAATCTTCCTCGGAAGCGGCGGACGGCACGCGACCGCCACTTATTTCTCGCATCACCGATTTCATTTCTCGACCTGAATTTACCGGTGTCAGGCTAGCCCGAATCGACCCGCGAAAGGCGCCGGTACAAGGGGTTCCGGCCGCCGGCGACGTCACCCGGGCAGGGGGCAGCAAATTCGTCCAGAGTCGCGGCGTCTCTGAACCTGGCAACCGCACCTTCGTGTCGTTGCTGTCCCGATGTCGGTCACACGCCGCACCATTGATATATGTAAAGGTAGCCAAGTCCGATTTGTGAGACTTGTATCCCGCCGCGACCGGCAAATCGGACAAATTCCCGAAAGCCTGATAGGATTCTCTGGCACGCTTGTGCGGCATGCATTGTTTCATGCAGAGGGGTCATCAATGACAGAACAAAGCCAGGAGCCTTGGGGATCAAGGGGGCGGCAAGTGCTGTTGGCGGGCGTTGCGAGCGCGGCAATCGTCGTCTTGGGCATGATTGGTGCGCGCCCGGCTGCAACGGAAACGGCTGTCCCGGGGGCCTTCGCGCCGCTGCCCGATGCACCCGAAGTCAAGGAAGTTCGGGCGCGTCTCGGGGGCATGCTTTTCTTCGACACGCGCCTATCCGGGGATACCGGCAATGCCTGCGCGACCTGTCATAACCCGGCGAAAGGCTGGGGCGATGGCCAGGCCCTCTCGGACGGCTATTCGAGCATTCTCTATTTCCGCAACGCGCCGGGTCTCTTCAATGTCGCGAACCGGAACTATTACATGTGGGACGGCCGCCTCGATGGGTCCGATCAAGGGACCGTGGTGCGCGACATGCTGACCGAATCGCACACCATGAACATGGACAGCCGCCTCGCGCAGGAGCGACTGAAACAGGTGCCCGAATACGCGGCCCTGTTCGAGGAGGGTTGGGGCGGCGACCCTTACGGGGGCAAGATTTACGGCGCGATCGGCGAGTATATCAAGACGATCCGCACCGTGAACGCGCCGTTTGACCGCTTTCTCCGCGGTGATGCCGCCGCGATTGGCGATGATGCCAAGCGGGGGATGGCGCTTTTCGCCGGCAAGGCCGGTTGCGCCCAATGTCATTCCGGGGCCATGCTGTCGGATGGCGGCCTGCACGCGACGGGCGCGCCGGACAATTCGGAATTGCAGACCAGTGCGGATCGCCAGATCAGCTTGCTGCGACATTTCGCGACAATGGGCACGCCCAATTACATGAATCTGCGCGCCGATGTCGGCCACTACGTGGTGTCCAAGGACGCGGCCGATATCGGCAAATTCGTTACCCCGTCTTTGTGGGACGTTGGGCAGACCGCGCCTTACATGCATTCCGGGACCTTCGCGGCGCTTTCCGAGGTTGTCGATTTTTATGACGCCGGTGGCGGCGACAGCCCGAACAAGAGCCCGTTGCTCAAGCCGCTCGGCCTCGGCGACAGCGAAAAGGCGGATCTGATCGCATTCCTCGAGAGCCTGACCGGGGACGCGCCAA
>JAJFGI010000336.1 GCA_021776215.1 Kiloniellaceae bacterium | reverse complement strand
GGCCGGCCGTCGCTCTGCTTGGGCATGAACGACCACTTGAGACCGGCGGGAAAGCCGGCGCCGCCGCGGCCGCGCAACTCGGAGTCCTTGATCATCTGCACGATCTGGTCGCGGCCCAGTTCGAGCAGCGCCTTGGTGCCGTCCCATACGCCGCGCTGTTGGGCGCCGGCGAGGCGCCAATCATGGACGCCATAGAGGTTGGTGAAGATCCGGTCGCGGTCGTCTAGCATTACGCCTTCTCCGTCCCGCCGCCGGTTTCCTGCGGCACCTCGGTCAGAGTCTTCGGACCGCCCGCGGGGGCCGAGCCTTGCCGGCCGGTTTGTGATCCGACGGGCACATCGCGACCGGCCCTGAGATCGTCGATGATCTCGGCCATCCGCTGCGGTGTCAGGTCTTCGTAGTAGTCGTCGTTGATCTGCACCATGGGCGCATTGGCGCAGGCGCCGAGACATTCCACCTCAACCACCGTGAAAAGGCCGTCGTCCGTATTCTCGTGCAGGCCGACGCCCAGCTTCTCTTGGCAGACCCGGGTCAGATCGGCCGCGCCGCGCAGCCAACAAGGGGTCGTGCGGCACACCTGGATCAAGTGCTTACCGACTGGCCGCAGATTGAACATCGTATAGAACGTGGCGATCTCATGCGCGCGAATGGGCGCCATCTCGAGCATTTCGGCCACGTATTCGATGGCCTCTTTCGGCAACCAGCCGCCGTTCTGCCGCTGCGCCAGATCGAGAAGCGCGAGCACCGCACTGGCCTGGCGGCCGGCCGGATAGCGGCCGATGATGGCCTTGGCACGAGTTTCGTTTTCCGCCGTGAAGGCAAAGTTGCCGGTGTCGCCGCTGGGATGGCTGGTCACCTTCATCGATCGACCTCTCCGAAGACGATGTCCATGGACCCGAGGATCGCGACGCTATCCGCCAGCATGTGCCCGCGGCACATGAAATCCATGGCCGCCAGATGGGCGAAACCCGGCGCCCGTATCTTGCACCGGTACGGCCGGTTGGTTCCGTCGGCGACGAGATAGACGGCGAATTCTCCCTTGGGCGCCTCGACCGCCGTGTAGGTTTCGCCGGCGGGCACATGGTAGCCCTCGGTGTAGAGTTTGAAGTGGTGGATCAGCGCCTCCATCGAGGTCTTCATCTCGGCGCGGCGCGGCGGCGTCAGCTTGTGATCCTGCACCACCACCGGGCCCGCCGGCATCTGCTCCAGGCACTGGCGCATGATGTGGATGCTCTGCCGCATCTCCTCCACGCGGACCAGATAGCGGTCGAAGCAATCGCCGTTCTTGCCGACGGGAATGTCAAATTCCAACGCCTCGTAGCATTCGTACGGTTGCGCCTTGCGCAGGTCCCAGGCCATGCCGGAGCCGCGCAGCATGGGGCCGGTAAAGCCCCAATCCAACGCATCCTCGATACTGACGATGCCGATATCGACGGACCGCTGGCGGAAAATTCGGTTCTCGGTGAGCAATTCCTCGAGATGGTCGACGTGGCGCGGAAAAGTGTCGCAGAACCGGCCGATGTCCTCGATCAATCCCGCGGGGAGATCCTGGTGCACGCCGCCGGGGCGGAAGTACGCCGCATGCATGCGCGCGCCCGACGCGCGTTCATAAAACTCCATCATCTTTTCGCGTTCTTCGAAGGCCCAGAAGAACGGTGTTATAGCCCCGATATCAAGAGCATAGGCTGCGATATTGAGCAAATGGTTGAGTAACCTGCCGATCTCGCAATAGAGAACACGGATATATTGCGCCCGCGGCGGCGCGGTGATGCCGAGCAGCTTTTCCACGGCCAGGGCGAAGGCATGCTCCTGGTTCATCGGCGCCACGTAATCCAGGCGGTCGAAATACGGGACCGCCTGCAGGTAGGTCTTGTATTCGATCAGCTTCTCGGTGCCGCGGTGGAGCAGGCCGATATGCGGGTCGGCACGCTCGATGATCTCGCCATCCATGTCCAGGACAAGGCGCAGAACGCCGTGCGCCGCCGGATGCTGCGGACCGAAATTGAGGGTGAGCGGCTTGACCCCGGGCTCGGCCATCAGCCCTTCTCCTCGGCGGGCGCCGTGTCGGACTCGGGGGCCGGCTCCGGACCGCGGGGCTGCAGCATGCCTTCCCAGGGACTCATGAAATCGAAGGTGCGGAATTCCTGCTGCAACTTCACCGGCTCGTAGATGACCCGCTTCTGGTCCTCGTCGTAGCGCACCTCGACATACCCGGTCAGCGGAAAATCCTTGCGCAAGGGATGCCCCTCGAACCCGTAGTCGGTCAGGATCCGCCGCAGGTCGGGATGGTCGGAGAAAACGACCCCGAAGAGATCCCAAACTTCGCGCTCGAACCAGGTTGCCGATCTGAACACGCCCGAGGCCGTAGGTACCGGTGTCGAATCATCGGTGGCCAGTTTTACCCGTATGCGCTGATTCTGTTTCGGTGACAGAAGGTTGTAGACGATGTCGAAGCGCTCCTCCCGATCCGGGTGGTCGACGGCGGTCACGTCCATGAGCTGCTTGAACTGGCTGTTCTGGTCATCGCGCAGGAACGTGAGCACGCGGAGCAGGCCTTCCCGATCGACGCGGACAGCCAGTTCATCGGTGGCGACCTCAATGCTCAGCACGTGGCGCGGAACGGCAGTCGCCACATAGTCGCCAAAGTCATGCAAGGCCTGATTCATGCTACCGCCCGAACTCGTCGTTCATTCTTGGCCATGGCCGCGCTAGCGCCCGATTCCGGCCTCACGCCTGATCTTCTTCTGCAGCTGCAGGATGCCATACAGCAGGGCTTCGGCCGTGGGCGGACAGCCCGGAACATATATGTCGACCGGCACGATTCGATCGCAGCCGCGCACCACCGAATAGGAATAGTGATAGTAGCCGCCGCCATTGGCGCAGGAACCCATGGAGATGACCCAGCGCGGCTCCGCCATCTGGTCGTAGACCTTGCGCAACGCCGGCGCCATCTTATTGGTCAAGGTGCCGGCGACAATCATCACGTCCGACTGCCGGGGGCTCGGCCGGAAGACCACGCCGAAACGGTCCAGATCATAGCGGGCGCAGGCGGTGTGCATCATTTCGATGGCGCAGCAGGCCAGCCCGAACGTCATCGGCCATATGGAGCCGGTCTGCGCCCACGCCGCCAGCTTGTCCATTTGCGCGACGATAAAGCCCTTGTCGGAAAACTCGTCGGCGAGACGGGCGAGCAGCACGTCCTGCGCCGCCCCGGCGGGCAGCGGTGTTCCCGCCATATCACTCTTGGCGCTCACTCCCATTCCAAGGCTCCCTTCTTCCACTCGTAGACGAAGCCGATCGTCAGGATGGCCAAGAACGCCACCATCGACCAGAAGCCGAACACACCAATCTCGCCGAGCGCGACCGCCCAGGGGAACAGGAACGCGACCTCCAGGTCGAAAATGATAAACAGGATCGCGACCAGATAGAAACGCACGTCGAACTTGCTGCGGGCATCATCGAAAGCCTCGAACCCGCATTCATACGCCGACACCTTCTCCGAGTCCGGCCGCTGTGGCGCGACCACGTACGAGGCGATCACCATGACGGCCGTCAGGCCGACGGCGATGCCGAGGAAGATGAGGATCGGCAGATACTCTGTCAGCAGGGAGTTCATCTTCCTGGTTCCCTCATTCGCAAGCCGGGCGTTGCGGTCACGCGGCCAGCCCCACGGTGCGAAGAAATCTGCCGTCGACTATAGGCCGGTCGCCCGGCGAGGCAAAGGGCGCAACCCGAATCAAATCCTATCCGAGTCGAGCGTTTCCCGCGCGCCGCTTATTATCACAGGCCCGCGTGAAGTCCATGGCCAAATACGTTTTTTTGGCGAAGGTAAGAGCGGGCGGACTTGGCCATTGCCGCCCGTTGTCTGGGGATGTCGGACGCCAAAAAACTGGCGGGAGTGACGGGACTCGAACCCGCGGCCTCCGGCGTGACAGGCCGGCGCTCTAACCAACTGAGCTACACCCCCGGCGGGCCTGGAAATCCGGGCCGCCGTCATGTACTCCAGTGCCCCCAAGGTGTCAAGCAAACCGCGCCGGATGGGCCGGCAGGCGGCATCCTCCGGGGGTCATCCAACGGCGGTCTTGTGCTACGGGGTGGTGGGCGATGACGGGTTCGAACCGCCGACCTTCTCGGTGTAAACGAGACGCTCTTCCAGCTGAGCTAATCGCCCGAGGTACGCCGAGCCAACTTTAGCGAACATTGGCAAACTAACGGCGCCCCAAACCGCGATGCGGTGGCGGGCGGACTCTTACGCTCTGATCGGAACCCCGGCCGCGCCATATACCGTCATGGGCGGCCGGGTTCGTTAGCATATACGAACGCGTGGAACGCGACGTACGTTACTTGTTGACGGCGTCCTTCAAGCCCTTGCCCGCCTTGAACTTGGGCTGCTTCGACGCCGGTATCTGGATCCGCTCGCCGGTACGCGGATTTCGTCCTTCCGATGCGCGCCGCTGACTGACGCTAAACGTACCGAAGCCCACGAGACGAACTTCGCCGCCGCCGCTTAGAGAATCGGTGATCGCATCGAACACGCTATCGACGGCACTGGTGCTATCCGCCTTGGACAAACCAGCTTTGTCCGCTACGACGGCTACAAGATCGTTTTTGTTCACGTTGAACCCCCCTCCAAAAAATCAAAAAACAGGAGCACGGAATTTGGGAAAGCCACTCTGAAGGAGCGGCGATTGTAGATCGCTGAATCCGAAAACGTCAATGCGCGAACGCGGGAAATCCAAGGGATTCTGAGGAAAAACGGCCCACTGAGACTGCCCAGACACACATCTTCGGCCCAGTTCGCCGGAATCAGTGCGTCAAAAGACCGCTATGGTCGTCCTTGCCCGGCGTTGTCCGCGCCGATTCGACTCCACCCGGCTCGCTCCATTCGATCGGTGTCAGCTTGCTGACCAGCGCGTGCTCGAGCACGTCGTCCAGGGACTCCACCGGAATGATTTGCATACCGCGCTTCACGTTGTCCGGAATTTCGGCCAAGTCCTTCTCGTTGTCCTTTGGGATCAGAACCGTTTTCATCCCAGCCCTGAGCGCCGCCAGGAGCTTTTCCTTCAAACCGCCGATGGGCAACACGCGGCCGCGCAGGGTGATCTCGCCGGTCATCGCCAAATCGCGCCGCACCGCAATCCCGGTGAGGACCGAGACGATAGCGGTCACCATGCCCACTCCGGCCGATGGGCCATCCTTCGGCGTCGCACCTTCGGGGACATGCACGTGAATGTCCTTCTTCTCGAACCGTCCGGGCTCGATGCCGAAATCCAAGCTGCGGCTCTTGACGTAGGACTCGGCCGCCTGGATGGATTCCTTCATGACGTCGCCGAGTTTGCCGGTCGAGGTAATCTTGCCTTTGCCGGGCACGGTCACCGCCTCGATTGACAGCAGTTCGCCGCCAACCTCGGTCCATGCCAGACCGGTCGCCAGGCCAACCATATCCTCCAACTCGGTCTCGTTGGCACGGTACCGCGGGATGCCCGCGTACTTCTCCAAGTTACGCCGGTTGACCTGCACGCGTTGCACTTTACCCGTGGCGATCTCCTTCACCGCCTTACGCACCAGTCGGGCCAACTCGCGTTCAAGATTTCGGACACCCGCCTCCCGCGTGTACAGGCGGATCAGGTCGTGCAACGCTTGCTCGGAAATGGACCACTCGGTGGCCTTGACGCCATGCTCCCGGAGTTGCTTGCTCAGCAGGTGGCGTTTGGCGATCTGCACC
>JAJFGI010000335.1 GCA_021776215.1 Kiloniellaceae bacterium | reverse complement strand
GCGGTTGACCCTGACCGGATCGACCCTGCGGCCGCGGCCGGTCGAGTTCAAGGCCGCCATTGCCCGGTCCCTGGCCGAAAAGGTCTGGCCGCTGGTCGAAAAGGGCGAGGTAAAGCCGGTGATCCACAAGACCCTCCCCTTGGCCGAGGCGGCGGCGGCGCACCGCTTGATGGAATCAAGCACCCATATCGGCAAGATCGTTCTGCAGACCTGAATCGGCGCAATTTTCGTCCAAATCGGCCAATTTGGCGGGTTTGGGTGGATTTCGCCCTTGGCTGGCCCCCATATTCAGAGTATCCAACGGCATCCCACGACACGCGTGCTGCCGGCACATACGGCGTCGCGCCGGGGCCCGGCGCCAATCCGGGGCCGACGCTAGCTAGGAGGATTCATGGCGCATCCGTTGATGCCAAAAGCCACGACCGTGTGGCTGATCGAGAACACGGCTCTGACTTTCGAGCAGATCGCGGATTTCTGCGGTTTGCACCCGCTCGAAGTGCAGGGCATTGCCGACGACGAGGTCTCCACGGGGATTCAGGGCCTCGACCCGATCATCCGCAACCAGGTGACTCGCGAAGAGATCGATCGCTGCGAGAAGGACCCGACGGCGCGTCTGAAAATGGCGGTCCAGGACCTGCCGCAGCCATCCAAGCGGACCAAGGGCCCCCGCTACACCCCGGTCGCCAAGCGCCAGGACAAGCCGGACGGCATCGCCTGGCTGGCCCGGCACCATCCGGAGCTGAAGGATTCGCAGATCGCCCGCCTGATCGGGACGACCAAGAACACCATCCAATCGGTGCGCGAACGAACCCATTGGAACTCGCCCAACATCCGCCCGCGCGATCCGGTGCTGCTCGGCCTGTGCAGCCAGTCGGACCTCAATCAAGCGGTCGAGAAGGCCCGCCGAGCAGCGGAACGGGCGGGCATCACCCTGCCGACCCCCAGCGAAATCGCGGCGGAGCCGGAGCCCGCAACCGAGCACAATCCCTTCGTCCTGCCGAGCAAGTAATTCTCCGGCCGGGGCTCAGGCGCCTTTCGGATAGCCGACGGATTTGAGCGAAACCGCGATCTCGTCGAGGATCGCCGGGTCGTCAATAGTGGCCGGCGTCTTGTAAGCCGCGCCGTCGGCGAGGGCCCGCATGGTGCCGCGCAGGATTTTCCCTGAGCGGGTCTTCGGCAGGCGCTTGACCGCGGTGGCGGTCTTGAAGGCGGCTACCGGGCCGATGCGATCGCGCACCATCTGCACTACTTCCTTGACGATTTCGGATTCCGGCCGCTCCACCCCGGCGTTGAGCACCAGGAAGCCCATCGGCAACTGGCCCTTGAGTGAATCGGCCACGCCGATCACCGCGCATTCGGCGACGTCCGGGTGTGCCGCCAGCACCTCCTCCATGGCGCCGGTCGAGAGACGATGGCCCGCGACATTGATGATGTCATCCGTGCGCGCCATCACATAGACGTACCCGTCGTCGTCGATGTAGCCGGCATCCGCCGTCTTGTAGTAGCCGGGAAACTCGTCCAGGTATGCTTGGCGAAACCGCGCATCGGCATTCCACAACGTGGGCAGCGACCCCGGCGGCAGCGGCAGCTTGCAGACGATGGAGCCGATCTTGCCCCGCGGCACCTCGTGCCCACCGTCGTCGAGGACGCGCACGTCCCAGCCCGGCACGGCGCGGCTGGGCGAGCCCGGCTTTACCGGTAGTGGCTCGATACCCATGCAATTGGCGGCGATCGCCCAGCCGGTTTCCGTCTGCCACCAGTGGTCGATGACCGGCACCTTCAGCTTCTCCTGTGCCCAGGTCAGGGTATCCGGGTCGCACCGCTCGCCGGCCAGGAACAGGGCGCGGTAGTGCTCCAGGTCATACTTGCCGATGTGCGCGCCCTCGGGGTCTTGCTGGCGGATGGCGCGGAAGGCGGTAGGCGCCGTGAACATGGACACCACCTTGTGCTGCGAGATGACCCGCCAGAAGGCGCCCGGATCGGGCGTGCCGACCGGCTTGCCCTCGTACAGGATGGTCGTGCAGCCGTGCAAGAGCGGCGCGTAGACGATGTAGGAATGGCCGACAACCCAGCCGACGTCGGACGCCGCCCAATAGATTTCGCCGGGTTCGATGTCGTAGACCGCCTTCATGCTCCACTTCAAGGCGACCGCGTGGCCCCCATTGTCGCGCACGATACCCTTGGGCTGTCCCGTGGTGCCGGAGGTATAGAGGATGTAGAGCGGATCGGTTGCCGCCACGGAGACGCACGCATGCGGCTCGGCAGCCGCCGCCACCTCGGCCCAGTCGAGATCGCGCCCGGCGGTCATCACGGCCCGCGCCATGGGCCGCTGCAAGACGATGCAGTGGTCGGGCTTGTGCGTCGCCTGGTCGATGGCCGCATCGAGCAGCGGCTTGTACGGGATCACCCGGTTGACCTCGACCCCGCAGGAGGCGGCCAGGATCATCTTCGGTTTCGCGTCATCGATACGGGTCGCCAGCTCGCTGGCGGCGAATCCGCCGAAGACCACGGAATGGATGGCGCCCAGCCGGGCACAGGCGAGCATGGCCATCACGGCTTCGGGCACCATGGGCATGTAGATGATCACCCGGTCGCCCTTGCCTACCCCGTGCGCGGCCATGGCGCCGGCCAAGCGCGCCACCAGATCGCGCAGTTCGCGGTATGTGTAAGACCGGACGGTGTCGGTGACGGGGCTGTCGTAAATCAGAGCCGCCTGTTCGCCGCGGCCGCCGTCCGCGTGGCGATCGATGGCGTTGTAACAGGTATTCAGCCGCCCGCCGGCGAACCAGCGGTAGAAGGGTGCCTTGCTGTCATCGAGGACCGTATCCCACGGCCGGTCCCAGTGGATTGCCGCCGCAGCATCGCCCCAGAAACCCTGCGGGTCGGCGAGGGCGCGCTGCTGCACCTGGTCGAAATGGCCCATATCGCCTTGCCCTCCCAGCAAAGTTCCCGGTTTTCGCCAGGATGCGGCAAACGGCGCGCCCTTGCAATCGCCCGCCGCCGCCCAAGCCTCAATTCCTGGCTGACAAGTGGCTGGATTCGCGGTTAAACAAGCGGATGGCAAAGACCAACTTCGCAGATATGGATCTGGTGCCGAATGCCGCGAACTTCGCGCCGCTGACGCCGCTTGGTTTCCTGGCGCGCACCGCTGAGGTCTATCCCGACCGCCTGGCGGTGGTGCATGGCCCCCTCCGGCAGACCTGGGCGGAAACCTACGCGCGCTGCCGGCAATACGCCTCGGCCTTGCAGCGGCGCGGCATCGGCATCGGCGATACGGTGGCGGTGATGGCCCCCAACACGCCGCCCATGTTCGAGTCGCACTTCGCCGTGCCCATGGCGGGGGCCACCCTTGGCGCCCTCAACGTGCGCCTGGATGCGGCGACCATCGGCTTCATCCTGGAACACGGCGAGGCCAAGGCCCTGATCGTCGACCGGGCCTATGCGGAGACCGCCCAGGCGGCACTGGCCGGCCTCGCGCGCAAGATCCTGGTGATCGATATCGACGATCCGATGGCCGCGGCAGCGGGCGAAGCGCTGGGCCCGTCCCTGGGCGAGATGGAGTACGAGGCGTTTCTGGGCACCGGCGATGCCGCCTTCGCCTGGTCCCCGCCGGCGGACGAATGGCAGGCGATTGCCCTCAACTACACCTCGGGCACCACGGGCGATCCAAAGGGCGTGGTCTATCACCACCGCGGCGCCTATCTGAACGCCTTGGGCAACATCCAGGTCTGGGAGATGGGGCCGCATCCGGTCTACCTCTGGACCCTGCCCATGTTCCACTGCAACGGCTGGTGCTTTCCCTGGACCATAACGGCTCTGGCCGGCACCCACGTGTGCCTGCGCCGGGTCGAGGCCGGCGCCATCTACCACGCCTTCGCCGAGCACGGCGTCACCCACTTGTGCGGCGCCCCCATCGTCATGCAGACCCTCCTCGGCGCCGGCCCCGACGAGCGCCGCGATTTCCCGCAGAAGGTGCGGATGATGACCGCCGCCGCGCCGCCGCCGGCCAGTGTCCTGGCGGCGGTGGCGCAGATGGGCATCGATGTGACCCATGTCTATGGCCTGACCGAAGTCTATGGCCCGGCCGTGACCTGCGCCTGGCACAAGGAATGGAACACGTTGCCGCTGGAGAAACAGGCAGACCTGAAGTCACGGCAGGGCGTGAAATACCCGGTGCTGGAAGATCTGATGGTCGCCGACGCGCAAACCCTGGCGCCGGTGCCCAAGGACGGCGCCACCATCGGCGAGGTCTTCATGCGCGGCAACATCGTCATGAAGGGCTATCTGAAAAATCCGCAGGCGACTCGCGCGGCCTTCGCCGGCGGCTGGTTCCACACCGGCGATCTAGGGGTCTGGCACCCGGACGGCTATATCGAGCTGAAGGACCGCTCCAAGGACATCATCATCTCCGGCGGCGAGAACATCTCCTCCATCGAGATCGAGAACGTGCTCTACCGCCACCCGGCGGTGGCCGCCGCCGCCGTGGTCGCCAAGCCGGATGAGAAATGGGGCGAAACCCCGTGCGCCTTCGTCGAGCTCAAGCCCGGCGCTACCGCGCAGGCCGATGAGATCATCGCCTTCTGCCGCGACAACATGGCCCGCTTCAAGGTGCCGCGCCACGTGGTCTTCGGCCCGCTGCCCAAGACCTCCACCGGCAAGATCCAGAAATTCACCCTCCGCGACCGAACGCGGGAGGTTTAGGGCGCGTTGTCAGGCGGCCGGGCCGAGGGCCTCGGCACGCCCGTAGAAGCCGATGCGTTCTTCCGCGCTGAACGTGACTCTGGGCCGTTCATAGTAGGAGAATACGGCGACGATACGCGTGCGCGCGCCTTCGACCGGCGTTACGCGATGCGCCGCGTACCTGCCCTTGAAGACGGTGAGCGTTCCCGGTTGCTGCGGCAGGCTCTGGACCTCGCGGGACGGATCGGCCAGGAAGCGGCCGACACCGTCATAGTTCGGATCGTCCTCGGTGCGAAGGCCGCTGCGATACTGAAACTCGCCACCGGCTTCGGCGGACTGCAGCAGCAGCGTGGTCGTAAATTCCGATCGGTCGAAATGCCAATTGATCGCTTCGCCTTCCCGGTAGGTCATCACATTGGCGCGCGCCAACGGATCGGCCATCGGATACAGCCGCGTCTTTTCCATCGTCGCGGCCAGAAAGTCCACCAGCGGCGGCCAGTCGTAGATGCGGCACACCACGCTGTCGGGGATTTGGTCCGCGCAGACCGTGTGGCCGGCGGTCTCGAAGCGGCGCAAGGCCGGATGATCCGTCGGCAAACCGTCAACCCTATCCTTGAAATAGACATTGTGGCTGCGCTTGTGCGGAAACGCGGCGGTATCGAAAACCGGTTGTACCTCGGCGATGCACTGGGACAGCGCCTGTGGCCGGACAAAGCCTGCCAGGCTGAATGTCCCGTGATCGGCCAGCTCCTGCCGGCAACGTGCAACGAGCGCTTGTCCCCGCGCGCTCGTCAAATCATCGAGCGGGAACCGCGCCAAGTCGAGCAACCGATCCATCATTTTCGATCTCCGTTGCCATGACGTGTATCATGCCGCAAACCGGTCGAGAAATGCCTTTTCGCCTGTGCTGCTAAAGGCGACGACGCGGCTGCTTGGCACCCGTTTCGCCCAGCCAAGGTCGTAGAACCGCGCCAAAAACGCGGAACCCAGCGAGCCGGCGAGATGACTGCGCCGGGCGCTCCAGTCCAGGCATTCGCGGCACAACGGCCGGCGCAGCCGCTCCAGATCCGCGAGGTCGATGGCGAAGTCGGTGCAGAACCGCCGCCCCTTGCGGGTCAACGCGATCGCCTCGCCGTCCTTGGCGAGTAGTTTCAGGCGGCGGATGCCCTCGTAGAGCTGCACCCCCAGATCGCCGGCCAGGTGGTCATAGCAGACACGGGCCTTGCGCAGGGCCGGCTCCTTCGGGCCGGGGCGCACCCGTGTCGGCCCGGCCCCGGCGGCGACACCCATGAGCGCTTCCAGCATGTGCGCCACGTCGCGGCCGCCCAGATCGTAATACCGGTGGCGTCCCTGCTTGCGCACGCCGACGAGGCGGGCCTGCAGCAGCTTCCCCAGATGCGAGCTGGCGGTCTGCACGGTCACCCCGCCCTCCTGGGCCAGTTCGCTGGCGGTCAGCGCCTGGCCATCCAGCAAGGCGGTCAACATGTTGGCGCGCGCCGGATCGCCGACCAAAGCGGCGACGCGGGCGATATCCGGTCCTGATTTCATACCTCGATGATAATCGAAGCGTCTATGCAGAGCAACAGCGTAGATTTGACCCGGTTGCCGAGAGAAAAGGACCCGAACATGATCACCTGTTTCATACGCTATGAGATCGATCCCTTTAAGACATCCGCGTTCGAGGAGTATGCCCGAAACTGGGGTCAGGCGATCCCGCGATGTGGTGCGGACCTGATCGGCTACTTCGCACCGCACGAGGGGTCGAGCACGTTGGCTTATGGTGTTTACAGTATCGAAAATCTCGCCGCCTACGAGACCTACCGGGCGCGCCTGAAGGATGACCCCCTGGGCCAAGAGAACTACGCCTTCGCCCAGAAGGAACAGTTCATCCGGCGCGAGGAACGTACGTTCCTGCAACTCGCCTCGGCGCCGCATGCACCACTGGTCCGGCCATGATCGTCTGCAACATGATTGCCGGCCCGACATTGTGCGGGCGACCTGCCGGGCACATTCAGCTCGCGCTGTGGGAGCATCGCGGCAAGTCGCCCGGTGCGCGTCCGGTCCTGTATGTTCATGGCGCCACCTTTCCGGTCAGCCTGGCCTTCACCTTTCCATTTGACGGGTCCTCATGGGCAGATCACCTAGCGCGCAATGGGTTCTGGCCCTGGGGGTTGGATTTTGCCGGTTACGGCGCCTCGCAGATCGACTGGGACGCCGTCGCCTCCCCGAACGAGCCCTTCGGGCGGTCGCAAGACGGAGCCCGACAAATTGAAGCCGCCTGCCGCCATATTGTCGAGCGAACCGGCGCGCGCACTATTGACGTGATCGCGCACTCATGGGGAACGATTCCCGCATGCCTGTTTGCCACACAACGGCCGGCGCTTGTCGGCCGGCTCGTCTTATTCGGTCCCATCGCGCGGCGGGACGGCACAGATCGCGCGCCGATCGAGTCCGCATCGCGCTTGATCACTGTCGAGGCACAGCGCCATCGCTTTGTCGCGGACGTGCCGCGCGGCCAACGGCCGGTCCTATTGGACCGTCATTTCGCCCGATGGGCCGAGGACTATCTCGACTCCGATGCGGCTAGCCGCACCCGGACGCCGCCCGCCGTCCGAGTACCTGCCGGCCCAGCGGCGGACATCCGCGATGCCTGGTCCGGCACCACCAGCCATGGCCCACGCGATGTTGCGGCGCCCATCGCGATCATCCGCGGGGAGTGGGACAGCCTCAGCACCGACCGTGATGCGGCCAATCTGCTCGCGGACCTGGGGGCGGGGCGCTAGAGGCGGGACCTCAAGCTAGCGCGCGGGACCCACCTCATGCATTTGGAAGAAGGCCGGGCGGCGTTGTGGGACGCCGCCGCCCAGTTTCTACAAGGAGTCGGCCCATGATCGCGGTGATCTTCGAAGTCCAGCCACGGCCCGGTCACAGGCAACGCTACCTCGACATCGCCGCCGAGCTACGGCCGTTGCTGGATGCCATTGATGGCTTTATCTCCATCGAGCGCTTTGAGAGCCTTTCGGAACCCGGCAAAATACTGTCGCTGTCGTTCTGGCGTGACGAGGCCGCGGTCACCGCCTGGCGCACCCTGGAGCCGCACCGGGCGGCGCAGAAAAAGGGGCGCGCCACCGTCTTTACCGACTATCGGCTGCGCATTGCCGTCGTTTCCCGCGACTACGGCCTGAACGACCGTGCCGCCGCGCCGGACGACAGCAAAGCCGTGCACGGCTGAGATCCACGCCGAAGCCCTGGTCTGGACGCCGCGCGGCGGCACATGGCCGTCCTCGTGGCCCAATCATTCCGATTGCGGTCGCGGCTGATCCGATGGGATCATGATCGCGCATGTGCTCTCAACGACGGCGGTGACCCATGGATGCGCCTGTTGCGGTAGACGTCATTGACGATGGCGCGGCCATGGCGGTCCGGTGGTCTCCCGGGACCCGGTCGCGGTTTCATGCGATCTGGCTGCGGGACAACGCGCTCGATCCGGACACCCGCGATGCGCATAACGGCCAGCGCCTGATTGCCCTCAAGGACGTTCCGGCGTCGACGGGTATCGCCCGAGCGGAAATCGGCCTGACGGGTGAGGTGCTGGTCACGTTTTCACCGGAGGGCAAGACCGTACGCTTCCCCGGCACATGGTTGCGGGCGCATGCCTATGATCGCGACGAGGACCGCGCACGCGGCCGGGTGCAGGCAGGGATCACACCTTGGGACTCCGGCCTGCAGGACTCGGTCCCGGCCGTGACCTACCAGGCCCTGTCGACGGGCAACGCCGCGCTGGGGGCATGGCTCGCGGCGGTCCGCCGCTATGGCGTCGCCCTGATGACCGGCGGGCCGGTCGCCAGCGGCGCCGTGTGCGATGTGGCGGCGTTGTTCGGGTACGTGCGCGAGACCAACTACGGCCGCTGGTTCGACGTGCGTACGGAAGTGAAACCCAGCAATCTCGCCTACACCGGCCTGGGGCTGCAGGCGCATACGGACAATCCCTACCGTGATCCGGTGCCCACCTTGCAGATTCTCTATTGCCTCGAAAATTCGGCGGCAGGGGGCGATTCCCTCGTGGTCGACGGATTCATGGCCGCCTCGCGGTTGCGGAACGAGGCGCCCGACATGTTCGATTTGCTGAGCCGGTATAGCGCCCGGTTCGAGTATCGCGGCGCGGCCGGGGTGTGCCTGCGATCGCGCAAGCCGATGATCGAACTCACACCCGACGGCGAGCTAACCGGTATTCGCTTCAACAATCGCTCCACCGCGCCCATCGTCGATGTGCCATACGACCATATGCACGACTACTACGCGGCCTACCGGCGCTTCGCCGAGATCATCGATGATCCCGGCATGGCCGTGCGCTTCAAGCTGGCGCCGGGCGAGTGTTTCATCGTCGACAACACACGCGTGCTGCACGCCCGCACCGGCTATTCGGGCACGGGCACGCGCTGGCTGCAGGGATGCTACGCGGACAAGGACGGATTGCTCTCGACCCTTGCCAACATCGAAAACCGCGTATACGAGACCTCCGAATGACCGCCAGCAATACCTCTCCGCTGCATCCGGGCAATATCGTTGATTTCATTGTCGATATCTTCGATCGCCGGGGTGCCGACTCCTATCTTGGCGAGGCGGTGACCATGTCCCAGCACATGCTGCAAGCGGCGCTACTTGCGGAAGAGGCCGGCGCCGGCGACGACATGATTGCCGCCGCCTTGCTGCACGATATCGGCCACTACACCAACGAGTTCCCGGAAGACGCGTTGGAGAGAGGAATCGACAACCGCCACGACGCAGCAGGGGCCGCCATACTGGCGCCGTTCTTTCCGGCGCGCGTCACCAGTTGCGTGCGCCAACATGTGCGGGCGAAACGCTATTTGTGCGCCACCGATCCGGACTATCTGGGGCAACTGACCGATGCCTCCGTGCACTCGCTTCATCTGCAAGGCGGGTCGATGACCGAAACGGAAATCGAGGAGTTCCGCAAAATTCCTTTCCTCGATGCCATCCTCCAGATCCGAAAGTGGGATGACGGCGCCAAGGTCCCTGGTCGGCAGACACCGCCGATTGCCCATTTTAGCCCGCTACTGCAACGCGTGGTGGATGCACACGCCGGCCAGCGGGAGTTACGACACCCCTAGCGACATCGGCGGGCGCGCGCCGGGCGAAACGAACCGGGCGCGCCTTGCGGCGCGCCCGGCTGGCATGAAGGGCTGTTGTATTCGTGCCGTTTACTTGGCGACAACCGAGCTGGCCATGTTCTTCTTGTCCTTCGTCTCGAAGGTGATCTTGACGGCCTCACCGACCTTCAGCTTGGCCGCATCGACGCTGGCGGGCAGCGCGAACACCACGCCGTCCTCAAGCGTCACGGTCTTCTTGGCGGCGTCGATTGCCTTGATGGTGCCATTCGCCTCGGCGGCATAGGCGGCGCCGACCGACAGCATCAACGCGGCAGCCGTTACAGCTGCGAGTAGTTTGTTCATCTGCCTCTCCTCATTGCTCTGACGTGTCTTAGCGTGCGACCCGACATCGGGTTGCTACGAGCAGGCAATATGGGCCGGGCAGGATAACAGCCAGATGTACGAAAGATTACTTCGCCGTAATCCGGGCATGAACTTGTACGCAATTTTGAAAGTGCCGGCGTCGCGAGAAGCATCAATAATAGGCCACCTAGCGGACGTGACATTACCATCGGCCCGGATCGGGACCCGTCATAAAACCAAAACCGCGCCAGATTTTCATCAAGACGCGGTTGCTTTAACTCCTACCTCTGGCTGCCGCGCGGGGCGGCGCCGGGGCAATGCCTTCCTCTGATCACCAGGGCTAGTCATGGTGATGGGCGATTTCATCCTTGATTCGGAGCTTTTCGCGTTTCAGTTCGATCAGACGAAGATCATCCGGATGCGGCCGCTGGCTTTCTTCGTCAATCGCCCGTTCGAGGGAGGCATGTTTCACAAGCAGTGAGTCGATACGCTCATCCGCCGTCATATAGCTCCTCCTTTCCATCGACGATGACAAATATGCTACATACGATTCCGTGGCATTGCAATCTTGCCTGCCGGAAATAGGGAAATTATCCTACGACTATGGCCCGAGCGAATCGTCTTATCGTCGGCATCAGCGGCGCCAGCGGCGTCGTCTACGGCATCCGCCTGCTGGAGGCCCTGAGGCCCCTGCCGGTGGAATCGCACCTGGTCATGAGCAAAGCGGCGGAGCTGACCCTGGCGCACGAGACCACGCTCAAGGCGGCACAGGTCAAGGCTCTGGCCGACGTCTGGTATCCGGCCGGCGACGTCGGCGCGGCAATCGCCAGCGGCTCGTTCCCGACCCTGGGCATGGTCGTGGCGCCGTGCTCCATCCGCTCCATGTCCGAGATCGCCACCGGGGTCACGTCCAACTTGCTTACCCGCGCCGCCGACGTGGTGCTGAAGGAGCGCCGGCGCCTGGTCCTCATGGTGCGTGAGACCCCGCTGCACACGGGCCACCTGCGCAACCTGCTGGCGCTCTCCGAGATGGGCGCGATGATCGCCCCGCCGGTGCCCGCTTTCTACAGCGGCCCGCGCAGTGTCGACGACATCATCGATCAGACGGTCGGCCGGGTCCTTGACCTGTTCGGTCTGGACAGCGGCAAGGTCAGCCGCTGGGGCGAGCCGGCCGGCGATACCCCGCCGCACCGGCGCGGCCTGGGCCCCGACGAGCCGGCTTAACCGGTCACCGCCCAAACCGCTTGCAGGGGCGGCAGGTCCGGATAGCACCCGCGCAGAATCGCGGCCAGACCGGCCACGTCCGTGGCGTCGGGTGTGATGTCCAGAATTTCCAGATAGGCGACCATGTTCGCGCCGGCGACGGCGGGCGTGCCGCGCGCGGCGGTTCCAGCCAAGGCATCGAACAGCATCCGCTGCTCAACGGCCTCGGCCGCCAGTTCGGCGTCCTTGAGGCGGGCGCGCAGTTGGTCGATGGCGGGTCCGGGTGCTGACTCGGGTGCGAACTCGGGCGCCGCCGCCTTCAGATGGCGGCGCACCGCGCGGAGCGGCGCAACCACCTCCGTCTGCCAGGGCCGCGCGACTGTTATAAGGCGGGCAAGATCGGCTGCCGACAACGTTTGCCCGCGACCGCCCGCCCAGGCGCAACAGAGCATCATGTTGACGTCGACGCCGCGACGATCCTGAAGGGCCAGGCACGCCGCCGCCACGTCCGAACGGTCATAGACGCTTAGGGAAAAATCCCAGAACGGATTACCCGAGTCTTGGTCCCGGCCACCCATGGCAGCTCACCGGTCACCGAAGCTGATGCCAAGGCCGCGCGCGGTGCGCACCAGGGCGCCTTCGGGTTCGACGGCGCGATAGCCGGCCACCGCGTCGGCCAGCGGTACATCGACCACCTGCCGGCCGGTCCAGGCGACCATGCGGTCGAAGGCGCCGCGCGCCACCAGATCGACGGCGTGCACACCGAACACCGACGCCATCAGCCGGTCGCGCGGCGTCGGCATGCCGCCGCGCTGCACGTGGCCGAGGACGGTAATGCGCGTCTCGGCGCCGGTTATCTCGGAAATGCGCTCGCTGATGTAGTGGCCGATGCCGCCATAGGTCACGGCGCCGCTCGCCTGGGTGTGCATGACCGGCTCCCCATCTTCGCGCTTGACTGCCTCGGCGACCATGACCAACGCGAAATTGCGGCCCTGCTGTTTCAGGGCGTCGATCTTGGCCGCCACATGGGCGATCTGGTAGGGGATCTCGGGGATCAGGATGACATCGGCACCGCCGGCGATACCGGCACTCAGCGCGATGTGGCCGGCGTCACGGCCCATAACCTCCAGGACCATGACGCGCGAATGGCTGGCCGCCGTCGGTTGCAGGTGATCGAGGGCATCGGTGGCGACATTGACGGCGGTGGCATAGCCGATGGAAACCTCGGTATGGCCCAGATCGTTGTCGATCGTCTTGGGGATGCCGACCAGGTTCAGCCCGCCCTGCACGGCCAGCCGGCGCAGGATGTCGAGACTGCCGTCACCGCCAATGCCGATCAGGGCGTCGAGGCCGAGCTGGCGGTAGCCGTCGATCACCTCTTCCGACCGATCGATGCGGCTGCCGTCGGCAAGGGGATAGTCGAACGGATCGCCCTTGTTGGTGGTGCCGAGAATGGTCCCCGCGGTGCGCAGCAACATGCCGGTAAACTGCGATTTCTCCAGCACCTCGGCGTCCACCGGACGGGCCAGCAAGCCGGCGGTCCCCTGGTGAATGCCGACCACCTCCCAGCCATAGCCGTCGACCGCCCGGTACACCACGGCGCGCAGGGCGGCATTGAGGCCGGCGCAGTCGCCGCCGCTTGTCAGGATGCCGATACGTCGAATTTCAGCCATCTCGTGTCCTTCCCGCCAGCAGTCTCCCGAAAAGTCGGCGGCGGCGCAACGGCGGAAGGTGTCGCGCGCGTGCCTTCTCCCCAAAATTGGTCGGCAGAGGTATACTCTCGGCGCTGCGCAATCCCGCGACCACAGATAAACGATCTATTCCGGTCTGCACCGATATGGACGAAGTCGAGATCGAGCAAATGCGACAACGGCTCGCCGAACTGAAAAGCGAGCATCGGGATCTCGACGACGTCATCGCGCGCATTTCCGAGAGCGCGCCGTTCAACCAGATTCAGATTACCCGGCTGAAAAAACGCAAGCTTTTGCTCAAGGATCAGATCCTGCAACTGGAGAGCGAGCTGCTCCCCGACATCATTGCCTGAGTGTCTGCTCAGATATCGCCGCTGAGGCGGCGCTTGCGCGCGTACATGGCGCGGTCGGCGGCATCCAGCGCCTGCTCCACCGCCTCGCCGCCGGCGAAGGTGTGGACGCCATAGGACAAGGTGACGTTCAACTGCCGGCCCTGCCACTCGACCGGCTCGGTGGCGACCGCCTGGGCCAAGGAGGCGGCCTTCGCGGCCGCCGTCTGGGCATCGGCCTGGGTCAGGATGACGGCATATTCATCGCCGCCCAGGCGCCCCACCACGTCCGAGGCGCGAGATTCCCGCAGCAGGGTCTCGGCGACGCGGGTCAGCACCGCATCACCGGCGGCGTGGCCCAGGTCGTCGTTCACCAGCTTCATATCGTCGATGTCGAAATACAGGACGCTGCCGGTGACGTCATAACGTTCGGCATAGGCGATCATGCGTGTCAGCTCGCGCACAAAAGCCCGCCGGTTCAGAACCGGCGCCAAGGCATCTTGATCGGCGAGGGTCTCCAGGAACTCGATACGCTTGCGGGACTGGGCCAGATCATCGCGCAGTTTTTGTACCTCGGCCATCAGCATGCCGATGGCGGCGCTGACCTGCGGCGTGAGTTGCGACGGCGGAATCCCCGCCAAAGTGGCCATGTCCGACGCTGGAGCGGTGGCGCCCGTCTCGGCGGCCTTGCTCGGGCGTTCCGAGGCCGGCGATTGGCCTGTCGGCGCCAGGGCGCCGGGTGCCGGCGCCGCGCTTCCTCTCCGAATTCGCATAGCTTTCCCGCGTCCTACCGCCGACCGGAATAGTCGGCACGTGCCTGAGACACTAGGGATGTATGGTAAAGGGATTGTTGACACCGATGGCCCCGGCGCCCTCGGGGGCGCTGAGGCCCCGTCGCCCGCCCTTGCGCGTCCTGGGGCTTGTCCCGATAATGCCGCCCCTTGAGGCGCCCCGGACGACCGCGAAAGTACCCGTGCATGGCAGAAAACCGCCCCCTCGTCGGCATCATCATGGGCAGCCAGTCCGATTGGGCGACCCTGCGCCACGCGGCGGAAACCCTCGAGGCCCTCGGCATTCCCTATGAAAAGCGCATCGTTTCGGCGCATCGCACGCCGCAACGCCTAGCCGATTACGCCGCCGGCGCCCGTGAGCGCGGCCTCAAGGCGATCATCGCCGGCGCCGGCGGCGCCGCCCACCTGCCGGGTATGGTGGCGGCGCAGACCGCCCTGCCGGTCTTCGGCGTGCCGGTGGAAAGCCAGGCCCTAAACGGTCTCGACAGCCTGCTCTCGATTGTCCAGATGCCCGCCGGGGTGCCGGTGGGAACCCTGGCCATCGGCAAGAGCGGCGCCATTAATGCTGCCCTG
>JAJFGI010000334.1 GCA_021776215.1 Kiloniellaceae bacterium | reverse complement strand
CGGCCCTTGCCCGTGAGAAAGCGAAAATCCTCCTTGCGGCGAACGCTGGCGCCGATTCCTGTCGCTGACCCTGTGTCCGGCATCGTTCTACCCTTTCGTCGCTTGCGCGGCGGCCCCGATGGCCTTCACGATATTGTGGTAGCCGGTGCAGCGGCAGATGTTGCCTTCCAGCCACTCGCGAATTTCGGGCTCGCTCGGATTGGCGTTGCGGCTCAGCAGATCCACGGCGCTCATGACCATGCCCGGCGTGCAGAAGCCGCATTGCAGGCCATGGTGCTCCTTGAACGCCGCCTGCACCGGGTGCAGGGTGCCGTTGCTGGCCAGGCCCTCGATGGTGGTGACCTCGGCGCCGTCCGCCTGCATGGCCAGCAGGGTGCAGCTTTTCACCGACTTGCCGTCCAGGTGGATGACGCAGGCGCCGCACTGGCTGGTATCGCAGCCCACGTGCGTGCCGGTCAGCCCCAGGTTTTCGCGGAGAAACTCCACCAGTAACGTGCGCCCCTCGACCTCGCCGGTCGCCGGCCGCCCGTTCACGGTCATGGAAACGGTGGGCATGGACTGAGCCTCCCTTTGCTGACGGTCCGGTCCCTGCGGGGCCGGACTCATTATTCGCGTCTCACCCCCGCACAACATTGGCTGCGCGCTGTGCCGGTCGGGCAACGCAATTCTTGGTAACAGTTTGTGGCGGCGCCGGGATCAGGTCAAGAGGGCTCCCGCGCCGTCCGTCCGCCGCACCGCTTATTTGAGCGCGAATATGGCCAACAGAATCAAAACGACAATGATGATTCCCGTCACCCAGACACTTTGCGGTAGTCCGGGTTTGGCTTTTTTATCGGCGACCGGGGCGACGGGAACCGCAGGCTCCCCAGCTGCCGGGGCCGGCGCAGGGCCGGCGACGGCGGCGGCGAAATTGTCGAAGAACTCGCCGGCCAGTTTCCGCGCCGTCCCGTCGATGAGACGGGAGCCGATCTGGGCCAGCTTGCCGCCCACCTGGGCATTGACGTCGTAGTGCAGGACGGTGCCGGCGCCGTCCTCGTCCAGCCGCACCTTGGCGCCGCCCTTGGCGAAGCCCGCGGCCCCGCCTTTGCCCTCGCCGGAAATCGTGTAGCCGTTGGGCGGGTCCATGTCGGACAGGCGCACGACACCGGCGAACTTGGCCGATACCGGCCCCACCTTGGCTTTCACGGTCGCATTGAATTCGGTGTCCGATGTCTTCTCCAAGTGCTCGCAGCCGGGGATCGACTGCTTGAGCACCTCCGGATCGTTCAGGGCAGCCCACACGGTCTCGCGCGGGGCTTCGATGCGGTGTTCGCCGGAGAGGTTCATGGGCGGATGCTAGCCTGCGCCCGCCCCCCGGACAAGCGCTTCGGTCCGGGCATCGGCCCGGAGGCGAAAAATAGTTTTCTCACAAGGAGTCGGTATTAAATGTGTCGCAAGCTGCGAGCCGTCCCTCTTGCAATCCGCGCCAGAACCAGCGTTGTCGCTGGTCGGAACTGCCATGGGTAAAAGAATCGGGCACGACATCGCCGCGTGCCTGCCGCTGCAAGGTATCGTCACCAATGGCGCTGGCGGCACCGAGGGCTTCTTCGATATCGCCTTCTTCCAGGATTCCGATGGTTTTTTCAGCATGGTTGGCCCAGATCCCGGCGTAGCAATCGGCTTGCAGTTCCAGTTTCACCGACAGGGCGTTCGCCTGGGCTTCGGGCAGGCCCGCGCGGGCCTCGCCGACTTGCTGCGAGATCCCGAAAAGGGTCTGGACGTGGTGGCCGACCTCGTGGGCGATGACATAGGCCTGGGCGAAATCGCCGGGCGCTCCGAAACGGTTCTTGAGTGTGCGAAAGAAATCGAGATCCAGGTACACTTTCCGATCGCCGGGGCAATAAAACGGCCCGGCGGCCGATCCGGCGTATCCACAGGCAGAGCGAACGCCATCGGCGAAAAGTACGAGCGCCGGCTCGCGATAGGATTGGCCGACTTGCTCATCGAACACGTTGCGCCAGACTTCTTCGGTATCGGCCAGAACGACCGCCACGAAATCGCGCTGAGGATCAGTCCCCGGCTGCGGGGCAGAACGAGAAACCGGCGCACCACCGTCCGGCCCCTGGATACCGGTCAGTATCTCCCCGGGATCAACGCCAAGAAGCATCGCGATAACCACCACGGCAACGAGGCCAATACCGCCGACCCCGGCGCCGCGGCCAATGCGGCGGTTTCCCAGTCCCATAGGAATACCGATCCGCCGGAACCCGCCACCGCCGGTGCGCCGATCTTCGATGTTCGAACTCTGCCTGCGGCCGCGCCACTTCATCTTGGTTCTGTCTTTGGTTCCCCGATGAGAGCGGTGAACGTGGTGACTGGCAATGACCGTGTCAAGAACAACGCGCCCTGGAATGCCAGTCAATCCGATGGGCGACGGGGGACCTGCACAATGGCTTCGCCCTCGAGGACGACGGTATCTCCCGCCATGCATCTGCAGGACAGTTTAACCCTTCGCCTCTGCTTGTTTAGCTCGGCGACCTCGACGATGGCCTCGACGGTGTCGCCAATCTTCACCGGCGCGAGAAATCTCAAGGTCTGCGAGACATAGATGGCGCCGGGACCCGGTAACCGCGTGCCGATCAAGGCCGAGAGCAGGCTGGCGGTGTAGAGGCCGTGAGCGATGCGGCCCTTGAACGGAGTCTTCGCGGCGAAGTGCTCCGAAAGATGAATAGGGTTCCGGTCGCCGGTGATTTCCGCAAATCCAACCACGTCCGACGACTTGACCGTCTTGGCGTAGGTTTCGGTCATGCCCACGCTCAAGTCTTCGAAGTACAAGGTCTGAAAGGGCGGCAGGGTCATGGTCACCTCCGGTGGCCGTTCGACGGCTTGACGTCCGGTCGAGACCGGCCGCGATCTAGCCGCCGAGGAACAGGCGGCCGACTTGCGGGTCTTCGAGCAGGTCGCTGCCCGGGCCCGCCATCGCGACCTCGCCGGAGACTAAAACGTAGCCGATATCAGCGAATTCTAGGCCTTTCTTTGCATTCTGCTCGACCATGATGATGGTCTTGCCTTCCGCCTTCTGCAGATCC
>JAJFGI010000333.1 GCA_021776215.1 Kiloniellaceae bacterium | reverse complement strand
GGCGCTGGCCGAGGCCGTCGGGACCCCGTTCTACTGCTACGCGGCGACCGCCATCGAGACCGCCTACACGGATTTCACCAACGCCTTGTCGGGCCTGCCGGCCACCGTGTGTTATGCCCTCAAGGCGAACGGCAACCTGGCGGTGGTGCGCACCTTGGCGCGCCTGGGGGCGGGTGCCGACGTGGTCTCGAGCGGCGAATTACAGATCGCGCTGGCCGCCGGCGTGCCGGCGCAGAACATCGTCTTCGCGGGGGTCGGCAAGACGGCCGCCGAGATGGCCGCCGGCCTGGACGCGGGCATCCTGCAGTTCAATGTGGAATCCCTGCCCGAGTTGGAGCTTTTGTCGCAGGTGGCGCACGGCAAGGGGATGCGGGCGCCGGTCGCCCTGCGCGTCAATCCGGACGTGGATGCGCGCACCCACCAGAACATCTCCACCGGCAAGGCGGAGAATAAGTTCGGCATCGATCTGGGCCACGTGCGCCCGGTCATCGCGCACGCCGCCGCCCTGCCGGGCCTGTCGGTCGAGGGGTTGGCGGTTCATATCGGCTCGCAGCTCACCGACACCGCCCCGTACCGGGCGGCGTTTAGCCGCTTGATCGATCTCTATGGCGATTTGCGCGCCGCCGGGCTGCCCTTGCGCCGGTTGGATTTCGGCGGCGGCCTGGGGATTACCTACCGGGATGAAACACCGCCGGACCTGGCCGCCTACGCCGGCTTGGTGCGCGAGCTGACCGCCGGTTTGGAGGCGGACCTGATTTTCGAACCGGGCCGCTACCTGGTGGGTAACGCGGGCATCCTGGTCACCCGCGTTCTCTATGTGAAGGACGGCGCGGCGCGGCGCTTCGTCATCGTCGATGCGGGGATGAACGATCTGATCCGGCCGCCGCTCTATGACGCCTGGCATGAGATCGTGCCGGTGCGCGAGCCGGCGGCCAATGCGGCGCGGGCACCGGTCGACGTGGTCGGCCCGGTCTGCGAATCCACCGACACCTTCGCTCGCCAGCGCGACTTGCCGCCGCTGGCCGGCGGCGATCTGCTGGCCTTCGGCTCAGCCGGCGCCTATGGCGCGGTCATGGCGTCCAGCTACAACTGCCGGCCGCCGGCGCCGGAGGTATTGGTGCGCGGCAGCGACTATGCCGTGGTTCGGCCGCGGCTGGATGTCGCCGAGATGATCGCCCGGGACAGCCTGCCCCCGTGGCTGAAGCCGGCCGACGGCGAGGATGTCGAGCCCATCGTGGTCGCCAGCAAAGCCGCGCTCGGCGCGCGGGCGCGGAGCGGACGGTGACACCCGAGCCCACGTCGCGTCCGGCACAGCCGCGACGGCTGTCCGTGCTCGTGGCGTTGGCCCGAGGGGCATTGACGTGGGAGCGGCTGTGGCCCGCCGCATGGCCCACGCTCGGCATCGCCGGCCTGTTCATCGCCGCCGCCTTGTTCGACATCTTGCCTGCCTTGCCCGGTTGGCTGCACGGCCTGACGCTCGCCGCGTTTGCGCTCGCCGTGGCGGCGTCGCTTTACCTGGCGGTCTCGCGCCTCCGCTGGCCGTCGCGGCAGCAGGCCCGCCGCCGCCTGGAACGGGACAGCGGCTTGCCCCACCGGCCGCTCGAGATGTTGGAAGATTCCCCGGCAGCGGGGACCGGCGATCCCGAGTCCGTGCGCCTCTGGGCGTTGCATCGGCAGCGGGTGCGGGCGCAGATCGCGCGGCTGCGGCTGCGGCTACCACGCGCCAGCCTGGCCACGGTCGATCCGGTGGCGCTGCGCGCGGCCCTGGGTCTCGTCCTCGTTGTCGCCCTCGTCGCCGGCCGCGAGGACTGGTCGGAGCGGCTGGGCCGCGCCGTGCGGCCGGATTTGGCCGTCTTCGCCGCGGCACCGCCGGCCACCGTCGATGTCTGGGTCAATCCGCCGGCCTATACCGGGCTGCCGCCGTTGTTCCTCAACGCCACCGCGGGCAGCCGGGAGCCGCTGACGATCGCCACGGGCAGCACGATTCTCGCCCAGGTACAGGGTGGGCGCGGCGTTCCGGCCCTGGTGGTTGGCGACAGCCGGACAGATTTCGCTAACGTCGCGGCGGATGCCTATAAAGTCAGCACGGAAGTCACCTCCGGCGATCGCCTGGCGGTGATGCAGAACGAGGCGACCCTGGCGGAGTGGCCCCTGGTCCTGCTGCCCGACGAAGCTCCCCGCATCGAGTTCCTGGCCCCTCCGGCGCGCAGCGAACGGGCCGCCTTGCGTCTCGACTACGAGGCCCAGGACGACTATGGCCTGAAATCGGTTCTTGCCAGAATTCAGCGCCTCGACGATACGGACGTACCGCCGCTGGACGTCGAGCTGGCCTTGCCCGGCAGCGATCTGAAACAGGCGGACGGCACCAGTTACCACGACCTGACCCCCCACCCGTGGGCCGGTCTGGCGGTGACCATCCAGCTCGTCGCCGAGGATGGCATCGGCCAGCAGGGGACAAGCGACGCCGTGCGCACCGTCTTGCCGGAACGCATCTTCAATCACCCGATCGCCCGCGCCCTGGTGGAGTTGCGCAAGCAGCTGACCCTCAATCCCGAGGGGCGGCTGCCGGTGGCCCGGGCGTTGAGCGATATCTATGACCAGCCGGACCACTACTTCAACGACACCATCGTCGCGCTTGCCCTGCGCTCGGCGGAGCGGCGGCTGATTCACGACGCCGCCCCAAGCGCCGTGCCACAGGTGCAGCAGCTTCTCTGGGAGACCGCCCTGCACATCGAGGAAGGCGACCTGGCGGTCGCCGAGCGCGATTTGCGCGAGGTGCAGAAGGCGCTGATGGATGCCCTGGCGCGCGGCGCCGAGGACGCCGAGATCGAGCGCTTGATGGACGAATTGCAGCAGGCGCTGGATCGTTTTCTCGAAGCCTTGGCCGAGCAGATGCGCGACCAGCTTGCCGGCGGGGCCGAACCTCAGCCCCTGCCCCCCGACGCGCAGATCCTGCCCAGCGACGAGTTGCAGCGGATGATCGACCAAGCCCGGGAGATGGCCCGCAGCGGTGCCCGCGATGCCGCGCGCGACATGCTCTCCCAGTTGCAGAACATGCTCGAGAACTTGCGTGCCAACCCCTTTTCCCCCGGCCAGGACGACAACGGCCGCAACGCCTTCAAGATGCTGCAGGACATGGAATCGCTCATGCGCGAGCAGCAGGAGTTGCTCGACCGCAGCTATCAACGGGCCCTGAAGCGCGGCCCGAGCGGCGACGACAAGTCGTCAGAATCGCAACAGAACAGAGAGGATGCGCAGAGCCAGGACCGGCTGCGCCGGCAGCTTGGCGAAATGATGCGCCGCATGGGCGACGCGCTGGGCGAGATCCCGCGCCCCCTGGGCCGCGCCGAACAATCCATGCGCGATGCCCGCGATGCCCTGCAAGGCGACCGGCCCGGCGATGCCGTGCCGCCGCAAACCCGCGCCATGGATCAGTTGCAGCAGGGCATGCAGAGCATGGCCGAACAGTTCATGGAGCAGATGGGTCAGGCCGCCGAGCGTGGTTCGGGTCAGATGGGGGTTCGTCCCGGCAACGGCCAGGACCCGCTCGGGCGGCGGCCGGGCAGCTCCGG
>JAJFGI010000332.1 GCA_021776215.1 Kiloniellaceae bacterium | reverse complement strand
GTCCAGTCCATGGACCTGGACTACATGATGCCGATCAAATCGGCCTCCGCCGGCATCGACGTGTTCAAACAGGAGTTCGACGCCATGTGGGAGTACGGCGGCCTGTTCGTCGGCGTCTGGCATCCGTTCTGCACCGGACGCTTGGCGCGCTGGCTCGAAGTGGTCAAGCTGATCGAGTACATGCTGAAGAAGGGCAAGGTCTGGTTCGCCCCCATGGAAGAGATCGCCGCCCACGTCAAGGCGTGCATCGACGACGGCTCCCACACCCCGCGCATCGACCGCTTGCCCTACTACGCCGAGCCCGTCTCGGTGAAGCCGGTCGGTGGGGCGGCGAAAGGCGCCAGGGCGGCGAGGTGAGGGGGAGCCCCTTCAGAAGGCGAGATCGGCGCGTCTGGACGAATGGGACGCGAGTTCGGCGAGGAAGGCGCGCATCAACAGCGGGCGGCGCGCCATTAGCCGGGTTACGACGAAGAAGGGGGAATGGATGCGCGTCGTCTCCGGCAGAAGCGGCTTGAGGTCGCCACTTTCGATCCAGCGTCGGGCGTAGTGGTCGGGCAGGTATCCGATAAAATGGCCGCTCAGGATAAACATCGCCTGGGCTTCCATGTTTGAGACATGGGCGCCCACCGGCGCCCCCGCGTAATGCTGCAGCTCCTGCAACTGGGTATACCGCCGCACCACGAAGCGGTGGTCCCGGATCGTCTCGGGGGTGATCCGCGAGCGCGGCAGATCGAAAAGCGGGTGGCGGCGGCTGCAATAGAGGGAATGCACTTCCTCAAAGAAGCGGGTGTAGTTGAGCCCCTTGTAGCGATGCGTTTCCGGCAACAGGGCAATGTCGATGCCACTGCTGCCGATCTCGGCGAGAAGTTGCTCGGGCTCGGCTATCGAAATCTCAAACTGGGCGCCGTCGGACTTGCGCAGGAAGTCATGGATCACGTCCTGGATCGGCAGGTCCGGGTCGGTGATCGTGTTGTCGACAACGCCGATGCGGAGCGTGCCCGTGACCTTCGCCCGCAACTCGCCGAGTTCGCTTTCAAAGGCTGACATTGCCGCGACAAGCGGCTTCGAGCGCTCATAGACGATGGCCCCCCTGTCGGTCAGCGAGAAGCCGGCCCGGCCGCGGCGGCACAATTGGTAGCCGAGCCGCTCCTCCAGCAATTTCACGTGGAAACTCACCGCCGACTGCGACAGGCCCAGTGCCACCTGGGCGCCGAGAAAGCCCTTGTGCTCGACGATCGTGCGAAACACCGTCAGGGCCTTGATGTCCGATGGTGACAGGCGCATCTCCCGCGACCTCCGAGCTAGGCTCGTGTGCATTATATCAAGATTTCTGATCTGAGTATTCATATGTCGCTATATTATTGGAGCGGCGTTGCATGCTTTTATTCCTTTTCCGGAGGCGGCGGCCCGCGGGCCTGGCGGCCGCGGCGCGATCCGGTGCCACAGGAGGGAATCAGATGCGACACGCTGCATGGGCCATCCGCCGTTCCGCAGGTGCCCTGGCACTGGGAGCCGCTTTGGCGCTGGCCCTGTCGGTCGGTCCGACCGGCCCGGCGCAGGCGGACCTGCTCGAGAAGATTAAGGAGCGCAAAACCTTTGTCGTGGGGACCGAAGCGCGGTTTCCGCCCTTCGAGTTTGTGGAAGACGGCAAGATCGTCGGTTACTCGTCCGACATCATGGTGCATGTGATGAAGGAGTTGCCGGGGGTCACCCTCGATCAATTGGACCTGCCCTGGCAGGGCATCCTGCCCGGGCTGGCGGCCGAACGCTTCGACTACGTGGTGACCTCGGTCACCGTCACCCCGGAGCGCTACCAAACCTACTACCTCAGCCTGCCCATCGCCGATGCGACGATGGCGGTTATCAAGCGCAAGGGCGACGAGTCCATTACCGCCCCCGAGGGTATCGCCGGAAAGATCGTCGGGTCTCAGGCGGGCTCGGCCCAGCTGCAGGCATTGGAAACATTCGCCGGCCAACTGAAAGCGGCCGGGACGCCGGTTTCCGACATACGAACCTATGTCGATTTCGGCGAGGCCTATGCCGATCTCGCCGCGGGCCGCCTGGCCGCCGTGGTGAACAGCCTGCCCAACCAGCTTGAGGCGGCGCGCCAACGTCCCGACGTCTTCGAAGTCGTGCTGCCCACCTTCGGGCCCAAGAAATATTTCTCGTGGGCGGGACGCAAGGATGATGATAGCCACGCTCTCAATGTCTTCATGGATGAGCAGATCCGGCGCCTGAACAAGGATGGCACGCTCGCCGAGCTGCAAAAGAAGTGGTTCGGTGACGTGATGGAACTGCCGTCTGACGAACTTCCGGTACCGACGGAGTAGGAGCACCGACGTCGGGTCCGCGCCGCCGATACGGAGGGGCCCGACGGCGCCGGAAGGGCCCGTAGATGTTCGAGATCCTTGTCAACAACCATCGCGTCCTGCTTAACGGCGCGGTGATGACGGTCGCTATCTCGGGGATTGCCATAGCCATCGGCATGGCCCTGGGGCTCGGCCTTGCCTTCGGCCTTCTGTCCGAAAGGGCGCCGCGGCGCGCCGTGTGCGGTCTCTACCGCAGCTTCTGGCGCGGCACGCCGATTCTCGTTCAGCTGCTGATCGTCTTCTACCTGTTGCCGCAGCTGGGCCTGGAGGTTCCCCCCGTCGTCGCGGCGGTGATCGCGCTGTCGCTCAACACCGCCGCCTTTCAAGCGGAGATCTACCGGGCGGGCCTCATGGAAATCCCCCGCGGGGAGATCGAGGCCGCGCGCATGCTCGGCATCGGCAAGTGGACGATCCGGCGGCGTATCCTGGTGCCGCAGATGTTCCGCCTGGTGCTGCCCCCGCTGATCAATGAGACGATCATAATCGTCAAGAATTCGTCGCTGGTGTCCGTCATCGCGGTCACCGAACTGATGCGGCGCAGCCAGCAGATCGCCTCGACCACCTTCAAGCCCTTGGAGATCTATCTGATCGCCGGAGCGATCTATCTCGCGATCAACCTCGTCGTGGCCCAGGTCGGCCGGCGCATGGAGTCGCGCCTGGCGGTTTCCGGAGCGCACGCATGATCGACACCGACATGATTGCCCGCTATGGGCCGCTTCTCCTGGCCGGGCTCGTCACCACGGTCCGGGTCTGCGCGCTGGCCAGCCTGATCGCGTTCGCATTTGGGCTTGTCCTGGCGCTGCTGCTCGGCGCCCGGCTAATGATCGTGCGCGCCATGGCGCGCCTTTACGTCGAGGTTATGCGCGGCACGCCGATCCTGGTGATCCTGTTCCTGCTGTACTATGGCGGGCCGTCCTTCGGCCTGGTGCTCGACGCGGAACCTGTCGGCGTCCTGGGCCTCGGTTTCTACGGCGCGGCCTATTTCGCCGAAATTTTCCGCGCCGGCTTCGAATCGATACCGACCGGGCAGATCGAGGCGGCGCGCATGGTTGGTTTGCGCCGCCGGCACATCGTCCGCCGGATTCAGATCCCCCAGATGCTCGGTCTTATCGTGCCGCCGTCGGTCAACCAGGGCATCATCCTGGTCAAGGAATCCGCGGTGCTGTCGATCATCACCGTTGCCGAGCTGACCAAGAACTCCATGCAGATGGCCAACGAAACGTTTGCCGTCGTCGAGCCGTTTCTCGCCGTGGCACTGCTCTATTGGCTGCTCATCGAGGCCATATCATGGTCCGGACGGTGGATCGAGCGACGGGTGCGCCATGTATGAGACTCGATCCGGGGCCAACGCCGGGCCCAAGCTCGCCGACGCGACCGCCCTGCCGATCGAGGTGCGCGGCCTGGCCAAACGCTTCGGAGATGTCGAGGTGTTGCGCGGCATCGATCTGCAGGTGCAGCCGTCGGAGGTGGTTTGCGTGATCGGCCCGTCCGGCTCCGGTAAAAGCACGCTCCTGCGCTGCATTGCGTTCCTTGAGATCTATGACGAGGGCGAGGTGCGCATCGAGGGCCGGCTTCTCGGTTATCGCGAGGGCGACGGGCCTCGCCGCCTGAGCGGCGAGCGAGAGATCAACGAGGTGCGCGCCTGCCTCGGCATGGTTTTCCAGCACTTCAACCTGTGGCCGCACATGACGGCGCTGGGCAACGTCACCGAGGCCTTGCGCGTGGTCAAGCGGATGAGCCGCGCACAGGCCGATGAGGCCGGCCTCGACGCCCTGCGCAAGGTCGGTCTCCAAGGCCAGGCGCGGCAGTATCCGGGGCAGCTATCCGGCGGGCAGAAACAACGCGTCGCCATTGCCCGCGCCCTGGCCTTGCAGCCACGCGTGATGCTGTTCGACGAACCAACCTCGGCGCTCGATCCCGAACTGGTCGGCGAGGTCCTCTCCGTCATGCGACAGCTTGCCGCGGACGGCATGACGATGGTGGTGGTGACCCACGAGATGGGATTCGCCGCGCACGTCGCCAACAGGGTGGTCTTCATGGACGAGGGCCGCATCGTCGAGCAGGGGGCTCCGGCCGACGTCCTGACCGCCCCCCGAAGTGTACGTCTCAAACAATTCCTCAACACCTGGCGGGAGCGGTCGATCTAACGGTCGTCCGCCTGCCGGACCAACAAAGTGAAAGTGACTCTCATGGATATCACAGCCGTCTACGACAACCCGTGCGACAACGCCACGCCCTGCGGGACAAACCCGACGCTCGTCTCGCCGATCTCGCCGGACGGCACCCCAGAGCTTGGCCGCCGCTACACCGTTCCGGCCCGCCAGGGCCGGGCGGTCCGGGTGGCCAAGGGTCAATCCATCCGCATCATCAACACCCACGGCACCCAGGTCTGCGACACCTGGGCCTTCAGCGCCGCCAACCGCTCGGAATACCTATCCTGGCCGCACGCGCGCGGCTGGATCAACCGGGTGGTGCCGGTGCCGGGAGACGAGTTGGTCACCAATCGCCGGCGGCCGATCCTGACGCTGCTCGAAGACACCTCGCCCGGCGTGCACGACACGCTGATCGCGGCCTGCGACCTGTTCCGCTACATCGCGCTCGGGGTGAGCGACTACCACGACAATTGTTCGGACAACCTGCGCATGGCGATGATGGCGATCGGGATGACCGTCCCGGAGGTCCCTCAGCCCTTCAACGTCTGGATGAATATTCCGGTCCACAAGGATTGGGGGATCGACTGGAAGGCGACCGTCTCGAAACCCGGCGACCAGGTTGTCCTGCGGGCCGAGATGGACTGCATCGTTGCGATGTCCGCGTGTCCGCAGGATCTCGTGCCGATCAACGGGGAGAACATGACGCCGGTGGCCGTGGATTTTGAAGTCCAGAAATAACCAACAGGCCGGTTTCGACCGGTGATGGGGGCCGAGCGGCGTGCCGCCGTGAGGCCTCCCAGCCTACCGTCCCTCGACAGGTTTAGGTGCGCTTATTCACCTCGTGATCGAGTACGGTGTGCAAGTGTTGATAGTTGATCGGCTTCGACAGTAACGGCCGTCCTTTTAGGTCATCTGGCCGCGATTCCCCACTGTCCCCCGATAGAAACAGAAAGGGAATATTTCGCCGTTCCAACACGTCGGCGATCTGGAATGACTTGGAGCCCCGCAGATTGATATCGAGCACGGCCGCAGTGATCTCTTCGGTGTCCAAAAGTTTGAGCGCAGCCGACGCTGTTCCAACACAGATCACGGCCTCCCAGCCACGGCTCGTAAGCTCGGCTTCGATATCCATGGCGATGAGCGGTTCGTCTTCGACGACAAGGATCCGGCGGTCCCTAGTCATGGCCTGCCCCGATCGGAATACGCAACATCGCCTTCAATCCGTCCGGATCATAAAGCAACTTTGCTTCTCCTCCCAATGAATGGGAGAGGGTGGTCTCAATCAGGCGGCTGCCAAAGCCCTTTCGCTTCGGCGGTCTTACCGGTGGGCCGTCCTTTTCGATCCAATTGATTTCCAGGAAGTCGCCTTCCGGCAATTTTAGATCTCTCCAGACGATAGCGATCTTGCCGTTCTGATCTTTGAGTGCGCCGTATTTCGAGGCATTGGTCGCAAGCTCATGGAATATGAGCCCCAGGGCGTGCGCAACCGTAGCCTCAAGAGCGACGGGCGGCCCGTCCAATCTCAGGCGAATACCGTCGATTTTCGCGTACGGACCAACTTGTTTCGCGACGAGCCTCTTTAGGCTGGCGCGATCATCATCGTTTTTGGATAAGATGTCGTGCGCACTGGCGATGGCGAAAAGACGACCGACGATTGCCTCTCGGAATGACTCCATGTCCGGGGAATGCCGCAAGGTATGGGAAACCAGCGCTTGAATTGTCGCGAGCGTGTTCTTGACACGGTGGTTTAGCTCGGCGAGCAGCAGCTCGCGGTGCGCTTCGACTTCCTTTTGTTTGGTGAGGTCACGGGTCACCGTCGCGAACTGAGTTGGCTCTCCTGTTTCCGGATCATCGATACGAAATACATTGTACGAAACAGGAATGGCCGCGCCGGTTTGCATGTGACGGAAGTGCAGTGGGCCAGACCACTGACCGTCCCGCAATACGCTG
>JAJFGI010000331.1 GCA_021776215.1 Kiloniellaceae bacterium | reverse complement strand
ATGCCGGTCACGCCGGGCTCGACCAGCAGTTCCGTCGAATCGACGAACGACTTGAAGCCGGTCAGTTGCAGCTTGGTAAAGCGTACCACGTTTGCTCGATCCCTTTTCGTCTTGCCGGTTACGATTCCGCCGCGATCTTGGCGAATAGCTCGTCATATTCCTCGAAGCTGCGGGCGCCCTCGACCTTGCGGCCATTCACGATCATGGTCGGCGTCGATTCCACCCCGAACGTCTTGCTGCCGTGCTGGGCGCGCGCGAGGATCTTGTCCATTTCGGCTTCGTCCCCGACGCAGCTCTCGAACTGTCCCTGGCTCATGCCGGCAAGGCGCGCCATCTGGCCCAGCGCCTGCACCGGGTCCTCGGCCCTGGCCCAGCGGTCCTGATTCTGAAAGAGCAGGTCTAGAAAGGCAAAATAGCGGTCGCCATCGATACAGTTGGCTACCGCCGCGGCTCGCAAGGCCAGCCCGTCGAGAGGATAGTGCCGGTACACCAGCCGGGCCCGGCCATCGGCGATCCAGGTTTCCTTGATGCGCGGCAAGGCGTCGCCGTGCAGGGCGGCGCAATGGGGACAGGTGAGCGAGGAATACTCGATGATGGTGAGCGGCGCATCGGCCGCGCCGAGCATCCGGTCGTCCGGAAAGATCTCCGCGGATTGCGCCCACGCCGATCCGGCAAGGCCGCCGACGAGCGGAACGGCCAATGCCGTCACGGCGAGAGAACCCAACAGTATCTGCCGACGTTTCATATCGTGACCTACCATATGTTGTGCATGCTACTCAGGAGACAGTCGATTCACAAGCGCTGTCGTTGCGTCATTTCAACGCCGGACGCACCGGTGCCCGACGCCGGATGAAGGCTGCTTTTCAGCCATCGATAGGCCATTACAGCGGCATCGTGTGGCGGGAGTGGGGCACCGGCCCGGTATCTCCGCCGTCACCGGTCGGCGCGCTGGCGCAGGGCGCGGCCCAGGCGTTCCAAGGCGCCGCGCAGCTCCTCGTCCTCGACCGTGGCCACCTGCTGCTGCAACTCGGCTTCCTCGGCGGCGCCCAACGGACGCTTGGGTGCCGGCGGCCGGCGCCGCGCGGCGCCAAGCGGCCCTTGCTGTAAGGTCAGGCGCGCGATGGCGGCATACCCGTAGTGGCCATTGACCCGCTCGATGATCTGCGGCGTGAGATGCTGCAGTTCCAGCGCAAATCCAGGCTCCACGCGGAGCATCAGGGCGCCGTCCTGGCGGCGGCCGGGGCGGGCCAGGGAGAGCTTTACCGGCTGGCAGCGGGTGGCGATGGCGGCGCCGACAATACTCGGCCAATCGGCGATCAGGCCACCTTCGGCGAATCCGCGCCGGCCCAGCGCCCGCCGGGTGATTGCCGGCAGTGTCGCGGCCAGGGCCCGCATGCCGCCGCGCCGGGCGCGGTTCCCCACCCGTGGCCGTGCCGGCGTTCCGTCCGCGGTGTCGTCTCCAGCCATCGTGTCGTGCCGTCTTCCCGGATTGCCGAGGCGAAAGTATCCCGTATCGAGCGGGGAGAGTATAGAGGAGGGGATGAGCAAGGGAACAACCCTGGATCGCCGGAGATCGCCGGCGCCAAGACGCGTCGGCCTGTTGGCTCGGCGCCTGTTGGCCTGGTACGACCGGCATGGGCGCGTTCTGCCATGGCGGGCGCGCGGCGCTGAGCGCCCGGAGCCCTATCGGGTCTGGCTATCCGAGATCATGTTGCAGCAGACGACGGTAGCGACCGTCGGGCCCTATTTCCGCGCCTTTTTACAGCGCTGGCCCACGGTTGCGGATCTCGCGGCGGCACCGGTGGAGGCGGTTTTGGATGCTTGGGCGGGCCTGGGCTATTACGCCCGGGCCCGCAACATGCACCGCTGTGCCCAAGTCATCCGGGCCGATTTCGCCGGCGTCTTTCCCGATGACGAGGCGCGGCTCCGCCAATTGCCCGGCATCGGACCCTATACGGCGGCGGCGATCGCCGCCATCGCCTTCGGCCGGCGGGCCAGTGTCGTCGACGGCAACGTGGAACGGGTGATCGCCCGCCTGTTCGCCGTGGAAACGCCGCTGCCCGCCGCCAAGGCCGAGGTGCGCGCCCTGGCGGCGGGGCTTTTGCCCGCCGATTCGCCAAAGGATTTCCACACGGATTTCCGCTACGGGGATTTCGCCCAGGCGATGATGGACCTGGGGGCGACCGTGTGCCTGCCCCGGGGGCCGCGCTGCGACGTCTGTCCGCTGGCGAAAGATTGCGCCGGGCGGGCGGCGGGAATCGCCGATACCCTGCCCCGCCAGGCGGCGAAGGCCCTGCGTCCGACCCGGCGGGGAGTCGCCTTTTGGATCGAGGGGCCGGACGGCGCGGTCCTGCTGCGCCGCCGCCCGCCGCGCGGGTTGCTTGGCGGCATGCTGGAATTACCCAGCACCGACTGGCGCGAGACCGATTGGCCGCCGGCCGAGGCGCGTGCGGCGGCGCCCGTGTCCGCGGATTGGCGGCCCCTGCCGGGGGTTGTCCGCCATACCTTTACCCATTTCCATCTAGAATTGGCCGTTTGGGTCGGCACCGCGGCCAAGGGCGACGCGACGAACGCCGGCCTTTGGGTGCGCCGCGACCAGCTCGGCGATCTGGGCCTGCCCACGCTCATGCGCAAGGCAGTGGCGCACGCCGAGGCGGCCGAAGACTAGGTCGTGGACTCACTATTTGGTCCGTCGTCATCCCGGACGTTAGGTGAGCCCGAAAATCTGTGATTTTCGGGTGGCGAGCCTTGCGATCCGGGATCTATTTACCCACCGCCTCGCTGCCGGACCATGGCTCCCGGATCACTGACTTTCCTCGCCAAATCAAAGATTTGGAGGAAAGTCGCGTCCGGGATGACGCCCTTGTGAGTACACCACCTAGCCGCCGTCGGCGAGCGCGGCGAGGGCGCCGGGGTGCAGCACGGTGACGCTGCGCAGGCTGGGAATATCGATTGCGCCGGTGGCGCGGAGCTGTGTGAGGGTGCGGCTGACCGTTTCGGTGGTCAGGCCGAGATGGTCGGCGACGTCGCCTCGCGTCATCGGCAGCGGCACCTGCATTGGCTCGGTCGTCCTGCCGTCCCGCGCGTGGCGGCGCGCCAGGTGGAGAAGAAAGGACGCCAGCTTCTCCGTCGCGCTCTTGCGGCCAAGCAGAACCATGTGGTCCTGGGCCAGCCGCAGCTCCTCGGTGGCGAAATGGAGCAGGGCATTGCGCAGCCGCGGGCAGTCGTCGAGCAGGGCGTCGAGGCGGCGCCTGGGAATGCGGCAAAGGCGGGCCGGCGTGATCGTCTCTGCCGCGAATTCGTACCGGCCGTCGACGGTAAAGCCCAGAAAATCGCCCTCGAACATGAACGCGGTGATCAGCCGCCGCCCATCCGGCAGCAATCGAAAGGTGCGGACGGCACCCGAGCTGAGCAGGAAAGTATCGTCCGCCGGCTCCCCGTCCAGGAATAGCCGACGGTGCGCGGCGACGGGGACGGGCCGGGCGATGGCCATCAGCCGGGTCAGTTCGTTGTCGCCGAGCGGCAGGTAATTCGCCAGCTCGGGGCACGTCGCGGCCGGCGCCTGTTGCTTGCGGGGCAGGCATGGCGCGAGTGCCGTCGATGCGAGGTCCTGATGCACGGCGGCATGATGAGGGACGCGGTATGTTGCGGCATTAACCTATGTTCGTTAGCCTATGTTAAAGCCGGATGCGAATTCCGGCCGTGGGTAAAG
>JAJFGI010000034.1 GCA_021776215.1 Kiloniellaceae bacterium | reverse complement strand
TGTCGTCCGGGGCGATCCGCAACCATTTGCCAGAGGTCATGTACAAGGCCTTTGCCATCGCCGGCTATACCCAGGACGAGGTGGAGACCCGGTTTTCCGGCCTGCTTTCCGCCCTGAAATTCGGCGCGCCGCCGCATGGCGGGTCCGCGCCGGGTATCGACCGTATCGTCATGCTGCTGGCAAACGAGCCGAATATCCGCGAAATCGTCACCTTCCCAATGAATCAAAAGGCCGAAGACCTGATGATGCGGGCACCGGCGGAGGTACCGGCGGAGCGCTTGAAGGAGCTATATTTGCGTCTCGATCTGCCGCCCGAATAGGGCCCGCCCGCACCCTCGAAAATTGCCAAATCGACTGCCTTGCCCTAGACTTTTCGGGCCGGGCAATTCCGCAGCCTAAGGAGTCCACGCCATGTCTACACCGACTGACGACGGCTTCTTCATGCCCGCCGAATGGGAACCCCACAAACGATGCTGGATGGCGTGGCCGTGCCGCACCGAGCTGTGGGGCGATGGGCTGGACGCCGCGCGCGCCGCGACCACCGAGGTCGCCAAAGCCATCGCCGAATTCGAACCGGTAACCATGATCGCCCACGGCGACGAGATTGCCGAGGTATCGCTACGCTTTGGCTCGGGTGTCGCGTGCCTGCCGTTGGCGCACGACGATTCCTGGATGCGCGACAACGGCCCGACCTTCCTGGTCGACGGCAAGGGCGGTCTGGCCGGCGTCGACTGGCGCTTCAACGCCTGGGGCGACAAATACGACACCTACGAGAACGATGCGGCGGTTGCCAGCGCCATTCTCAAGCATCTCGACGTTCCGGCCTACCAGGCGCCGCTGGTGCTCGAAGGCGGGTCGATCCACGTGGATGGCGAGGGCACGCTGCTCACCACCGAACAATGCCTGTTGAATCCCAATCGGAATCCGGAGCTGAGCCGGCAGCAGATCGAGCAATATCTGCGCGCCTATCTGGGCGTGCGCCAGGTGATTTGGCTCGGGCAGGGTCTCGAAGATGATGAGACCGACGGGCATGTGGACAACCTGGCGTGCTTTGTCCGTCCCGGCGTAGTCCTGGCATTGAGCACCGACGACACCGATGACGAGAACTACAAGGCCTTGCAGGACAATCTGACCCGCCTGCGCGCCGCCAAGGATGCCGCCGGGCGAGCCCTCGAGGTCATCGAGATCCCGCAGCCGACGCGCCGCATGGGCGAGGATGGCCGCCGCCTGGCCCTTTCCTATGTGAATTTCTACATCGCCAACGGCGGCGTCGTCATGCCGTCGTTCGAGGACGCGAAGGACGACGCGGCCTTCGCCGTCGTGTCGCAGTGTTTCCCAGACCGCAAGGTTCGGCAGATTCCCCTGCTCGACATCGTCTGCGGCGGCGGCGGCATCCACTGCATCACCCAGCAGCAGCCGGCGGTGGAGAGTTAGGCGGAGTCTCGGTCCCCCCCGGACGCCGGTGCTTCATCCGGGTGCTGGGGCGTCGTGGTGTCGCTAACCAGGCGCGGGCCCTTGTGCCGGTAGAGGGCGCGGTCGGCAAGGAACAGGAGCGCGTCCGGCTGGCTGCCTTCATGATAGCCCTCGAAGCCGAAGCTGGCCGAGACCGGAATCTCGTGCCCATCCCAGTCGATCACCAAGCTGTTGACCAGGGCGGCCAGGGTCTTTGCGCGCGGCTCTGCCTGAGCGCGCGGGCTGTGGGTCAGCAGGACCGCGAACTCGTCGCCGCCGAGGCGGGCGACGTAGTCGATCCGCCGGGTCTTGGCCTGCAGCAGGGCGGCCACGGCGCACAGCACCGCGTCGCCGGCCAGGTGGCCGTATTTGTCGTTGATCGCCTTGAAGTGATCGAGATCGCAGAGCATCAGCAGACCCGCCTCGCGCGTCCGCTCAGCCCGAGCCAGGGCCCGGCCAAGCTCGGTCTGAAAGCCGCGCCGGTTGAGCAGGGCGGTCAGCTCGTCGGTAATGGAAAGCCCTTCGAGATAACGGATGCGGGCGCGCTGGACCGCCAGGGTCTGCTCCGCCTTCACGGCGACCCGCAGGGCCTCGTCGAGGACCTCCCGGTCGGCAGCGCTAAACCGGTCGGGCGCGGTCGCGGCGAGCCGCCGCAAACGCTCGGTCGTGGCGCACAACTGGGGCAGGGGGTCGCGCTCAAATTCGCCGAAGATGGTCTCGATGCGGCTGAGGTTCACGGCAGGCCCTTGTCTTCTCGAGGGATATCCAGGGCAGACGACGCAAAGGTTGTGCCACTCTTAACCGGTTGATTTGGAAGAGATGTGGCCCATATGGTCTGGGGTAGGAATTGCCGTGCGGCAGGTTCTGCCAGCGCTTTCCGCCATCGTCGGGTGACGACCGGCAAATCGGCCCGGCGCGGATTTCCACGTGACAAGCGGGCTGGGCTCTGCCCAGATTGCAGGCTGTACGCCCAGATCCAGGGCGAATTACATCCCCCGTGGCCGCGCCTGACACACGACAAGAACAGGGAGTTTCTTTTGATGCCGTTCTCGCGACACCTTTTCTTCCGCTTGATTTTCCCGGGCCTGAGCGCCGCCTTGCTCGTGGCCGGGATGTCGGCCTGGGCGTCGGCGGAAGCCGCCGCGACGTTCACCCCCCATCGCGCGGTCTACGGCCTGAGCCTGGAAAAGTCGCGCGGCAACGGATCGATCTCGAGGGCCCAGGGCAAGCTGGAATTCGAGTGGGCCGATATCTGCACCGGCTGGACGGTGAGTCAGCGGACGCTGGTGCAACTCGTTTCCAACGAGGGACAGGTGATCGATTTCGGCTGGACCCTCAATGCGATGGAAGCGAAAGACGGTACCTACTATCGGTTCTTCATCCGCCGTTTGAACGCGGGCGGGGCGGCAGAGAACCAGCGCGGCGAGGCCCGGCTGACGGCCCCGGGGCAAGGCGGGACGGCGACGTACAGCGAGCCGACGGCCCAGGAGGTCAAGCTGCCCAAGGGCACACTGTTCCCTACGGCGCATTCGTTGCTTCTCCTGGACGCCGCCGAGACAGGCGAGTTTCCCCTTTGGCGGCAGGTCTTCGACGGCTCTGGCGAGGAAGGCGGTCTCTACGGAATCAGCGCGGCGTTCGCTGGCGCATTGCCGGCAGGCGAGCCAGGGCAGCTGAAATCGCCCTTGCTGCGGGATCAGAAATCTTGGCGCCTGCATCTTGCGTACTTTGGCGCCGACGAGAGTGTCTCCGTCCCCGAGCACGAGCAGATTTTCCGGATCTACGCCAACGGCGTCGTCGACGAGATGCTCCTCGATTACGGCGACTTTATCCTGCGCGCCGATCTGCAAACATTGGAAGGCTTGCCGGCGCCGCAGTGCTAACGGCCGAGTTCTAGCGGCGGCGTGCCGTCCCCGGCGCTAGCCCACGGCCCTTGCCGATGGCGGCCTCCCCCTGGCGGTCGCGGACCGTGTCGATGGCTTTCTCGATGCGGGCTTGCCGGTCGCGGTCCGGGTCCAAACGGTTCGGGGGATCGGCCAGGGCGCCATCGACCAGGTCCGCGGCCCCGATGCCGATGAGGCGGAACTTGCGTCCGGTGGCCTCCGCCTCCAGCAGGGGCCGGGCGGCGCGGTAGAGGGTCTCGGCCAGGCAGGTGGGGTCCGACAGGCGCCGGCTTCGGGTCAGCAGTTTGAAATCCGCGGTCTTCAGCTTCAGGGTTATGCCGTGGGCCGCTTTCTGCGACCGCTTGAGGCGGCGGGAGACGGTTTCGCACAGGGGCCAAAGCTGGGCCAATAACGCGGCGGGGTCGGCGATGTCGCCGTCGAAGGTCGTTTCCGCCGATATACTTTTCATCGGGGTGCCGGGATCAACCGGACGGTCGTCCAGACCGCGGGCGAAGCGATAGAGTCGCCGCCCGATGGCGCCGTACCGGGAGATCAGGTCCGTTTCCTCGCGGCGCAACAGGTCGGCAATGGTGACAATCCCGTCCTGGGCCAGGGTCCGGCGCAGGGCCTTGCCGACGCCCCAGATGAGTCCCACCGGCTTCGGCGCCAGGAAGGCCGCGGCGTCCGCCCGGCCGATCACCGCGAACCCGCGTGGCTTGTCGATCTCGGAGGCGACCTTGGCGAGGAACTTGTTGAAGCTGAGCCCGACCGAGGCGGTTAGCCCAACCTCTTGTTCGATCCGCTGCAACAGACTTGCCAGGCTGCGCGCCGGGGCCCCGCCATGCAGCGCCTCGGTCCCGGACAGATCGAGGAAGGCCTCATCGATGGACAAGGGCTCCACCAGCGGGGTCAGCTCCAGCATCATCTCGCGAATACGCCGCCCGATCGTCTGGTACTTGGCCATGTCGGGCCGTAGGACGACGGCGTCGGGACAGGCCTTCAGCGCCTGGAACATGGGCATGGCCGAGCGCACGCCGCGCAGGCGGGAAACGTAGCAGGCGGCCGCGACGACGCCACGCCGGCCGCCGCCGACGATCACCGGCTTGTCGCGGAGCTCCGGGTGGTCGCGCTTTTCGACGGAGGCATAGAAGGCGTCGCAATCGATATGGGCGACCGCCAGAGTCTCCAGCTCGGGGTGGCTGACCAGGCGCCGGCCGCCGCACGCCGGACAGCGCGGAGCGGGTGGCGCTTCGGGCCGGACGGCCAGGCACGAGCGGCACAGGGTGCTCATGCGCCCGCCCTCGCATCTCTGAGGGCCGTGGCAGCCTCGTCTTCCCGCCACAGCCAGGCGGCGCCGCGGACGCCACTGGAGTCGCCGTGGGCGGCCCGCACGACCCGGGTATCGATCCGGTCGGAAAAGACGTATGGCGCCAGCCGGTCGGGCCAGCCCTGGGTCAGGCTGTCGATGTTGCTGAGGCCGCCGCCGAGGACGATCACATCCGGATCGAGAATGTTCACCACGTGCGCCAGCGCCCGGCCCAGCCGGTTCAGATAGCGGCTCATGGTTGCTTGAGCGACGGTATCCTCGGCTGCCGCTATCTGGTCGGCGGTACGGTCACCGCCGCCGGCCAGGGCGTGATCACGGGCCAGGCCCGGACCGGACAGAAACGTCTCGATACAGCCGTTCCGGCCGCAGTAGCACAGAGGGCCGGGCCGTTCGTCGTCGCGCGGCCAGGGCAGGGGGTTGTGCCCCCACTCGCCGGCGATGGCATTGCGCCCCACCAGCGGCCGCCCGTGAACGACGATGCCGCCGCCCACGCCAGTGCCGAGGATGACACCGAAGACAATCTCGGCGCCGGCGGCGGCGCCGTCCTGCGCCTCGGAGAGGGCGAAGCAGTTGGCATCGTTCGCCAAGCGCACCGGGCGGCCGAGGGCGGCCGCCACGTCGCGGTCGAAGGGGCGGCCGATGAGCCAGGTCGACTTGGCGTTCTTGACGGTGCCGGTCGCCGGCGAAATAGCACCGGGGATGCCGATGCCGACACTGCCCCGGCGACCTAATTCGCTCTCGACGCCGGCCACGAGCCCGGCAACCGCGTGCACGGTTCCAGCGTAATCATCGCGCGGCGTGGCAACGCGGCGGCGGGCCAATTCCCGGCCGCCGGCGCCGAGGGCGATGACTTCGATCTTGCTGCCGCCCAGATCGACTCCCAAGCGAAGGGGTTCTTGTGTCGACATGGCTCCTGTGTGCCGCGGCGCTGCCCAGCCCCTGGCGTCGTCGGTATGAGTTGGGGGCCAGTATGGACCGGATGGTTCGACCTAAGCCAGCGCGTGCGCCAGATAGAGGCCGTCGGCAAAGGCCGCGATCGAAAAGACGACCGAAACGACGATGTAAAGCGCCGCGCCGCGCACTGCCCGCCGGCCGGCCAGATAGGCGACGTCCAAGGCGAACGTCGAAAACGTCGTGAAGCCGCCCAGGACCCCAACGGCGAGAAATGCCAGCATACCGTCGGTGGCTCCCGTTTTGGCGGCAATGGCCACGACCGCCCCCAGCAGGAACGAGCCGACCACATTGACCAAAAGGGTCCCATACGGGAACTCGGTACCCAGCAGCGCCCCCGTGCGCGAGATGACGACATAACGGCCCACGGCACCCAGCGCGCCGCCCGCCGCCACCGCCAGATAGATCGTCATTTCGCCGTCTCCAGTTTAGTCGTTACGACCGGCCCTGTGTGCCGCGCTTTCTTACTTCGTTCAAGGGAGAGCTTCGTCGGTCGGAGGGGGCAGCTTGGCGCATTACAGAAATTTAATGGCCCTGACAGCACCGGGACAGGCGCTCCACCCTATGTTCTCAGACAGGCGGCGGGTGGATAGGTGCTCGCCGCATTTTTTGGAAGGAGCACTCACATGTTTGCACGGATCGCAGTTCCTGTCGTCGCCAGTCTGACGCTGCTCGCCGGCGCCGCAATGGCCGCCACCTCGCATGGCGGAGATGACAGGCAGCTCGGCCAGTACCGGCAGGTCGCGGCAATGACCTCGATGGCGGAAAAATGCACGTCGTTGGAGCAGCAGACAGCGACCGCGATTAGGGAACATGCGTCGGCCAAGAAGATCGCCGATGCGAAGAAGATGCATGCGCAAGGCAGCAAGCTGTGCGCTTCGGACAAGAAGGATGATGGCGTCAAGAAGCTGGAGCAGGCGCTCCGCGATCTGGGCGTGAAGCCACAGTACTGACCGATACTCGGTCGACCTCGAGGCGGGGCGGCGATCCCAATCCCCGCCCCGTCGGTGCCCTCCCCCAAAAGCAAAAACCGTAAGGAGGATGATATATTACACCAAAAC
>JAJFGI010000330.1 GCA_021776215.1 Kiloniellaceae bacterium | reverse complement strand
CGCCATCACCTCGGCCTCGGCGCGCGGCCGACCGTGGAAGGTCATCAGCAACAGGCGCCAGGAATAGAAGGCCGTCATGAACGCGGCGGCAATGCCCAGCCAGAAAGCGAACATCCCCTGACTGCTGGCGGCGCCATAGGCTGCCTCGAGAATCATGTCCTTGGAGAAGAAACCGGCAAATGGCGGAATGCCTGCCAACGCCAGCGAGCCGACCCACATCACGCCATAAGAAATCGGCACCATGCGCCAAATGCCGCCCATCTTGCGCATGTCCTGCTCATTAGACATGGCGTGGATCACCGAGCCGGCGCCCAGAAATAACAACGCCTTAAAGAAGGCGTGGGTCATGAGGTGGAAGATCGCCGCGCCATAGGCGGAGACGCCGGCGGCGAAGAACATGTAGCCAAGTTGCGAGCAAGTGGAATAGGCGATGACCCGCTTGATATCGGTCTGCGTTAAGGCGACGGTGGCGGCAAAGAACGCGGTGATCGCTCCGACGTAGGTGACCATCTGCAGCGCCACCGGCGCGTACTCGAACATGGGCGACAGGCGCACGACCATGAACACGCCGGCGGTGACCATGGTCGCTGCATGAATCAGCGCCGAGACCGGAGTCGGCCCCTCCATGGCATCCGGCAGCCAGGTATGCAGACCGATCTGCGCCGATTTGCCCATGGCACCGATGAACAGCAGGATGCAGATGATGGTCAGGGCATGCCCCTCGATGCCGATGAAGACGAAATTCGCCTCCGCCATGCCCGGCACCGCGCCGAAGACCTGATTGAAGCCGACCTCGCCGAACAAAACGAAGGTGCCGAGGATACCCAGCGCGAAGCCGATGTCGCCGACCCGGTTGACCAGGAACGCCTTGATCGCCGCGGCATTGGCGCTCGGCCGGTCGTACCAGAAACCGATCAGCAGATAAGAGGCCAGCCCCACCCCTTCCCAGCCGAAGAACATCTGCACGAAATTGTCGGCGGTCACCAGCGCCAGCATGAAAAACGTGAACAGGCTGAGATAGGAGAAGAAGCGCGGGACCGACTTGTCGTGCGCCATGTAGCCAATCGAGTAGACGTGGATCAGGGTCGAGACCACGGTGACGACCAGCAGCATCACCGCGCTCAGCGTATCCAGCTTCACCGCCCAGGAGAGTTCCAGATCCCCGGAATCGATCCACGTGAATATCTCGGTCACCCGGGTGTTGCCGGACAGCGCGATGTCCTGAAAGACCACGATGGACAGGATTGCCGACAGCCCGAGAAGGGAGCAGGTGACAATCTGCGCGCCGCGGTCGCCGATGAGCCGCCCGAACAATCCGGCGACGATGGCACCGACCAGCGGCAGAAGAACGATGGCGACTTCGATCACCTGGATCAGCCCTTCATCGCGTTGACGTCCTCAACCGCGATCGAGCCGCGGTTGCGGAACTAGACAACCAGGATGGCCAAGCCGATGGCCGCTTCGGCCGCCGCCACGGTCAGCACGAACATGGCGAAGACCTGACCGACCAGGTCCTGAAGGTGCGTGGAAAAAGCGACCATGTTGATGTTGACCGCGAGCAGCATGAGCTCGATCGACATCAGAATGACGATCACGTTCTTGCGGTTCAAAAAGATGCCGAAGAAGCCGAGGGTAAACAACACCGCGGCGACCGTCAGATAATGGGCCAAGCCAATCTCGAACATGGGTTACGCGCCGCTCCTGCTAGGGACCTTCTTGATCTCGACGGAGTCCTCCCGAGAGCGGCCGATCTGCGCCGCGACCGACTGCCGGCGCACGCCTTCGCGCCGGCGCAAGGTCAGGACGATGGCGCCAACCATGGCCACAAGCAGGATCAGACCGGATGCCTGGAAGAGGTACACGTATTTTGTATAGAGCACCGCGCCCAGGGCCCGGGTGTTGGGCACTTGGTCGGGTGGCGGAAGGGGCACGCCGGCGACCGCGGCCATCTCCGGTACGGCGATCCAAGCGCCGAGCACGAGCAGCAGTTCGATCAGCAGGATGATGCCGATCAGGCCGCCCATGGGCAGGTATTGCAGGAAGCCCGCGCGGATCTCCACCAGATCGATATCGAGCATCATCACCACGAACAGGAACAGGACAGCGACCGCCCCGACATAGACCACCACCAGGATCATGGCCAAGAACTCGGCGCCCATCAGCACGAACAGCGCGGCGCTGTTGAAAAACGCCAGGATCAGGAAGAGGACGGAATGCACCGGATTGCGCGCGGCAATGACCATCACCGCGGCGGCGATGGTCATGGCGGCGAACAGATAAAAGGCCAGCGCCTGGATGATCATGCCCGGCCCCACGCCTCACCGGTACGCTTGGCGCGCACGCTCATGGTCTTCGGAGTCCCCCTCATGCTGCCATGTGGTCGTGCCGCCCTACCGGTACGGCGCGTCCATTTCCAGGTTCGCGGCAATTTCGGCTTCCCAACGATCGCCGTTGGCCAGCAGCCGTGCCTTGTCATAAAACAATTCTTCCCGTGTTTCGGTCGAGAATTCGAAGTTCGGCCCCTCGACGATGGCATCGACCGGGCATGCTTCCTCGCAAAAGCCGCAATAGATGCATTTGGTCATGTCGATGTCGTAGCGCGTGGTGCGCCGGCTGCCGTCGGCGCGCGGCTCGGCCTCGATGGTGATCGCCTGCGCCGGACAGATCGCCTCGCACAGCTTGCAGGCGATGCAGCGCTCCTCGCCGTTGGCATAGCGGCGCAGCGCATGTTCGCCGCGAAAGCGCGGGCTGAGCGGCCCCTTCTCGTAGGGATAGTTGAGCGTCACCTTGGGCTTGAAGAAATAGCGCAGGGTCAGGCTCATCCCCGAGAGCAGTTCGCCCAGAAACAGGCTGCGCAGGCCGCGCTGAATGACGCTCATGGTCTCGGTCCCATCGTGCCGGTTGCCGGGCCCA
>JAJFGI010000329.1 GCA_021776215.1 Kiloniellaceae bacterium | reverse complement strand
CACCGCTCGGCTCTGCCGGTGTTGAGATCGGCGCCGGCACGGCCGCCGATGGCGGTACATCCGGCGCGCTCTGCGGACCTGCCATCTGGGCCGACACGGCAGTAAACAACGGGCCAGGGATGCCCGCGCGCGTATCGCCCGTTGGCTCGGCGACGGCATCCGTAGCAACCTCTTTGTCTCCCGCCAGGTCGGTTGGGTCTACCGCCAGATCGGTCACGATTTCAGGCACCTTGGCGGCGGGCGTAGCAGAGGCGACCGGACCCGGGTCGTATGGTGGTGCGGCGGCGGCGTCCGCCGCCTCGGCCAGAGGCTCGGATCCGCCCCACCAGATCCCGCGGGTTCCCGGTAGGAGGAGCACGGCCACAATGGCCGCCGCGAGCAGGCCGGCCCCGACCGCCGCGGCGCGACCCGACGGCCGGCGCGCATGCCATACGGACCGCAACGCCTGATGATTCCGGCTTCGGCTGTCGTCGTCGCCGTCGCCGTCGTCCGGATCTGTTTCGGTCGTCCCCGCCTCACGTTGCAGCCTCTGTTCGCCGGGGCGGTCCGTCGCCAGCTTCTCCCCAAGCGGCACGTCCCGGGTGAGCGGGTCGGGCGTCGTGTCCTGCCAGCGGCCACAATGGCGGCAGGCGGAGGCCTCCGCCTTGATCCGCTCGAGACAGTACCGGCAGACTTTGTAGGCGGGGAGAAACGGGACAATGACAAGCGCCGCCGGCAAGACGAGAGTGCTCAACAGCCAAGTTTCGAGAAACGGATATCCCTTCCGGTTGGCGATTATCGCCGGTACCAGCGCCAGTACAGGAATGAATGCAACCCACACCAGTGGATGAAATTCGCCTAGCATCGCAATCCTCGTCTGCCCATGGCAATGCGGCGACGCGCGTGGGGACGGCGCCGTTTGCGCCGCCCCCACAGCTCGTCCGAAAAGCGTCTAGAGCTTACGGCGCCATTCGTCCACTTCGCGCTCGGCCTCTTCTTTCGATTTGCCATAGCGCTCCTGGACCATGCCGACGAGCTGATCCCGCCGGCCTTCGGCCCGATCGAGCTCGTCATCCGTGAGGTCGCCCCACTTCGTCTTCATTTTCCCCTTGAACTGCTTCCAGTTACCTTCGATCTGATCCCAATTCATGCGTCTCTCCACGGTTTCATGTGCCTGTATTCGTCGCCACCGGTCATTCCCAGACCGGATCGCCGAGGTCGATATCGTCCTTGTCGGTCACCGCACCGGCGGCCGCGCCCGCGGCGCCGCCCAGGACCGCACCAGTGACCGGTGAGCCGAGGACGGCACCGCCCACGGCACCCGCGCCGGCGCCGATCGCGGCACCGCTCAATGCGCGATCGCCGCGGCTCTCGCCGCAGGCACTTAGGCCGACCAGGGCTGACAGCCCCACTACGCATAAGAGTGTTTTTCGTACTGGTTTCAGCATCATCGATTTCTCCTTACGCCTAAATGGATCCGCGCCGGAACGTAATCGCTGGTTGGCGATGCCGGCAGAATCACGGCTCCCGTTCGATGGCGGCTTCAAAAAAAACCGCTCGTTAAAAGAAACGTTACACCGCGGCATAAGTTCCCGCAGACGGTCGTCGTGACTCCCCTGCCGGCCAACGGACCATCTCACAAAAAAAACGGCGCGCCGCCCCTACAGGGAACGGCGCGCCGCGTCTTGAACACGATCTTATAGGCGATTTGTCTTGTAGTATTCGTCGTTCGTCTTGCGCCACGCGTCGGTGTCGACATCCGGCCACGCGCCGCGGTCGAAATTCGGCGCGTTCTTAAGCGCATCTTCGGAAATGTTGAGAACAAATACCGGATCGTCGCCCTCGGTCGTAACCTTCAGCTCGTCCCACGGCACGGCAACCCGCTTTTCACCCAACCCGAGGAATCCACCGCGGCTCAGGATGACGTATTGGGTTCCAGCACCGGTACCCTTCTGGCTGACGATGATGTCCTCGATCTCACCGAGATCCTCGTTCTTCATGTTACGAACGTCCGCACCGATGACAGAGGAGGCCCGTAGAGGTTGCTCCAGGCCGCTTACCGGCACCGCCGTCTTCAGCCTCGTCGCCTCTGATTCAAACCACGAATCCCGGTCGGTGATTTCCTTACCGTCGGTCAACTCGCCGCGCCGCTGGTCGAGTCGTGCCTGGATACCTTCGACCACTGCTTGGCAAGCATCGTCCTGGCCGTTGCGGGAAAAGATCGAGGCGGCATCGCGGAGCTGCCTGATTTCCGACGACAAGCCCGCGTCGACCACGACACGGTAATCGTTCTCATTGTTGGAAATCTTTTCGTTCAAAGCCCTCAGATCGCCGTCACATTCGGCGGCATAAGCCGGCGCTGTCATGGCAACAGCCATGACCGACACCATAGCGACGCAATAGCGTCTCATAAGATCACCTCCATCAATATTGTGTGTTTGACGTCGGTGTAAACGGACCGCGCCGGAGAAAGGTTCCAATACCTATGCGCAACGACCTGCTGTGTTCCGTTTTTGGGAACTTCATCGTGTGACCGTCGTTAGTAGGGATAGAGAAAGGCGCGACAGCCGGATTTCGGCAATGCGCCGTACAGATTAAGTGCTCCTCACTAACTCAGACATGGAGAGTTACTCGTATGAACAAGTTACTTATCTCGACCGCAGTTGTACTTACGATGGGCATCACGGCAGCAGCGTCGGCGCAGACTACCGATGCCGCGACCGCCAGCTTGCGGAATAACCCCGCGTGCACACCGACCGCGGCCGAAGCCGGCGATGCCACCGGCAAATGGTTCAAGAACCTCGACACCGACGCCAGCGGGGACATCTCAAAGCGTGAGTACGAGCTTCAGTGCATGGCGGCCAATACCGGCTCGGGCGCAGAGGGCGACGAGTACAGCCGCGAGCAAGCTCGGAAGAATTTCAGCTTCCTCGACAGCAACAGCGATGAGAAGGTCGACAACAACGAGTATTCCGCCGCCGCGGGCAACACGCAGATCAAGTGGCAGACCGCCCAAGCTGGCCAGATGGATCCCCATTTCGGCAAAATGCGCGCCGGCGAAGTGATCGGTAAGGAAGTCGTCGACGAGGACGGCAAGCCGGTCGGCACGATCCAGGCCATCGTCGTCGATCCCAAGGGGACCAAGAAGTACTCGGTCGTTTCCGTGCAGCGGTACCTGGATATCGGCGACAAGGTAGTCGCCCTGCCCGTACAGAATTTCCTGGTCCGCGACGATCGAATTATGCTGCGCGATACCAGCAACAAGCTGAAGCAGGCGCCGGATTATGACGCAAAGGCCTACAAGGAAGGCAATCCCGATGACGTTCTGAGTTCCAAGGAGGAGCGTCTCCAGGACTAATCGGACTTCCGCTTTCCTGTCGGGGGGGGTGAGTCACGCCGGGCGACCGGCGTGACTCACTCGTTTTGCAGGTAGTATCCTGTCGGCTCCGCCGGAGCTTTCGAAATCAATTTCCCGTCGTCCGGCCTGTACGATAGCGGTTCCTTGACTGTTCCCGCTCTTCCGCCCTTTGACCCTGGCGAACAATGGCAAACCCCCCTAAGCCGAAAAAGAACCGAGGCGGCCTTTCGAAGGGCGACGTAAAGGATGTTGAGGAACGGCTCAGGTTACGCGTTCCGGTGGTCTACCAGATCATCCGCGAGGAGGGTGAGGAAGAGCTTGCGCGGCCTCTCGCCTCGCTCTGGTGGTCCGGTGTCGCGGCCGGGCTCGGCATCTCCATGTCGGTTGTCGTCGAGGGCCTGTTGCTCCAAAATCTACCGGATACGATCTGGCGACCGCTGGTCACCAACCTGGGGTATTGTGTCGGCTTTCTGATCGTGGTGCTGGGCCGCCTCCAGCTCTTCACCGAGAACACGATCACCGCGGTGCTTCCCCTGCTGGCGAAGCCCTCACGGCACCATTTTCTGCTCACGGCCCGCCTGTGGACGGTCGTGCTTGCCGCCAATCTGGTCGGGACCTTCATTTTCGCGTTCGCCGTGACCTTTCTGGCGATATTTCCGGCGGAACAGACGGAGGCGTTTCTGCAAATCTCCCGCCACTTCATGGAAAAGAATGCCGCCGAGATGTTGCTCCACGGTATCCCGGCGGGTTTCCTGATCGCCGCCATGGTTTGGATGATCCCAAGCGCGAAGGGCGCGGAATTCTGGGTTGTCACGCTTATGACCTATCTTATTGCCCTCGCCGATCTCTCCCATGTGGTCGCGGGATCGGCCGAGGCCTTCCTGCTTCTCATCTCCGGCGAGGTCGGCCTCTGGCAAACTTTCGGTACGTTCCTGGTTCCGACGTTTGTCGGCAACGTGATCGGCGGCACCGTGCTGTTCACCCTCTTGGCCTATGGACAGGTCAAGGAGGAGTTGTAGCACATCGGGCGCCAGGTTGAATTGGCCCGCTGAAGAGCCCGAGCCGATAGCCACCCGCATATTTCGGTCCCACCAATTACATAAGAGGAAGACACCGGATGGCCCTAAATGAAATGCAGCAAGCCCTTTGCGACAGCAATAAGAGCGATTTCTCCGATCTGAATGCCTTGATTCTGAATTGCACGCTGAAGCCAAGCGGAACATTGTCGCACACCGAAGGTCTCCTCGGTGTCGTCAAGGCGATTTTCGAGGCGAACGCCGTCAAGACTGAGATGCTGCGCCCGGTCGATTACGACCTCCCACCCGGCGTCGATCCGGATATGCGCAAACACGGCTTCAAGCACGACGACTGGCCGGCGCTGTGTGAAAAGGTCATGAAAGCCAATATCCTTGTCATCGGCACGCCGATCTGGCTGGGCGAGGAGAGCTCAGTCTGCCGCCGCGTCATCGAACGGCTCTATGGCGAGTCGGGAAAACTGAACGACAAGGGGCAATACGTCTACTATGGCCGCGTCGGCGGCTGCATCGTCACCGGCAACGAAGATGGCGTGAAACACTGCGCGATGACTGTTCTCTACGCCCTGCAGCACTTGGGTTATTCGATCCCGCCGCAGGCAGACGCCGGGTGGATTGGCGCCGTCGGCCCCGGCCCGTCTTATTGCGACGAAGAGTCGGGCGGCCCGGAAAACGACTTTACACAGAGAAACACGACCTTCATGACCTGGAATCTGATGCACTTGGCGCGTTTGCTGGCGGATGCCGGCGGATTTCCCACGCACGGCAATCAGCGCTCCGAGTGGCAGGCCGGCTGCCGTTTCGATCATCCCAATCCCGATTATCGATAGTTGCCCCTTTGCCGCCAATCATGGAGACCGCGTTGACCGGCATTGCGCGAGATGTCTCCCACGCTCATATCACCACAAGGGCCCGCGTCGTCGCCATTTTCTTATGGTCGCCGAGCAGGGCCGGAACTGGCAGGTCAAATCAGCGTTTATCTAACTGCCTTCGACGCAGGTCCATTGTCCCAAGAAACTCCAGCGGGCTGACAACATGACACTCGAAAATCTTGATATCAAACGAGCTTTGAGTAATCCGAAGGAAATATTTGGCACCCCTGAACAGGTGCTGGCCAATCCGCGCCTGGATCGCGAAAGCAAGTGCGCGATATTGAAGAGCTGGGAGCAGGATGCGCGGGAGTTGGCCGTTGCCGAAGAAGAGGGAATGGCCGGCGGCGAGCAGGACATGCTGCAACGGGTGTTGCGCGCCCTCGACAGTGTTTCCGATGGTACCGTGGACGAGCGCGGAACCACCACCAAACAAGGCGGCGGCACCCGCGCCAAGGGCGTACGATAGACGACCGGAATCCTG
>JAJFGI010000328.1 GCA_021776215.1 Kiloniellaceae bacterium | reverse complement strand
CCAAGATCGCGGCGGAATCGTAACCGGCAAGACGAAAAGGGATCGAGCAAACGTGGTACGCTTTACCAAGCTGCAACTGACCGGCTTCAAGTCGTTCGTCGATTCGACGGAACTGCTGGTCGAGCCCGGCGTGACCGGCATCGTCGGGCCGAACGGCTGCGGCAAGTCCAACCTGGTCGAGGCCCTGCGCTGGGTCATGGGCGAGACCTCGGCCAAGCGCATGCGCGGCGGCGAAATGGACGACGTGATCTTTGCCGGCAGCGCCTCGCGCCCGTCGCGCAACCTGGCGGAGGTGGTCCTCAACCTCGACAATGGCGATCGCACGGCCCCGGCCATGTTCAACGACCACGATCACCTCGAGGTCGCCCGCCGGATCGAGCGCGGATCCGGATCGAGCTACCGGGTCAACGGCAAGGAAGTCCGCGCCCGCGACGTGCAGCTGTTGTTCGCCGACTCGGCGACCGGGGCGCACTCGACGGCGCTGGTCTCACAAGGCCGCATCGGGGCCTTGATCAGCGCCAAGCCGACCGACCGCCGCACCCTGCTCGAGGAAGCCGCCGGCATCACCGGCCTGCACTCGCGCCGGCACGAAGCGGAATTGCGCCTGCGCGCGGCCGAGACCAACCTGGAGCGCCTGGACGACGTGATCGCCGCCCTCGAGGCGCAGCATCAGGGCCTGAAGAAACAGGCGCGCCAGGCCACCCGGTACCGCAATATCGCCGAGCAGATTCGCCGCACCGAGGCGCTGGTGATCTATCTCGAGGCCGAGGCCGCCCGCCAGGAATTGGCGGCGGCGCAGGAGCGCCTGGCGTCCGCCGAAAGCGCCGTGGCCACACACACCCAGGAAACCGCCGGGCGCGCCACCACGCAAGCCGAGGCGGCCGCCGCCCTGCCCGATCTGCGCGGCGCCGAGGCGAGTGCGGCCGCGGCCTTGCAGCGCTTGCTCGTCGACCGCGACAACCTGGCGCGTGAAGCGGCCCAGGCCACCGCCGCGAAGGAGCAAGCCGAGCAGCGGCTGAGCCAGCTTGAAGGCGACCGCACGCGGGCCCAGGCCTTGGCCCGCGACGCGGCCGAGGCACGCGAGCGCCTGGAGGCGGAGCGGGCGGCGCTGGAAACAGCCGCGGCGGCAGAGGAAGCCACCGCCCAGGCCGCGCAGTCGGCCCTGACCATCGCGGCGGACGGCGCCAGCGAGCGCGAGACGGCCCTGAGCGCCCTGGCCGAGCGAATTGCCGCCGATGAGGCGCGCGCCGCGGCCCAGGCCCGGCGCATCGCCGAACTTGACGAGCGTCTGACCCGGCTGCGGGTGCAATCGGAGACGGCGGCGCACGACCGCGAGGCCCTGGCGGCCGAGCACATCTCCGACGACGGCTTGCACGCGGCCGAGGCCGCGGCCCAAGCCGCCGAGGCCGCGCTGGAGAAGGCCCGCGCCGAGTCGGAGGACGCCGAGGCCGAGCATGGCAAGACCCTGGCCCGCCATGGCACAGCGCGCGAGGCGTTGCAGCAGGCCGAGGCCGCCCGCGCCAAGCTGGAAGCGGAAGCGGCGGCCTTGATGGCGATTCTCGAGCCGGCCTCCGGCGGCGACTGGCCGCCCATCGAGGATGCGGTTGCGGTCGACCCCGGGTACGAGGCGGCCCTCGGCGCCGCGCTGGGCGACGATATCGCTGCCTCGACGGAAGCCGACGCGCCAGCGCATTGGGCGACCCTGCCACCCTATGACCCCGCCGCGCCCCTGCCCGACGGTATCGAGCCCCTGAGCGGCCGGGTGCGCGGCCCCGCGGCCTTGACCCGCCGGTTGTCGCAGACCGGCGTCGTCGCCGATACCGCGGCCGGCGCCCGGCTGCAACCCTTGCTCGCTCCCGGCCAGCGTCTGGTCACAACCGACGGCGCCCTGTGGCGTTGGGATGGCTTCACCGCCACGGCCGATGCGCGCACCGCCGCCGGCAAGCGGCTGGCGCAGCGCAACCGTCTGAACGAGTTGCGGACAATCCTGGCCGAGGCGGCACGGACCGCCGCCGAGGCCCGGGCCGAACACGACACGGCCCGCAGCGAGGCCGAGCGCCGCGCCGCCGCCGAGCGCGCGGCCCGCGCCGCGGTCAGCGCCGCCGTCGGCGATCTGAACACGGCCCGCCAGGCGCACAGCGCCCTGGTTCAGCGCGCCGCCGGTCTGGTGTCGCGCCGGGCGGCACAGGAGGAAGCCGCCCAACGCATCGCCACCGACATTGCCGAGGCCGAATCGGCCCTGACCGCCGCGCGCACCGAGGCAAACCAGTTGCCGAACCTGGCCGCGGACCGGGCGTCGCTGGATCAGTTGCGGGCCGAACTGGCCGAGAGCCGGCGCGAGCTGGCGCAGCGGCAAAGCGCGGTGGACCGTCTGGCCCGCGAGGCTGAGGCGCGGGTCAACCGTCTGGCCGCCATCGCCGACGAGAAATCATCGTGGGCCCGGCGCAGCAGTGAGTCGGAGCAGCATATCGCCGAGTTGGAACAGCGCCTGCAGGCGACCGCCCAGGAAATCGAAACCCTGGCGGCGCGGCCGAGAGAACTGGCCGAAAAAGGCGAGGCCCTGGCGACCCAGATCGACACGGCGGAGCAGCGGCGCAAGGACGCGGCCGATGCCCTGGCGGTGGGCGAGACTCGCCTCAATGCGGCGGATCGCGATCTGAAGGCCGCGGAGCACGTGCTGGCCCAGGCGCGGGAAGACCGGGTCCGCGCCGAAGCCGCCGTCACCCAGGCCGAGCTGACCCTGAACAACACCGCCGAGAAGGCGCGCGACCGCCTGCAATGCGGCCTCGACCAGGTGCTGGAAATTGCCGAATTCGACATCGAGAAGGCGTTGCCGGCACGGGCGGATATCGACGCCAAGCTGCAGCGCCTGATCCGCGAGCGCGACAACATGGGCCCGGTCAACCTGCGCGCCGAGGCGGAAGCGAAGGAGTTGGACGAGCAGATCACCGGCATGCAGACCGAGCGGGCCGATCTGATCGGCGCCATCGGCCGCCTACGCCAGGGCATCTCCAGCCTGAACCGGGAAGGGCGCGAGCGGCTGCTTGCCGCCTTCGCCCAGGTGGACGCGCATTTTTCCGAGCTTTTCGTCCGCCTGTTCGGCGGCGGCCGGGCGCATTTGAAGCTGACCGGGTCCGACGATCCCCTGGAAGCCGGCCTGGAGATCCTGGCAAGCCCGCCGGGCAAGCGGATGCAGATCATGTCCCTGCTGTCCGGCGGCGAGCAGGCGCTGACGGCGCTGTCCCTGCTATTCGCGGTCTTCCTGACCAACCCGGCGCCGATCTGCGTCCTCGACGAGGTGGACGCGCCGCTGGACGATGCCAACGTGGACCGGTTCTGCACCCTACTGAACGAGTTGAGCCACGGCGGCGCCACCCGTTTCCTGGTCATCACCCATCACCGCATGACCATGGCGCGGGTCGATCGCCTGTTCGGGGTGACCATGGCTGAGCGCGGTGTCAGCCGTTTGGTCTCGGTCGATCTGGGCATCGCCGAAGGCCTGCGGCAGACCGCCTAGCCGGCGCCGACGCGGGACCCCGTCAAGACCTTGAAAAGGGCCGAAATCGGCGCCTCTCATCGCCTTGACACGCCTACGAGCGCTCACTATGGTGCGCGCGATCTTGGGCCCGAGAGCGGCCCAGGATGGGGACTTTTGGACCGGGGGATACGCGAAAGGGGCGCGCTTATGAGCGAGGGAACGCCCCCACCATCCCGGAAAGATCTCGGCGCTCGGATACGCGAGGCCAAGGCGAAGCGCTCCGTTGAAACGGAGCAGCCCGGCCAGATGTCCCGCGGCGCCGGTTTATCACTTGCCCTTCGCCTGGCGATGGAGTTGGTGGTCGGGTTTGCTATCGGCATTGGCATTGGGGTCGGGTTGGATTATTGGCTTAATACCTCACCGCTGTTTCTGATTATTTTCTTCTTTCTCGGGGCCGGTGCCGGGATGTTAAACGTCTACCGGGTGGCCACGGGCGCGGGCCAGAGTATTGGCTACAAGAAGCCCCCGCCGGATCGGAACAAAGGATAAGTTCCAGCGGCGGTCAGGTTTTTAGTTTGGGGACTTAGGAGCGGGGCAGCACGTGGCAGCGGAAGAACATAGCCCTCTGGCGCAATTCGAGATCAAGCCGTTGGTATCGCTGCGCCTGGGCGATCTCGATCTGTCGTACACCAATTCGGCCCTGTTCATGACCATCGCGATGGTCCTTGCCGCGTCGTTCCTGCTGCTGGCCACGCGCCGCAGCGCGCTGGTTCCCGGCCGCTGGCAATCCATGGCCGAAATCAGCTACGAATTCGTGGCCAACATGATCCGCGACAACGTGGGGCAGGAAGGACGCAAGTATTTCCCCTTCATCTTCAGCCTGTTCATGTTCGTTCTGTTCGGCAATCTGCTGGGCATGATCCCCTACAGCTTCACCTACACAAGCCACATCATCGTCACCTTTGCCATGGCCGCGGTGGTCTTTATCGGCGTGACGGTCATCGGCTTCAAGAAGCACGGTCTGCACTTTCTCAGTTTTCTGATGCCGGCGGGCGTTCCCATCTTCATGGCGCCGCTGATCGTTCCGATCGAAATCCTGTCCTACTTCACGCGGCCTGTCAGCCTGTCGCTCCGCCTGTTCGCGAACATGACCGCCGGGCACACGATGCTGAAGGTGTTCGCCGGGTTCGTGGCGTTGCTCGGCGTCTTTGGCGTCGTGCCGCTGCTGCTGGTGGCCGCCTTGACCGGAATGGAACTGATCATAGCGTTCCTGCAAGCATATGTCTTTACGATCCTAACCTGCGTCTACCTCAACGACGCGCTGCACCTGCACTAGGCCGCGAGGCGCTCGACGCAGGCGAGAGACCACTGCTTCATTGACCTGATCGAAGAACAAGGAGTGAGAAATGGAAGTCGAAGCCGCAAAATTGATTGGTGCCGGCCTCGCCGTCGTCGGCCTGGGTGGCGTTGGCGCGGGCATCGGGAACATCTTTTCCTCGATGATTTCCTCGGGCGCGCGGAACCCGTCGGCTATTCCCATGGTGACGCTGTATATGTGGATCGGCTTCGCTTTGGTGGAAGCGGTCGCCCTGTACGCGCTGCTGATCGCGCTCCTGCTCATGTTCGTCTTCTAGGTGAGACAGCACCACGCGATCCCGGCTGTAACCCGGCTGTAACACGGTAGCCCGAGGGTCCGCCGATGCCCCAATTCGATACGTCCACTTTTCTGCCGCAGCTTTTCTGGCTGGCGATTATCTTTGTCCTCCTGTTTGTCATCATGCGGCGCCACGCCTTGCCGCGGATCTCGGACATTCTGGAAGCGCGGCAGTTACGCATCACCAGCGACCTTGAAAAGGCCGGCGGCCTGAAAGAGGAAGCCGATCAGGTGATGGCGGACTACGAGAAGGCATTGGCGGAAACGCGGACCCAAGCGACCGCCCTCATCAAACAGGCGGGCGAAGAGATGGCGGCCGAAAACACCAAGCGCCAACAGGCCATCGCCGCCGACCTGGCGGCGAAAACCAAGGCCGCCGAGGCACGCATCGCCGCCGCCAAGGACGAGGCCCTCGCCGGCCTTAAGGCGGTGGCTGCCGATACGGCGCGGGCGGCGACCGCCAAACTCATTGGCATCGAGCCGCAAGCCGAACAGGTACAGCAGGCCGTGGCCAAGGCGATGGGGGGACGCGGCTGATGTTTTCCAGCCCGGAATTCTGGGTTGCCGTCGCCTTCGTGATCTTCGTGGCCGTCGCCATCCGTCCGCTGAGCCGTCAGATCATTGCCGCGCTCGATGCTCGGAGCGCGCGGATCGGGACCGAGATCGAAGAGGCGCAGGCCCTGCGCGAGGAAGCGCAGAAGCTGCTGGCCGAATCCAAACGCAAGCATCGGGACGCGATCAAGGAATCCGAGGAAATATTGGCCCACGCCAAGGTCGAGGCGGAGCGTTTGCGCGAGCAGGCGCAAGCGGACATGGACGCCGCTTTGCGCCGGCGCGAACAGTCGGCCATGGACAAGATCGCCCAGGCGGAGGTGAACGCGTTGCGGGACGTGCGCAACCAGGCCGTCGAAGTGGCTCTTGCGGCGACGACCCGCCTCATCGTGGCAAATCTGGATCGCGAGAAGCACGCCGACATTATCGATCAATCCATCCGCAGCGTCGCCGACAAGCTTCGCTAGGCGCGCCATTCGGCCCTCGTTGCCCCCTAAGGGTTGAATTTTTTCCCAACATACATCCGCATTCGCGAAATTCCTCGTCGACGTGCCGGAAACCGTCAACTCAATTGCCCGATCCGGGCCGGTAACCTGCTGATTAATAATCGGTTTACCAATTACCTCCATCCTTGACTGCCAAAGGGACCGATCCCGGCATCCCATCGCACAATGGCTTTCCCGTACCGAAATGCCCACGCGATCATGGTCTCGGGACAATGAGGGCCGGGGTTATGTCCAATTCGTCCGCGCCGAGCGGCAATATATCTCGACCCAAGCTGAACACGTCTCAGGTCGCCGAGGTCCTGCGTCATCACGGTAATTTTCTGGCCAAAAGATCCGGCGGCATGCGGGCCGTCTTGCACTTCCGCGACCTTTCCGGTCACGATTTGAACAATTGCGATCTTTCGGAATCGGATCTGACAGGAATCAATTTGAGCCACGCGCGCCTGACCGGCGCATCATTTCGTCGCGCCAATCTTTATTGCGCCGATTTTCGCATGGCCAATCTCGGTCATGCCGACTTTACCCGATGCGATCTGCGCGGCGCCTGCCTGCGCGGGGCCGAGCTTTCCGATGCCATTTTGGTAGAGGCCGACATTCGCGCAGCCTCTCTCGCTAAATATGACGGCGGTGGCGACATGAAGTTTGTCGAATTCGAAGATTCGCCGGCGCAACTCGCCGCCGTCGTGGCGAAACGCGCCGACATGACTGGCGCCAAACTCACCGACTCGTTCGTCTTGCAGGCGGACCTGACCGATGCCGTTCTGAACAATGCGGATCTTCGCGGCGCCGATTTGCGAAATTCGATCTTGGTCGGGTCCAGCCTGTGCGGCGTGAACCTCAGCGGCGCGAAACTCGGCGGCGCGGCCTTTGCCGGCGCGGACTTGACCGGTGCCCAAATTTCCGGTGCCGATTTCGCCGATGCCGATCTGCGCGGCGCCGTGATCGACCCCGCGGCTATGGATTGCGAAGAGCTGAAATCGTCAATCCAGTTGCGCCGGCTTGACCTCGACGGGCCGGAGCTGAACGAGCTTTTGAGCAGCCACAAATCCTGGCTTGATTCACTGAGCAAGAGCGGGATCCGCGCAAATCTCAGCGAAACGGATATGAGCGGACAGTCCTTCGCGGGCGTCGATCTGACCGTGGCCAAGATGGCACGCTGTTCCTTGCGCAATTCGACTCTCGCCGGCAGCACCTTTGCCCTCGCCGATCTTGCGTTTTCCGATCTGCGCGGCGCCGACCTCAGCCACGCGGATTTGCGCGGGGTTGATATGGAGTGCACCACCCTAACCGGCGCCGATCTATCATCCGCGAAGCTTGGCCCCATGGAGCATATCGGCCTGCAGCAGCAATTCACCCCGGCCAATCTCAGCCGCGCGCGCCTGGCCGGCGTCAACTTGCGCGGCGCGGATATGCGTCAGGCCAACCTTGCCGGTGCGGATCTGAGCGGCGCCGATCTGTCCAACGCCGATCTTAGCGGTGCCGATCTCACCTCGGCGAAGCTTGCCGGCGCCAAGCTGACGGGGGCCACGTTCTCGGGCGCGGTTGTGAAAGGCATCACGGGCCTGGACGCCGCCGCCTTGGGCCGCATCAAGACCCCGGGCATCTAAAACCGCCCGCTACGGCAAGGCTATTCCGCCGCTTCGCCGTAGTTTTCCATGGGCGGACAGCCGCACATCAAATTCCGGTCGCCGTAGACGTTGTCGATCCGACCCACCGGCGGCCAATACTTGTCCTCACGCAACGCGTGCAGCGGGAAGAACGCCTGCTCCTTCGAATAGGGCCGCGGCCAGTCGCCGTCGAGGAGCAGGCGGTGGGTATGCGGTGCATTGCGGAGCAGGTTGTTGTCGGCATCCGCGGTGCCGGATTCGACGGCGGCGATTTCCTGACGGATGGCGATCATCGCGTCACAGAACCGGTCCAGCTCGCGCTTCGCCTCGCTTTCCGTCGGCTCGATCATCAGGGTATCCGGCACCGGAAACGACATGGTCGGCGCATGGAAACCATAATCCACTAGCCGCTTGGCGACGTCGTCCACGGTGATACCGCAGGCATGGCGGAGCGGCCGCAAATCGACGATGCACTCGTGGGCCACCATGTCGTTCTTGCCGGTATAAAGCACCGGATAGTGCGGTGCCAGTCGATGGGCGATGTAGTTGGCATTGAGGATCGCCACTTGCGTCGCCCGGCGCAGCCCGGCGGCCCCCATCATGGTGATGTAGGCCCACGAGATCGGCAGAATACCGGCCGACCCCCAAGGCGCCGCGGCAACGGCGCCGACCGACCGGCGGTCGCCCGCCGCCCGGTTGACACCGGTAATCACCGGATGGTTCGGCAGGAACGGCGTCAGATGAGCGAGCACCCCGATGGGCCCGACGCCGGGCCCGCCACCGCCATGGGGGATACAAAACGTCTTGTGCAGATTCATGTGCGAGACATCGGCACCGATCTTGCCCGGCCGGCAGACACCGACCAGAGCGTTCAGATTTGCCCCGTCCAGGTAGACTTGGCCGCCATGCGCGTGGACGACCTCGCAAATCTCGCGGATTGCCTCCTCGAACACACCATGCGTCGAGGGATAGGTGATCATCAACGCCGCCAGGTTCTCCGCATGCTCCGCCGCCTTGGCCTTGAGATCGGCGACGTCGACGTTGCCGGCATCGTCGCAGGCCACCACCACGACGGTCATCCCGGCCATGTTGGCGCTGGCCGGATTCGTGCCGTGCGCCGAGGCCGGAATCAGGCAGACGTTTCGATGCGTCTCGCCACGGCTCTCGTGGTACTTGCGAATCACCAGCAAGCCGGTGAATTCGCCCTGCGATCCGGCGTTCGGCTGCAATGAGACGGCGTCGAAGCCGGTGACTTCGCAGAGCATGTCCTCCAGCTCTTCGAAAAGCTGCTGGTACCCTTGCGTCTGATCCAAGGGCGCGAAGGGATGCATGTGACTGAACTGCCGCCAGGTGATGGGAATCATCTCGGTCGTGGCATTCAGCTTCATGGTGCACGAGCCGAGTGGAATCATGGCGCGGTCGAGGGCGATGTCCTTGGCCTGCAGCCAGCGCAGATAGCGCAGCATCTCGGTCTCGCCGTGATACAGGTGAAAGACCGGGTGCGTCAGGAAATCGCTGCTCCGCCGCAGGGGTTTGGGGATACACGGTTTTACCGCCGCGTCGATCTTGTCGATATCCAGGAGGGTTTCGGACTTGCTCGAAAAAACCCGCCAGAGCGCGGTCAGATCGCGCCGCTTGGTGGTTTCGTCGAACGAGATTCCGACGCGGTCCGAATCGATCTCGCGCAGGTTGATGCGCGCTTCGCGCGCCCGGGCGACAATGCGGGCGGCTTGCCCGGGCACCCGCACCGTCAGGGTATCGAAGAATGCCTCGCTCTCGATCTGGACGCCAAGCTGGCGCAATCCCGCGGCCAGGATCTGCGTCATGCGATGCACGCGCCCGGCAATCAGGCGCAACCCATCGGGCCCGTGATAAACGCCGTAGAGAGCCGCGATGACGGCGAGCAGGACCTGCGCCGTACAGATATTGCTGGTCGCCTTTTCGCGGCGGATATGCTGCTCCCGCGTTTGCAGGGCCATGCGCAAGGCGGGGCGGCCATTGGAGTCCACCGAGACGCCGATGATGCGCCCCGGAGTCGAGCGCTTGTAGGCATCGCGGGTGGCGAAAAAGGCCGCGTGGGGGCCACCGTAACCCATCGGTACGCCAAACCGCTGGGCGCTGCCGACCACAATATCGGCGCCCATCTCGCCGGGCGGCGTGAGAAGCACCAGACTGAGCAGGTCGCTGGCGACCGTCGCCAACGCCCCCTGCGCTTGCGCCTGGGCAATGATGCCGCGAACGTCGCGCACGCCGCCGCGCGAGCCCGGGTACTGCACCAGAACACCGAAGACCTCGCTGCCCTCCAGCGCCGTGGCGGGGTCGCCGACGGCGATCTCCAGCCCCAACGCCGCCGCCCGGGTCTGCACCACGGCAATGGTTTGCGGATGGCAGTCCTCATCCACAAGGTAGGTCTGCGACGGGCTCTTGGAGACGCGCCGCGACATGGCCATGGCCTCGGCTGCCGCCGTCGCCTCGTCAAGCAGGGAGGCATTGGCCAGTTCCATGCCGGTCAGATCGATGACCATCTGCTGGAAGTTGAGCAGCACCTCCAGGCGGCCCTGGCTGACCTCGGCCTGGTAGGGAGTGTAGGCGGTGTACCAACCGGGATTCTCCAGCACGTTGCGTTGGATCACCCCGGGCAGGACCGTGCCGTAGTAGCCCATGCCGATCATCGACGTGAACACCCGGTTCCGCTCCGACATCAGCCGCAGGTAGGACAGCGTTTCGCGCTCGCTCTTGACGTCCGGCAGGTTCAGCGGCTCGTCCGAGACGATGGACGCGGGGACCGCTTTCTCCAACAGATCGTCGAGCGACTTCAAGCCGAGATCGGCCAGCATCTGGGCAATTTGTGTGTCGCCCGGCCCGATATGGCGGCGGACGAAATCGCCGCGCATCTCCAGTTCCTGCAACGAGTGACGAACGTTCGACATCAGGGAACCCTCTCTGTTAATTCCGGCCCGGGCGGATCAATCCAGACTCTCGACGAACTTCTGATAGGCGGCCTCGTCCATGAGCTTGCCCAGATCACCGGACTTGCTGATCTTCACTTTGAAGAACCAGCCTTTGCCCAACGCGTCGCTGTTGATGAGGGCGGGCTCGTCCGCCAGCGCGTCGTTGACCTCGACGACCTTGCCGGCGACCGGGGCATAGATTTCGCTCGCCGCCTTGACCGATTCCAAAGTCGCCGCTTGCGCCCCCTGGGCGAACTCGGCGCCGACATCGGGAAGCTCGACAAAGACGATGTCCCCCAATTGCTCCTGCGCGTGTTCGCTGATCCCCACGGTTCCCACGTCGCCCTCGACCAGAACCCATTCGTGGTCCTTCGTGTATTTGCGTTCGCTCATTGCCCGATCCCTAGCCTCTCTTTTTTCAGATCTACCCGCGATAATAGTTCTGCGGCACGAACGGCAGCTTCGCCACCGCCACCGCATGCGGCTTGCCGCGCACCGATGCCGCCAACGCCGTCCCCGGCTTGGCAAATTCACTTTCCACATATCCCATGGCGACGGGGCCGCCCACGGTCGGGCCGTAGCCGCCGCTGGTCACCCGTCCGACCACCCGGCCGCTACTGTCCGTCAATTCCACACCCTCGCGCACCGGCGCCCGGCCGTCCGGCTTGATGCCGACGCGCCGCCGGGGCGCGCCGTCGGCCAACTGGCGCAAGATGACCTCGGCGCCCGGATAGCCGCCCGGACGCGGCCCGTCGGCGCGGCGGGCCTTGGAAAGAGCCCAGGCCAGGGCCGCCTCGACCGGCGTCGTCGTCGTGTCTATGTCGTGGCCGCAGAGGCACAAGCCCGCCTCAAGGCGCAGCGAATCGCGGGCCCCGAGGCCGATCGGCGCAACCCCGGGCTCGGCCAGCAGCAGCCGGGCCACGTCCTCCGCCTTGCCGGCCGGAATCGACATTTCGAAACCGTCCTCGCCGGTATAGCCGGAGCGGGTCACAAAGCAGTCGGCGCCGGCGATGTCGACAGAAGTCGCGGACATGAACACCAGCCGTGCCGCCGCCGGCGCAATCCGCCCCATGACTGCGGCGGCCTGTGGGCCCTGGAGGGCCAGGAGGGCCCGGTCCTCCAGCGGCGTGACCGTGCAGTCGCCGGCCAGATGCCGCTGCAGATGCGCCAGGTCCTGGGCCTTGCAGGCGGCGTTGACCACCAGGAACAAATGATCGCCGGCATTGGTGATCATCAAGTCGTCCAGGATGCCGCCCGCCTCGTTGGTAAACAGGGCGTAGCGTTGGTGATCTGCCCCCAAGCCAAGCACGTCCACCGGCACCAGCCGTTCCAGGGCCGCGGCGGCCCCGGCGCCGGACAGCCGCACCTGGCCCATGTGCGAGACATCGAACAAGCCGGCCTGACGGCGGGTATGCTCGTGCTCCTTCAAAATTCCCATCGGATATTGGACCGGCATGGCATAGCCGGCGAACGGCACCATTTTCCCGCCCAGCGCCGTATGCAGCGCGTGCAGGGGCGTCTGTTTTAGATCGGTCTGGGGGTCGGCCAAGATGTCAGATCCTCGCGACAGATACGGCGGTCCGCGACTGCCCATAGCGGCAGCCGTGACCCCCTCTGTCTTCGGACCTGAGAGATTCACCGGTCCGGCGCCATCTGGCGCCGGGCGGCTTACCCCTTCGGTGCGCCGCGCCCTGTCTTAAAGCGCGCCGCTTTCCAGAGATGCCTCTTCCGCGCGGTCCGTGTGCCTGAGAGTTTCCGGGGCGGTTGCTCCTTCGGCGCCGAACACACGGCATCGCCGCGCATCCGGTCTCTCCCGCGAGGGATCTTAAGCGGGCGGCCGCACCGAAACCCAGGGGCCCGGCACCGACCGCGAGCAGAGGCTACCCGCCCGGTGGAGAAAGTCAACCGCAACCACGCTCACATCCGCATGACCGGGCGCATGACCGGGCGCATGGGACCGTTCAGCGGTTCTCGCGGTTGTACTGGAGTTCTTCGGGAGTGACGGATAATCCTATATATATCAGATAGTTAGTTCCGTCTTCACCAGGCTGGAGGGGAATCTTCGGGGTCAACTCATCGGCTGCCAGAACGCGCGTCCGGTTCCCTTCAAAGGGCACCGCCAGCGCGAATTCCTCGCGCGCGCCAATCTCCTGGTCCCGCGTGGCGATGGCCACGAAATAGCCGAGCCGGGCCACCCGGTCGCGATTGGCCGGACCGCGGACGGCGAGGATCTGCACCAGCAACTGGCTCTCGATCACGCCGTCGTCGTATTCGCAGGTCAGGGCGAAATTTTCGATTCGCGCCTCGAAGAGCACGTCGGTCAGATCGCGGCCCTGGCCGTCGAAGCGGACGAGCTGGGCGGCATCGGCCACCGGGACCACCGCCGGGCAAGGGAGCGGCGGGCCATCCTGGCTGCACGCGGCCAGAACTACCGCGAGGACAAAACTCCCCGCCACCAGGCGCGATAGACGTGGCGCACGGGCGAAACTGACTCGGCTAGGGGGAAACATGCGCATATGAGACCGGGGCGGAAGCCCGCCGTTACACCTTGCTGTGGGTGCCGTCGCACAACGGCTTGTTGCCGGTGCGCTTGCAGCCGCAGAACCAGACGTCCTTGCTTTCGCTGGCCTCGTAGATCACCGGGGTCATCCCTGTGCCGCTGTGCGAACCGTCGCAGATTGGCTGTTTCTTGCTCCGCCCGCAAGCGCACCAGAAATAGTTGCGGCCGGCCTCGACACGAACCTGGTAGGGGGCCTTTTGCGGGCTGATCGGCTCCGTCATGGCCCTTTCTTCCTCCGGCTCACTATACTACTTTCATCCGCGCCACGGACCGGCGCCTACTGGGCCGCCGGGCGACTTTAGGGAAGCGTCGGGTGCAGCACAAGTGGCCGCGCGACGCGACGACACCGACCGGAGATTCGGCACGAAACCGATGAACAAGCCACCGCTGACCATATTGCTGGCGAGCCCGCGCGGATTCTGCGCCGGGGTCGAGCGCGCCATCGAGATCGTCGAGCAGGCGCTGCGCAAGTTCGGACCGCCCGTCTATGTCCGCCACGAGATTGTCCACAACCGCTACGTGGTCGAGGGCTTGGAGGCCAAGGGAGCGGTTTTTGTCGAGGATCTGTCCGAGGTCCCCGGGGGCGTACCCGTCATATTCTCGGCCCACGGCGTCCCCAAGCGCGTCCCCGCCGAGGCGGAATCCCGGCATCTCTTCTATCTCGACGCCACCTGCCCGCTGGTCAGCAAGGTGCACCGCGAGGCGGAGAGGCACGAACGGGTCGGCCACCAGGTTATCCTCATCGGCCACGCCGGACATCCCGAGGTCATCGGCACCATGGGCCAGCTTCCCGAGGGGTCGATCCTGTTGGTGGAGAGTGTGGCGGATGCCGAGAGCGTTCAGGTCGCCGACCCGGACCGGTTGGCCTACATCACCCAGACCACCCTCTCGGTCGATGATACGGCGGAGATGATCGATGTCCTGCAGCGGCGCTTTCCCAATATCAACGGGCCGAAGAAGGAAGATATCTGCTACGCCACGACCAATCGGCAGCAGGCCGTGAAGGCCATCGCCCCGGAGTCGGAGGCCCTGTTGGTGGTCGGCGCGCCGAATTCGTCCAATTCGCAACGGCTGGTCGAAGTGGCGCGGAAGCTTGGCTGCGACAAGGCCATGCTGGTCCAGCGCGCCTCCGGCATTGACTGGGCGGCGCTCGAGGGCGTCTCGCGGCTGGGCATCACCGCCGGCGCCTCGGCCCCGGAGGTGCTGGTCGAAGAAGTGATCGCCGCCTGCCGGGAGCGATTCGCGGTGACCATTAGCGAAATCACGGTCACCACCGAGAACGTCCAGTTCAAGTTGCCGAAGATCCTCGACGAAACGGCGCTGTCGGCGTGACCGGCGCGCGCCCCAGCGCCGTCCGCTAGCCGCCGGTTCGCACCCCGCCTGCCGTCGCATCCATGGCTGTCTACACCGAAGTCTCCGACGAGGCCCTGGCCGAATTTCTTGCCCAGTACGATCTGGGCGAGGCGCTGGCGTTCAAGGGCATCGCAGAGGGCGTGGAGAACTCGAACTACCTGCTCCGCCTGACCAGCGGCAGCTATATCCTCACGCTGTACGAGAAGCGGGTGCGGCGGCAGGATCTGCCCTATTTCGTCGCCCTCATGGAGCACCTGGCGCGGCAGGGCATCGACTGCCCGGTCCCGGTGCCCGGCCGCGACGGCGTG
>JAJFGI010000327.1 GCA_021776215.1 Kiloniellaceae bacterium | reverse complement strand
GAGCTCGAAGCGCAGCGCTATGAAATGAACTACGTCAAGCTCGACGGCGATATCGGCGTTGTCGTCAATGGCGCCGGCTTGGCGCTGGCCACCCTCGACATGCTCAAGGATGCGGGCGGCAATCCGGCGAATTTCATGGATATCCGCCCGGAGGCAACGAGCCAGAAGATCGCGACGGGCTTCGCCCTCCTACTGGCCAATCCGAAGGTCAAGGCCGTGCTGGTCAATCTCTATGGCGGCGGTGTGCTGCCGTGCGACACCGTGGCCGAAGGCATCGCGACGGCGCTCAAGCGGGCGTCGCGCAAATTGCCGATCGTGTTCCGTGCGGCCGGCAGCAACGCGGATCTGGCCTGCGGCCGGTTGAAGAGCTACGGCATTACCTATATCCCGGCGACCGACATGGCGGATGCGGTCAGCAAGGTGGTCGACACTGTGCGGAGGGTCGCCTGATGGGCATACTCATCGGATCTGAAACCCGTGTGATCTGCCAGGGCATGACCGGGCGCATGGGAACTTTCCACTCCGAACGGATGATTTCCTATGGCACCAACCTGGTCGGTGGCGTGCGCCCCGGCAAGGGCGGCGCGAAGCACCTGGGCGTGCCGGTCTTCGATACGGTGGCCGAGGCCATGGCGGAAACCGAGGCTGATGCGAGCGCTGTATTCGTTCCGCCGGAGAATGCGGCGGCAGCGATGATCGAAGCCATCGAAGCCGAGGTGCTTCTCGTCGTTTGCGTGACTGAACGGGTTCCCGTGCTCGACATGGTGCGCGTGCGCCATGCGTTGTCCGGTTCGACGACCCGGCTGGTCGGCGCGAATTCGCAGGGCCTACTCGCCCCCGGCGTGTGCAAGATCGGCGTCATGCCGACGATCCACGAACGGCCGGGGCGCGTCGGCATCATTTCGCGTTCCGCCTCGCTGACCTCCGAAGTGGTCGAGCAGACGAGCCGTCTCAACCTCGGCCAGTCGACCACGGTCGGCATCGGCGGCGATCCGGTCCATGGACTGGGCTTCGTCGAATGCCTGGAGTTGTTCCTGGCCGATCCGGCGACCGATGGGGTCATCCTCCTGGGCGAGATCGGCGGAACCGGCGAGGAGGCGGCGGCCGACTTCCTCCGCACGGCGAAGCCAACGAAGCCTGTTGTCGCCTGTGTCGCCGGCCGCCACGCCCCGACGGAACGGCGCATGGGTCATGCCGGCACCGTCACTGTCTTTGGCAGCGGCGAGGCGGAGGCCAAGATAGCGGCGCTGACCGCCGCCGGCGTTTGCATCGCGCCGAATGCCGCGGTCATTGGCGCCACCATGGCGCAGGTGCTTTCAAGTTAAGCCCGCATTCGCAAATGGAGTTTGATCAGGGCAGGTACGCTTCCAGGGCAGTTACGCTTCAACGAACGACATGACAAAGACGGTGGACTGGTTTGCGTCCCTGGGCAAGAACAGCGCCAGGCCGTGACATGAGCGACAAGCCGGTCGAATGCCAGCCCGGCAATGTCGCGTGGAGTCGGTGCCGCCGGTCTCCGTCGCGGCACAATAAGGGCAGCAAAGCGGGGGCACCTCCTCCGATTCACGAAAGGCAAGCAGATGGCGATCAAGGACCTGTTGGTGGCCTACGACGGCAACGACGCCTCCCGCAAGGCGGCCGAGCTCGCCGTGCAGATGGCGCACAAGTATGAAGCGTCCATTACCGGACTGCACATCTATCAGGCGGAGACGTACGAAAGCCATATCAAGCGATGGATCCCGGAGGACGTGCTCGCCCGCATGGCGGAGGCACAGGTCGCGGCGGAGAAATCGATCGGCGCAAATTTCAGCGATTTGCTCGCCAAGGCGAATTTCAAGGGAATGACGAACTGGCAGTCGCAGCAGGGTCGCGCCAATGTGCTGGTTCCGCGTTATTCGCGCTATTTCGACCTCCTGCTCATCGGTCAGTTCACCAGCGTTTTCGAACACGGCCTGGGGTCCATTCAGCCGGAGGATATCGTCATGCGCTCCGGCAAGCCGGTCGTCATCGTGCCGAAGGCGCTCGATGTGCGCCCGTTCACGGGAACGGCGGCGATTGCCTGGGACGGAAGCCGCTCGGCGGCGCGCGCGTTGACCGACGCGATGCAGATCCTGGAGACGAAAGAGCGGCTCGACGTGATCACCATCGATCTGGATGGGGCCGGCGATCCGACCGGCATGCCGGAGGGATTCGATATCATGTCGCACCTGCAACGCCACGGCATCAATGCCAACAAGGTGTTGCTCAAGGCGCGCAAGACCCGAGTCGGCGACGCAATTCTGGACCATTGCGCCAAGACCTCCCCGGATGTGCTGGTGATGGGCGCCTATGGCCGTCGCAAATTTGGGGCGCTACTGTTCGGGGGCGTCACCCGGCACATTCTGCACAACATGAATGTGCCGGTGCTATTGTCGCACTGAACGCGCCGCGGCATTCGGCACGGGACGGGCAATCGGGCTCAGCGCATCGCCCGGCATGTGGTTTGCCGGCCGGGCATGAACCGCGGTCACGGGGGACGCGCGCCTAATCCCATCTATGCGTCATATGAAAGGCGGTGATCATGAAGATCTGCATTTACGGGGCCGGCGCGATCGGCGGCTATATGGGCCTCGCCCTTGCCGAGAGCGGCGCGGACGTTTCGCTGGTGGCGCGCGGTGCTCACCTGGAAGCGATCAAAAAGAACGGCTTGAGGCTTCTCATCGATGACGGCGAGCGCGTGGCGCGCATGAACGCCACCAGTAACCCCGCCGATCTCGGCCCGCAGGACTATGTGATCGTCACGCTCAAGGCCCACCAGGCGTGGGAAGTGGCCGAACAGGTGGCGCCGCTGCTCGGCCCCGATACCGCCGTGGTTACCGCGCAGAACGGCGTGCCGTGGTGGTATTTCCACGCCTTCAAAGGGCAATACGCGGGCCAGCGTATCCGCAGCGTCGATCCGGAAGACCGGCAGTGGAATGCCATCGGGCCACAGCGCGCGATCGGCTGCGTGGTCTATCCGGCGACCGAGATCATCGAGCCCGGCGTGATCAAGCATGTCTATGGCAACAAGTTCACCCTCGGCGAGCCCGACCGCAGCCAGTCGGACCGGGTCGTCAAGCTCTCCGAGGCGCTCCAGGCCGGCGGCCTCAAGGCGCCGATCGTGCCGGAGATCCGCAACGAGATCTGGCTGAAGCTCTGGGGCAATCTGTGTTTCAACCCGATCTCGGCGCTGACCCGGGCGACACTTGACGTGGTGGCGACGGATCCGGGTACGCGGGCGCTGGCTCGCGCCATGATGCTGGAGGCGCAGCGCATCGGCGCCCGTATCGGCGTGCATTTCCGGGTCGACGTGGAGCGGCGGATCAACGGCGCCGCCTCGGTCGGCCCGCACCGGACATCCATGCTCCAGGATTTGGACCGCGGCCGTCCGCTGGAAATCGATGCGCTACTCACTGCCGTGCAGGAACTGGGCCGGATGGTCGATTTGCAGACGCCCTATATCGACAGCGTGCTCGCCCTGGTGCAGCAGATGGGCCGCGTTGCCGGCGTCTATCCGACCTTCCCCGAGCCCAAGCCGGAGGACGAGAGCCCGGAAATCTCGGTGGACTAGGTTCAATCGACAGTCATGCCGTCATGCCGGAAGCCGGCTCGCCCCAAAGCGAGGCTTTGGCTGGCGAACCGAGCTATCCGGTATCCATGTCACAGCCGCCCGAACGGCGGACGGATGGATCCCGGATCGCAAGGCTCGCGCGCCGAGAACCGTCGGTTCTCGGGCTCGCCGCCGATCGGGTCGGGGGCAGCCTCTAACGTCCGGGATGATGGTGTGGACGGCCCCTCTTTCCGGCATCGATGTGCCATAACGGGGTCGTTGTTTGAACGCCACCAAGGAGAGGAGCCGTCCACATGAAGATTAGCACGATTGGTCTGGATATTGCGAAGACCATGTTTCAGGTCCACGGCGTCGATGACGCGGGCCATGCGGTTCTGCGCCGGCAGCTGCGCCGGGGCGCGGTGCTGCGCTTCTTTACCGGCTTGGCGCCGTGTCTGGTAGGGATCGAGGCATGTTGCACGGCGCACTATTGGGCGCGCGAGCTGACCGGCCTGGGCCACGAGGTGCGCCTTGTGCCGCCGTCTTACGTGAAGGCCTACGTGAAGCGGGGCAAGAACGACGCGGTGGACGCGGAAGCGATCTGCGAGGCGGTCACGCGGCCAAATATGCGCTTCGTGCCGGTCAAGAGCGTAGGCCAGCAGGCGGCCTTGGTGCCGCACCGGGTGCGCGACGTTCTGATCCGCCAACGCACCATGTTGATCAACGTGCTGCGCAGCCAGATGGCGGAGTTCGGTGTCATTGCCGCGAAGGGCCGGCGCAAGACCGGCGACTTGGTGGCGGTTCTGCACGATGCCGAGGAGAGGCGCATTCCGGCGCCGGCACGGGCCATGCTGCTCGAGCTGGCCGGCGCGATCACGGCCCTGGAGCCGCGCATCGCGGGCACCGAGACGGTCATGGTCGCCGCCGTGCGCCGGGACCCGGTGGCCCGCTTGCTGACCACCATCCCCGGGGTCGGGCCGATCACCGCCTCGGCCATGACCGCCGCCGTGGGCGATCCCGGGCGGTTCCGCAACGGTCGGCACTTCGCCGCCTGGCTCGGCCTGGTCGCCAAGCAGAACTCGACCGGCGGCAAGCCCCGCCTCGGGCGCATCTCCAAGATGGGCGACCGCTATCTGCGCAAGCTGCTGGTGCTCGGCGCGACCTCCAGCCTGCGCCGGGTGCGCGGCGACCAGACCCCGCTCGCCGCCTGGACACGGCGCCTCTTGGAGCGCCGCCCGGCCAGGCTGGTCACCGTGGCCCTGGCCAACAAGACAGCGCGCATCGTCTGGGCGGTGATGGCCCACGGCGAGGTCTATCGGGCCGACGCCGCCGCGGCCTGAGGCGCAACACGCGCACCAGCCGAGGGCGACCAAGACAGTGGAACCACCGAAGGGGCAAGGGCGAAGGAAGTGATGGCGAACCGGTCGAACCGGAGATCGAGAGAGTCCGCCAAGCATCACGCGCCGCGAGCGCGTCGGGATGATCGGAGCTCGATCCGCGGATACCATCAGGGCCAGCGGCCAGGCAGCGCCGCACCAAAAGGCCGGACACATGACCGCACCCGACCCATCCGCCGAATCACGACCGAGATTCCCCTTGCACCAAAGGGGCCGTCCACACATGACGGCTTAATGAGTAAAGAACCTAAAGTGTGGCGTAGTCGATCGGGCCGGTGCGGTCGAGGCGGCGCGAGACCCGCGGCATCGGATATTTCAAGCCGGTGGCGCAGTTGAACAAGACGACACGCTCGTCCGGGCTCACCCGGCCATCCGCCAGCCCCGCCTTGTACGCGGCATAGGTCGCCGCCCCTTCGGGACAGAGCAGCAGCCCCTCCTCCCGCGCCACTTCGTCGCGGGCCGCAAGGATCTCCTCGTCCGGGACGGCGATGGCAAAGCCGCGGCTTTCCCGCACCGCCCGCAGGATCAGGAAATCGCCGATCGCGACCGGCACGCGAATGCCGGCGGCGACCGTGTGGGCATCCGGCCAAAGCTCGGCGTGTTCGGTGCCGTCTTCGTACGCCTTGACGATGGGCGCGCAGCCGCTGGCTTGGACCGCCACCATGCGCGGCCGTTTGTCGCCGATCCAGCCAATGGCCGCCAGCTCCGCGAAGGCCTTCCACATGCCGATCAAGCCGGTCCCGCCGCCGGTCGGATAGAAGATGACGTCCGGCAATTTCCAGTCCATCTGCTCGGCCAGCTCCAGGCCCATGGTCTTCTTGCCCTCGATGCGATAGGGCTCCTTCAGGGTCGAGCAGTCGAACCAGCCGGCCGCCGCCTTGCCCTCGCCCACCAGCCGGCCGCAGTCGTTGATGAGGCCGTCGACCCGATAGACCGTGGCGCCCTGCAACTCGATCTCGGAGATATTGATCTCCGGCGTATCGTCGGGACAGAAGACCGTCGTGCGCAGGCCCGCCCGGCTGGCATAGGCGGCCATGGCCGCCCCGGCGTTGCCATTGGTCGGCATCGCCAGATGCTCAAGGCCCAGTTCCTTGGCCATGGCCACCGCCAAGGCCAGGCCGCGCGCCTTGAACGACCCCGTGGGCAGCCGCCCTTCATCCTTGACCAGCACATCGCCGCCGGCCGCGCCCAGCCGGCGGGCCAAACGCGGCAACGGCACCAGCGGGGTCATCACCTCGCCGAGGCTGACCACGTTCCGATCGTGGCGCACCGGCAGAAATTCGCGGTAGCGCCAAAATCCGCCGCGCCGCGCCGCCAGCGCTTCCTTGCTGACCCGTGCGCCCAACGCCGCCAGATCGTAGCGGACGAGCAACGGCTTGCCCGCCGCGGACAGACCATGCACCCGGTCGGCCTCGTACCGCTCGCCGCTCTGCGAACATTCGAGGTGCGTGACGAAGGTCGGCGGATCGATGGGTCCAAATAAACTGTCAGACATCTGCCTTTTCATTCCTTGTTGCGCTCAGCCCCACAGGGCCGGTTCGGCCGGGTGGACCAAGCTGTCGGCGAAACGCAAGCCATCCGGACGATCGCGGGCCAGCAGCAACGGCCCGTCCAGATCGACGACCTTGGCGCCCTGGGCCACCAGAACCGCCGGCGCCATGGCCAGCGAGGTGGCGAGCATGCAGCCGACCATGATGGCATAGCCCTGCGCCACCGCCGCTTCCTTGAGCCGCAGGGCCTCGGTGAGGCCGCCGGTCTTGTCGAGCTTGATGTTGATCGCGTCGTATCGCCCGTCGAGGTGCGCCAGGGATGCCGTGTCATGGCACGACTCATCCGCGCAAACCGGGACCGGGCGGCGCAGTCCGGCCAGGGCCTCGTCCTTGCCGGCCGGCAACGGCTGCTCGATCATCTCGACGCCAAGCACCTGCAGGCGCGGCGCCAGCTCCACATAGTCGGCCAGCGTCCACGCCTCGTTGGCATCGACGATCAAGCGGGCCCGGGGCGCGTTCTCGCGCACCGCCTCGACCCGCGCCAAATCGTCCGGACCCGCGAGTTTCAGCTTCAGCAGCCGCCGGTCCGCGTTCTCCGCCGCCGCTTTGCCCATTTCCGCGGCGGTGCCGAGAGAAAGCGTGAAGGCCGTCAACAACGGCTCGGGCTTGGAAAGGCCGAGAAGCTGCCAGACCCGATGGCCCGCCCGCTTGGCCTCCAAATCCCAGAACGCGCAGTCGAGGGCGTTGCGCGCGGCCCCGGCCGGCAAGGCGTGCTGCAGGCCGATACGGTCGAGGCCACGGGCAACCGGATCACGGAGTGCCTCAAGGGTCTCGACCACCCCGTCGACCGTCTCGCCGTAGCGTCCATAGGGGACGCATTCGCCACGGCCAACCACCGCGTCTCCGCCATCGTTTTCTCCGGTCAGTTCGGCGACCACCACCTCGGCGCTGGTCTTGCTGCCGCGCGAAATGGCGAAGCTGCCCCGTATCGGCCAGGACTCACGTCGGACGGCCAGGCTCACCATGGCTTAGCTCAGGCGGTCGACAATGGGACCGGCGCCGTCCTGGAAGGCATCCACGGCGGGCAATCCCAAGCTGTCCTCGATACCCAGCAACAGACGACGCCTGTCGGCCGGTTCCATGCGCGAGGTGTTGACCGAGACACCGACACACTTGACCGCCGGGTTGGTCAAGCGCGCCGCCGTCAGGTTTGTCTCGATACAAGCGCCGAGGCTGGGCAGCGCGTAGTCCGGCAGGCCGCGCATATGAGTCCGCGTCGGCTCGTGACACAGCACGATCGCATCGGGCTGTGTCCCGTGCAGAAGGCCCAGGCTGACCCCGGCGAAAGAGGCGTGAAACAGCGATCCTTGCCCCTCGACCACGTCCCAATGACCGGGCTCGTTGGCCGGACTGAGCGATTCGGCGGCACCCGAGATGAAATCCGCGACCACGGCGTCGATGGAAACACCGCCGCCGGCGATCAGGATTCCGGTCTGACCGGTGGCCCGGAAATCGACGTTCATGCCGCGCTCGCGCATCTCTTTTTCGATCGCCAACGCGGTGTATTTCTTGCCCACGGCGCAATCGGTGCCCACCGTGAGCAGACGCTTGCCCGTTCGTTTTCGGCCAGTCGCAATGTCGAACGACCGGGTCGGGTGGCGCACGTCGAACAGCCGCCGGCCATGTTGCGACGCGGCTGCACTCAGTCTCGGCACATCCGCCAACCGGTTGTGCAGACCCGCCGCCAGGTCCATGCCCGCGACTAGCGCCGATTCAAGGACCTCGATCCAGCCATCCGAAAAGATGCCGCCGCGATTGACCACACCCACGACCAGGGTCTTGGCCCCCTCCGCCGCCGCGGCCTCGATGGACATGTCCGGCAGGCCGAGATCGGCCTTGCAGCCGTCCATGCGGAACTGACCGAGGCACCAATCGCGCCGCCAGTCGGCGATGCCGTGCGCCGTCTTGGCGGCAAGCTGATCCGGCGCGTCCCCCAGAAACAACAGGTACGGATTCTCGATTTGCATAGGCTAACGTCTTCCCCTCCCAAAACATTTCGGCCGCATGTTAGCGGAAAGGGAAGGCCGGCCGCCAGGGCTGGCGACGTCGCGGGCGCTGAATTCGACCGCTGCTATCGACGTTTGGGGTGGCGCGCCTTGTCGGGGTGGGCCAGCGGCAGGCCCATGACCACCGCCAGGCCGCCGCCGGGGCGATTCTCGGCGCGGATATTGCCGCCGATCGCCTGCAGGTTGCGCCGCACGATCCACAGGCCGATGCCCAGGTGCGGCCCGATCCGACCGTCCGGCTCGCGATCGGTCTCCTCGGCGGCGTCCTTTGCGGCCGCCTCGGCCGGCTCCTCCGGCGCGTCACCGTTTCGCGCACCGCGCAGCGAGACATAGCGCTCGAATATGCGGTCCAGGTCCTCGGGCGCAACGCCGGGACCCCGGTCGCAGACCGCCAGAACCGCCACCCCGGACATGCGCTTCAACGCGACCGTAATGGCGGTGCCGCGCGGGGCGACCTCGATGGCGTTGTCGATCACGTTTTCCACGACGGTCTCGATCAAATCCTCGCCGGCGCGAATGGTGATGTCCGGGTCGAGGTCACTTTCCAGGTGCACGCCCCGGCTGGCGATGCTGCCGGCGTAGGCATCCAGCATGCGCGCGAAGAGACGGGACAGATCGACATCCTGACGCGGCGGGTCGAGCAGCTCGGCGGTCGCCTGATCCAGGCGCCGGGCGCTGGAGACCAGGTGATCGAGCCGGTCGACCGATTCCTCGATCACGTCGAGGGCGCGGCGGCCGCGGGGGTTGTCGTCGGGCACCAGGCGCTTAATCGGCTCCAGGGACTGGCGCATGATGGCGATCGGCGTCTTGAAGGCGTGCGCGTTGTCCTCGGCGGCGCGGCGAATGCTGTCGGCGGAATCGCGCAGCGCCAGGGTCATGCGGTCGAATTCCTCCGCCACCGAGGCCAATTCCGGCACCTGGTTCTGCGCCGCGAAGCCGCCGTCCCCGCCCTGGCCGGCGCCGATGCCGTGCGCCAGCTCGCGAAAGCGCATCAGGCCCCGCCAGATGGAAAAGAACAGGCCGATGGTGAAAATCGCCATCGCCAGGTAGATCACGGCGGCGACCCGCACCTCGATGGTCTTCCAATAGGGCTGGTCGATGGCGGTGCCCAGCATCTCGCGCGCCGTGTGCGTGGTGATGATGGCCCAGCAGCCGGCCTCGGTCGTGATCGGCGTGATCGAGGTGAGCAGCTCCTCCTCGCCGCTGGATTTGCGGTAGCGCAGCGCCATGGAAAGCTGTCCCTGGCAGGACTGCGACAATTTGCCGAGAACGCCGCGCTCCATCAGCCGGTCGCGCTCGGCCTCCAGGGTGGCGGCCGGCACCGGCGGCTCCGAGGCGACGAAAAAGAAGCTGTCGAGTCCGGTCTCTCCGACCGGGCGATAGAGCACCTTGATGCCCGCCGGCGGCGTGGCGAACGGCTTGATGGCTTCGTTCAACCCCGGCAGGGTGGACGTCCCCTCGCGCTTGAGCAACGGCCGCAGGCTTTCCGCGATCAAACGCCCTTGCGAGCGGACGCTCTGCAGCAGCAGCGTGCGCTTGTCGGAATCCGCCTGGCGGAATTCCGCGTACAGGATGATGGGGACGGCGATAAAGACCAGCAGCAGCAGGACGAACTTGCTGACCAGCGAGCGGCTCATCTGGCCCAGCGGACGGATCCGTCCGCGCGGTACGGCAGGAGCGCCTGCAGGAGCGCTTACGGTCTCCCGCTCGACCTGGACCATGCTCACTCGGTCCCGGTGTGGCCCGCGGACTCCTGGCTGCCCGTGAACCCGGCGTCATCCGGCTCGTCGCGCCAGCGATAGCCGAAGCCCGGATAGTTGTCGATCCGGTCGAACTCCGGATCGACGTCGCGAAATTTCTTGCGAATACGCTTGATAAAGGACCGCACGTTGGCCCGGTAGCCTTCGGCCCCGTAGCCGGCCAGGAAATCCTTGCCGCGAACCATGTCGTAGATCTGCCGATAGGTCACGTCGCCGCCGGATTTCGTCACCAGGAAGCGCACGATGCCGAACTCGCTCAAGGTCAGATCCACCTGATCGCCACGCCAGAAGGCGCGGTGGATGTCCTGGCGAAGCTCCAGCGGGCCGCGCCGGAGGACGGCGCCGTGCCCTTCCTCGACGGCGGCCGAGCCGGCGGGCACGATGATCGGCTTCGCGCCTTCGGTGATGATCTTCAGGCGGCCGAGGATGATCGGCAGCCGGCGCGACTTGTCGATAAAGTCCACCGCACCCCACTTCAGGGCCGCTTCCTCGTAGATCTCGTCGCTGAGCATGGTCAGGAAGATGACCGGCACTTGAACCCGCGCATCCCGCAGCCGCCGGAGCACGCCCGGACCGTCCAGGCCCGGCATGCGCCAGTCGAGCAAGACCGCATCGGCGTTCTCGCCGCCCAGCAGGAAATCGAGCGCCGTCTCGCCGCTCGGAAAATCGACGACGTCATAGCCCTCCTCGGCGAGATTGAGGCCCAGGGATTCGCGAAACAAATCGTCATCGTCGACAATCACCACGCGCTGCTGCGCATCCACCATCAAAGGTTCCTGCATCACCATCGTCTAACCCGCATCCGGTACCTCTCTTCCCTGCAGCAAATCGGCGAAACAGTTGCGCACGACCGGGCTGTTCTTGTCGCTGATCTTGGCGGCGGTGGGCAGATCGGCCGGGGTGGCGCCTGGTTTCACCTCGCCGCCCCTGACCTCATAGGTCAGCACGCGAAAAACGCTGTCGCCGACGCTTGGATAGAAAAACACATTCAACATGCATGAGCCGCCGTTATAGGCCCATATCTTCGCCGGCGGCTCCTCGAGCTGCAGCGCCGGGTCGCCGAGAAGCGCCTTCGTGGCGTTGAAATCCAGCCCGACGAGAAGATCCGGATGAAATTCGCGGCGCGCCACCATCGTCACATCCGACGGCTTACGCCGCGGCACCGGCGGTTTCGCAGTGGCGACGGCGGCGGGCGTGTCGGTCTGCCCTTCCGGCGGCTGGGCCTGGACCGCGGAATCCGTCAAGGCGTCAGGCAACGAATCGCCCGTCCCGGGCGACAAACCGCCGAGATTCAAGGACTTGAACGCGGAATCCAGTGGCGTGCAGGCAACCAAAAAGGTCGTCGCCAGCACTACACTGCCCAAGCGGCGAATCATCACACCAATCCTGACTTCCGCCCAAACGGGCCCGTATTAACGGCCAGTTGACATATTCGACCCGGACCTGTTGAGGAAATCTTAACAAATCCCGCCCGGCTTCCCGAATCATTTTCGCCGGGCACGGCAATTCTCTGCGATTCTAAACTGGCCGTGATCTTACCTCATTCAAATAATCTGTCGCGCCTCATTTGCGCTTAAGTCGTCAAGACAAGGACATCACCCGGATCCCAGGAGCACCAGACGTCCTCGCCGACGGCGATCGACTGGGCCGCCGATCGCGCCTCGTTCTGCAAATTGGCGCTTAGGACCTGGCCGCTCTCCAGGGCCACGAAGACGTGGCTGGTATCGCCATAGTAGGCGATCTGGTTGACCTTGCCACGCAATCCTATCCGCTCCGCCGCCGCGCCCGCGTCACGGTGCAGGCGGACTTTTTCGGGGCGCACCGCGATTCCGACGTCGCCAACCTCGGGCGGCGCCGGCATCCCGTCGTCGAGCGGCAGCCAGAGCTGTCCCAGTCCGGCCACCTCGACCCCGATCCGGCCGCTCCGCCGGCCCGCGATGCGGCCCTCGAACAAATTCATCTTACCGATGAAATCCGCGACAAAGCGGCAGTTCGGGAACTCATAGAGTTCCGCGGGACGGGCGATCTGGCGGATCTTGCCGCCTTCCATCACCGCGATCCGGTCGGCCATCGACAGCGCCTCGTTCTGGTCATGAGTGACGATAATGAAGGTAATACCGACGCTGTTCTGCAATCGCACCAATTCCAGCTGCATGGCCTCGCGCAGCTTGGCGTCCAGGGCCGACAACGGCTCGTCCAGCAAAAGAACCTGGGGCCGCTTGACCAGCGCCCGCGCCAAGGCGACCCGCTGCCGCTGCCCGCCCGACAACTGATCCGGCTTGCGTTCAGCAAGGTCTTCGAGCTGGGTCATCGCCAGCGCCTCGCGCACCCGCGTATCGATCTCCGAGGATGGCGTTCTGACCACGCGCAGGCCGTAGGCGACATTCTCGAACACGCTCATGTGCGGAAAGACGGCATAGGACTGAAAGACCATGTTCACCGGGCGGCGGTTCGGCGCCAC
>JAJFGI010000326.1 GCA_021776215.1 Kiloniellaceae bacterium | reverse complement strand
GGCCGCGACTGGCAGTGCGGCACCTTGCAGGTGGATTTCGTGCTGCCCGAGCGGCTGGATGCGTCCTACGTGGGCGAGGACGGCAACAAGCATCGCCCGGTCATGCTGCACCGGGCGATCCTGGGATCCTTCGAGCGCTTTCTGGCCATCCTCATCGAGCAATATGCCGGCCGCTTCCCGCTCTGGCTGGCCCCGCTGCAGGTGGTGGTGGCGACCATCACCTCCGAGGCGGACGACTATGCCCACGAGGTTGCCGAGGCCCTGGGCGCCGCCGGGTTGCGCGCCGAGCTGGATCTGCGCAATGAAAAGATCAACTATAAGGTGCGTGAGCACAGCCTCGCCAAGGTGCCCATTATCGCTGTTGTCGGTCGCCGCGAGGCGGAAGAACAGACCGTGGCCCTGCGCCGCCTGGGCGGCAAGAATCAGGAGATCCTTGCGCTGGCCGAAGCAGTGACTAAAGTCAAGGCGGAAGCCGCACCGCCGAAAGGGTCAGAGGCCGTGGCGGACAGAGATTAACCTTGAGGGGAGAGTAACCCATAGCAAGACCACCCATGAACATCGCGCCATCCCGTGACGGCATGCGCGTGAACGAGCAGATCAGTTCGCACGAGGTGCGGCTGATCGACGAGACCGGCGAGAATGTCGGCGTTGTTTCCAAGGCAGATGCGATCCAGCGCGCCGAAAATGCCGGTCTCGACCTGGTCGAGATTTCGCCGGGGGCCGATCCGCCGGTCTGCAAGATCCTCGACTACGGACGCTACAAATATGTCGATCAGAAGAAGAAGGCGGAAGCCCGAAAAAAGCAAAAAACGATCGATATCAAAGAGATAAAGATGCGCCCGAACATCGATCAGCACGATTACGATGTGAAGATGCGCTCGATCCTCCGCTTCATCGCCGAGGGCGACAAGGTCAAGGTGACCATGCGCTTCCGCGGCCGCGAGATGGTCCACCAGGATCTCGGTCTCAACGTCCTCAACCGGGTCCGGGAACAGCTCGAGGAGGTGGCCAAGGTCGAGCAGTTCCCCCGGGTCGAGGGACGGCAGATGATCATGATCATGGCCCCCCGTTAACCCCCTGCTTCATGCCGATAGGTCGGCGGCGACGCCTTGCAATCGCCCCCGCCGGCGGCTATAAACGGCGGCTTTCAACGCGAGCGGTCCGGCCTGAAGGGCATGCCCAGCCGCTCCAACCACGCGATTTCGAACAGAAGGAACCCGCAAAATGCCCAAGATGAAGACCCGGAGCGGCGCCAAAAAGCGATATCGCCTGACCGCTACCGGCAAGGTAAGGATGTCCGCCGCCGGCATGCGGCACGGCATGAGCAAGCGGCCGCAAAAGATGAAGCGCAAGGCGCGCGGCACCCACATCATGAACCCGTGCGACGCCAAGATCGTCAAGCGTCACTTCTTACCGTACGCCTGAGGAGGCCTCGCCATGGCACGTGTCAAGCGGGGCGTCACGGCGCACGCCCGCCACAAGAAGGTTGTCGATCAAGCCAAGGGCTATCGCGGCCGCAGCAAGAACGTCTTTCGCGCCGCCATCGAGCGCGTCGAAAAGGGGTTGCAGTACGCCTATCGCGACCGGCGCGTCCGTAAGCGCAACTTCCGCAGCCTGTGGATTCAGCGCATCAACGCCGGTGCCCGCGAGCACGGCCTGACCTACGCGCAGTTCATGCACGGCATGAAGAACGCCGGGATCGAGGTGGATCGCAAGGTCCTGTCGGACTTGGCGGTGCGCGAGCCGGCGGCGTTCAAGGCCCTGGTCGAGAAGGCGCAGGGCGCGCTCGGCGAGCGCGGTTAAGGTTCCGCCGGACCCCCATGCCGGCCGCTTCAGTGCGGGCGGCCACCGGGGAGGGATTGATCCGTGAGCCAATGGGCGCGCCGTGTCGTCGTGATCGTGGCTTGTCTAGGAGCGCTCGTCGCGTGCTCGCCCTTCGCGGATGACATCGATGCGGTCAAGGAGGCCGAGACTGCCGGCCTGCGCAACGAGGACTTCGTCCAGCGCTTGGCCGGGGACGAGAACACGGTCGACTGGTCGGCGCGGCGCTGGGAACAGTACCCGAAGAACTCGAGCATCATCTTCGTCGAGGCCGCCGTGGAGAAGCAGACCCGTGAGGGAAAGACGCGTAAAATCGTTGTGCAATACGTCTACAACCGGGTCAGCGAACGCACCAGCCTGCATGACGTCCTGGTCGACGGCCAGTCGCAGGGGATTCTCGCCGGGGCCCTGCAGATGCTTCTCTTGCGGCTAGAATAAACATGCTCAAGGACGACCTCGACCGGCTGCAACGCGATCTGATGGCGGCGATTGCCGCTGCCGGCGATATGGAAGCGCTAGAGGCGGCCCGGGTGCGGGCGCTCGGCAAGAAGGGCGAGGTGACGGGGCTGATGAAGACCCTCGGCAGCCTCGGTGCGGACGAGCGCAAGGCGGCGGGCCAGGCCTTGAATACCGTGAAGGACGTGCTGGCTGCCGCCATCGAGGCGCGTAAGGCGGCCTTGGCGGAAGCCGATCTGGAGGCCCGCCTGGCGACGGAGCAGATCGATATATCCCTGCCGGCGCGCCCGGACGAGGTCGGCCGCATCCATCCCATCAGCCAGACCATCGAGGAAATGGTCGCTATCTTC
>JAJFGI010000325.1 GCA_021776215.1 Kiloniellaceae bacterium | reverse complement strand
GACGTTGAAGGTGGCTAAATCCCTGGTATCACTCAGAGCGTCCTGGCGGACCAAGGCTTCCTGCAGGATCAATCGCGAGACCTTGGCCATGGGCAGGGAGGGGGCCGAGGCGACCGGAACCCAGCCGACATCCTCGAGCTCACCGTCGCCGGCCAAGTCGCCTTGAGCCGAGGCCCCGTCGGCGGCGAAGAAGTACGTATCGAAACGAATGGGATAGTCGGCCGGCGTGATAGCGCGGGCAATCAAGCTTAGCGACGCGAATGCCGGGGCAAGCCCAGCCCGCGCATAAGCGCCCCAAACGCCATTGGCTCGCGGCGCGGCGGCCGGCGATAGCGGATCGGCCCGGCCGACCAGCAGCCCCGTTTCCTCGAACGTCTCGCGCAGAGCGGCGCGGGCGGAAACCGCGAGCCCCCGCTCATCCAGGCCCGATTGCCCAGGGGCCGGCGACAGATCCTCGGTGAAACCGGACGGCTGGTCGTCCGCGATATCGATCCGACCGCCAGGGAAGACATAGACGTTGGGCATGAACCGGCTGTGCCGGTGCCGCCGGCCTAGGAGCACCTCGAGCGTGTCGGCGGTTCCCGGCGCGGCTTGCCGGAGCAGCACCAAACCGGCGGCGCGCGCCGGTTTGACGGTCACTGGGGCATCGTCGCCGCGGCGGCCGCTTGGTCGGTATCGAGCTGCCCCGTGTTAAGCTGGGCGGTGTTGTGATTGCCGCCCTGCGCCAGGGCGAACAGCGCCGGGTCGTCGAGCAGACGCTGCGCGACCTCGACGTCGATATCGGTTTCGCCTTGGCGTGCCGGGCAGTTGGCCCGCAGGCTGTCGGCGCCCTGGACGTCGTTGGGGTCGATGTTGCGCCGCCGGGTCACCAGGTCGATGGGCAGCGCGCCGGTACGCAACATGTCCAGGACCTCGTCGGATCCGGTCACGCTGCCGCTGGTGCAAATGTCCGGGATGACGCCGCGCCGGCTCAGACCGTAGCCGGACGGCGCATGGAAGCGTGCCCAGGTCAGCGTCAACTCACCCTCGTTCGGCAACCGCAGCACGGTCTGCACCGTGCCTTTGCCGAAGGAACTGCTGCCGATCACCACCGCGCGGCCCAGGTCCTGCAGCGCCGCCGCGACAATTTCGGATGCCGACGCCGAGTTGCCGTTGACTAAGACCACCACCGGCAGATTCTTGGCCAGATCGCCGGGCTCGGCGTCGAAGTATTGATGGCTGTCGGGATGCCGGCCATGGGTGGACACGATGCGCCCGTTGGTTAGGAACAGATCGGACACCGCCACCGCCTGATCGAGAAGTCCGCCGGGATTGCCGCGCAAATCCAGAACGATGCCGGCCAGCGGCCCATAGGCCTCGTCCGTCGCCATTTTCAGCTTCTCGCGCAGGGACCGCGTGGTGCTCTGGTTGAAGCCACTGACCCGGATGTGCGCGACGTTGCCGAGGCGCTCGTATTTCACGGTCTGCGGCACGATGTGGGCGCGCACGACCTGGATGCCGACGGTCTTCGGCGTATCGTTCCGCAGGACGTCGAGAGTCACGGCGCTGCGCAGCGGGCCGCGCAGGCGGCGCACGATCTCGCGCTGGCTCAGACCGATGGTCGACTCTCCGTCGATCATGGTAATGACGTCATTGTCCTTGAGGCCGGCTTCTTCGGCCGGGGTTTCTTCCATCACCGACAGGACTTGAACACCGGTGTCGATGAGGCGGATACGCACGCCGATACCGCCGAAGCCATCCCGGCTGGCTCGGTTCTCGCGCGCTTCGTCCCGTCCGGCATAGCGCGAGAAATTGTCCAACGCGCCGAGGACGCCGTCGAAGACCACCTCGTAAAGCTTCTCCGGATCGGGACCGTCCGGGTTGACTTTGTGGTTGCGCACGACAGTGAGCGCGGTGGCTGTCAGATTGCCCCAACCTTCGGCATCGAACTTCTGCGGGGCGTTGAAAACGCCCGCCGTCTGGTTGCCGAACGACACCGAGACCCGGCCGGTGTCATTCTTGACGGCGATGTCCGGCTCTACCGTGGAGAGATTCCCCAGCCCGGCGAGGGCCAGGTCAGAGACGCTGACATCGTCGATATAGATGTCGGTAATGTCCTGGAAGCCGACGCTGAACAGCCGCGTGGCTTGCGACAAGTCGCGCTCGACCGGAGCGCCGGTGTCCTGCGCGGCGCAAGCCACCATCAGGAAGGCAACAGATAGGGCACCTAAGCGGCGCAATGCGGCCCGCTGGACGCCTGGCGCCCTAATACCTTCCCCAGATTCCCTCACCATGAAGTACCCTTTCGACCCCACGTGTGCGACGTCCCTGTCGCGGCGCCATAGTAATCGAGGGGTGGGGTCCTAGGCTACTAATAAATCGAAAGGTTTTGTTAACCATACGCCGGATGTTGTTGATTTATTGCTGCCGATAGAATTTCTCTGCCGTGGTCAGACGACTTCCGCTGGTCAACCAACTTTGCGGGTCTGCGCGCCGGTTGCGAGTAATCGCCCGACGATATGGCTAAGATTTTCGTCCGCCGGATGACCTTGGGCGGCGTCGTTTGCCCGGCGGTTTCTTTTTCGGCGGATGTTTCTTGCCGGTCTTCTTGCCCGCCGTTTGGCGGGGGCGGCCGGGACGCCGGGGTTCCCGCCCGTCGCTCTTGGCGCCGGCTTGGTCGTCCCCCTCGATCAGCTCCAGGATCAGGCCGCCGGTCAGCGGCTCGGCTTCGCGCAGGCGCACGCTGACACGCTCGCCCAGCCGATAGACCCGGCCCCAGCGGCGGCCGATCAAGGCGTGTTCGGCCTCCACGTGATCGTAGAAATCGTCGGGCAGCAGGCTCATGGGCACGAGCCCGTCGGCGCCGCTGTCATCGAGCGTGACGAACAGGCCGAAACGGGTCACGCCGTTCACGGCGCCGGCGAAGATAGTGCCCACCTTGCCCTGCAGGAAGGCGGCGGTAAATCGGTCGACCGCGTCGCGCTCGGCGGTGGCGGCACGACGTTCGGTGGCGCTGATATGCTCGCCGATCTCGGCAAAGCGCCCCTCGGCCTCCGGCGACAGGCCGTCCTTGCCGAGCCCGAGGCCGCGGATCAGCGCCCGGTGCACCAGCAGATCGGCATAGCGGCGGATCGGTGAGGTAAAGTGGGCATAGCGGGCGAGCGCCAGGCCGAAATGGCCGATATTCGCCGGGCTGTAGACCGCCTGACTCTGCGCCCGCAGGACCAGCTGGTTGACCATGCGCGCGGCCGGCAATTGCCGCGCCTTGTGCAAGACCTGGGTGAGGATGCGCGGGCGAATGACCTGGCCCTTGGCCAGGCGTATGCCGAATTCGTCGAGGATTTGCCGCAACGCCTCGATTTTCACCGGGTCGGGCTGGTCGTGCACGCGGTACATGCAGGGTTGGCGCAAGGCCTCCAGGCGTTCCGCCGCGGCGACGTTGGCGGTGATCATGAACTCCTCGATCAGGCGGTGGCTGTCCAGGCGATCGCGCGCCTCGATGGCGGCGACGGTGCCGTCGTCGGCCAGCACCACCCGTCGCTCCGGCAGGTCCAGATCGAGGGTGCCGCGTTTCTCGCGCGCCGTCAGCAACGCGCCGAACGCGCCGTACAAGGGCGCCAGGACCGATTCCCGCAGCGGCGCGGTGAGCGGCTCCGGTTGGCCGTCGTGCGCCGCCTGGACTTGTTCGTAGGTCAGGCGCGCCGTCGAGCGCATGAGGGCGCGGTGAAAGCGGTGCTTGCGCAAACTGCCCTCGGCGTCCAGCCACATCTCCGCCACCAGGCAGGGGCGGTCTTCGTCGGGCCGGAGCGAGCACCAGCCGTTCGACAGGGCCTCGGGCAGCATGGGCACCACCCGGTCCGGGAAATACGCCGAGTTGCCGCGGTCGAAGGCGTCGCGGTCGAGGGCCGAGCCGGGACGCACATAGGCGGCCACGTCGGCGATGGCGACCATGATGTGCCAGCCGCCCGAGTTGCGCTTGTCGGTATCCGCCTCGGCCCAAACCGCATCGTCGAAGTCGCGGGCGTCGGCGCCGTCGATGGTCACCAGGGGCAGGGTGCGCAGATCGGTACGCGCCCCCAGCGGCATCGGTCCCGCTGCCTCCGCCTCGGCCACCGCCTCGGGTCGGAAGTCCACCGGCAGCTCGTGCTCGTGGATGGCGATCAGGCTCAAGCCCCGGGCAGCGCCGACCGGTCCCAACCGCTCTAGGACGCGCACCTCGCGCAGACCCACGCGCGGCGCGGCCGGACGCACCTCGGCCAGCACCAGCTCGCCCGGCTCGGCCCCGGCGGCGTGTTCCGAGCGCAGGATAAAGTCGTCGCGGGCGCGTTTGTCGGTGGGGCGCAGGCGGCCGCCGGCGTCGCCGACCTCGTATATGCCGAGAATCCGGCGCTCGACCTTGGCGATCCGGCGGATGGTCCGGGCTTCGTAGGTGTGGCTATCGATCCGCTGCAGCTTCGCCAGGACCCGGTCGCCGGGCGCCAGGGCGGCGCGGCTGCGCTTGTCCGGCGCCAGGTAGATGGTCGGCGGCGCCTCCGCCGAGTCCCAGACGGCCGGCCGGGCGAGCAGCTCGCCGTCCTCGTCGAGGCCGCTGACCTCGATCACCGCCACCGCGGGCAGGGCGCCGGCGGCGGCGACCTTGCGCTTCGGCTGGCGCTCCATCAAGCCTTCCGCCGCCAGCTCCTTGAGCATGGCCTTGAGCGGAATCTTGTCGCTGCCTTTCAGGCGGAAGGCCCGCGCGATCTCCCGTTTGCCGACCGGTTGCGGGCTTTCCCGGATGAAGGCGAGGATTTCGTCACGTGTCGGCAGGGAATGAGCGGTCGCCTTGCGCGCGCCTTTGACGGCGCCTTTCTTGCCGCCGGTGCGCGGCGGGTGGGATTTCGGTCGCGTTGGTTTTTTTCTCTCGGCCAATGGGGCCCGGTCCGTCAGCCGGCGGCCTTGCGCGCCGCCGGTTTGCGCTGGCTGTTTTTGGCGGATTTGGCTTTGCCGGTTTTGGCTTTCGCGGTCTTGGCTTTCGCGGTCTTGGCTTTGGTAGTCTTGGTCTTTGCTTTGGCCTTGGTCGGCGTCGCCTTGGTTTTGCCCTTCGATTTTTCGGCGCGGGCAGCCAAGATTTCGACGGCGCGATCAAGGGTCAGGGACTCGGCTTCGACGCCCTTGGGGAGCGAGGCGATGGTGCGGCCATGCTTGATGTACGGGCCATAGCGGCCGCTGTGCAGGGTAATCGGCTTGCCATCGGCCGGGTGATCGGCAAATGCCTTGCCGGTGCCGCCGCGCTTGGCCGGCGCCTCGGCGATCAGGGTCACGGCGCGATTGAGGCCGATATCGAGAACGCTCTCGTCCGCCGGTATCGAGCAATAGGTCGAGCCGTGCTTCACATAGGGACCGTAGCGGCCGATGCCGGCGGTGATGGGTGATCCGCTTTCCGGGTGCATGCCGATCTCGCGCGGGAGAGAGAGCAGGGCCAGCGCGATCTCCAAGGTGACATCGTCCGGCCCCATATCCTTGGGCAGGGAACAGCGCTTCGGCTTTTCCGTGTCTTTGCCTTTGCCCTGGGCTTCGCCGAGCTGCACGTAAATGCCATAGGGGCCTTTGCGCAAGGTCACCGGTTCACCGGTCGCAGGATCGTTGCCGAGCTCCCGCGGCTGGGTCAAGGCGACATCCGCGTCCGCGTCGCCGTTGCCGGGCACCCCCAAGGGCCGCGTGTAGCGGCAGTCGGGATAGGCGGAGCAGCCGATGAAGCCGCCGCTGCGTCCCAGCCGGAGGCCCAGGCGGCCGATACCGCACGCCGGGCAGGTCCGCGGATCCTTGTCCGGATTTTCCGGGTCGGCGGGAAAGAAATGCGGCCCCAGGTCGCGGTCCAGGGCATCGATGACCTCGGTGATGGAGAGGTCCTTGGTGCCGCCGACGGCCTTGCTGAAGGCCTCCCAGAATTGCCGCAGAACCGCCTTCCAATCCTTGCGCCCGCCGGAGATGTCGTCGAGCTGGGTCTCCATGTCGGCGGTGAAATTGTACTCGACGTAGCGGGGGAAGAAGCTGCTGAGAAATGCCGTCACCAGTCGCCCGCGGTCCTCGGGCACGAAGCGGCGCTTGTCCAGGCGCACGTAGTCGCGGTCCTGCAGGACCTGCAGAATCGAGGCATAGGTGGAGGGGCGGCCGATGCCCATTTCCTCGAGCTTCTTGACCATGCTCGCCTCGCCGTAGCGGGGCGGCGGCTGGGTGAAATGCTGCTCGGGCAGAACAGCCTGGCGCTGCACCGCATCGCCCTCGGTGAGTTTTGGCAGGCGGCGGTCGCCGTCGTTGTCGCCGCCGTTCTTCGCCTCGTCGCGGCTTTCCTGATAAAGGGTCAGGAAGCCGTCGAAGACGACGACGGAGCCGGTGGCGCGCAGGCCGGCGCGATTTTCGTCGGCGGCAATATCCACGGCGACCTGATCCAGACGGGCGCTTTCCATCTGGCTGGCGACCATGCGGGTCCAGATCAGCTCATAGAGTCTAAGTCCGTCGGGATCGAGGTTGCGCGCCAGATCCCGCGGCCGCCGGGTCAGCGTGGTCGGGCGGATCGCCTCGTGCGCTTCCTGGGCATTCTTGGCCTTGCTCTTGTAGTAGCGGGGTGTCGAGGGCAGATAGTCGTCGCCATAGTTGTTACTGATCAAATCGCGGGTGGCGTGGATCGCCTCGTTCGCCACCTGGACGCCGTCGGTGCGCATATAGGTGATTAGACCCACCGTCTCGCCGCCAAGGTCGATGCCTTCGTACAGCTTCTGCGCCACCCGCATGGTTCGCGTGGCGCCGAAGCCAAGCTTGCGCGAGGCTTCCTG
>JAJFGI010000324.1 GCA_021776215.1 Kiloniellaceae bacterium | reverse complement strand
GACTTCATCTTCGCGGTGGCGGGCGAGGAATTCGGCTTGTTCGTCTGCTTGATAATCGTCGGCCTGTTCGCCTTTGTCGTGCTGCGCGGCTTCTCGCGACTGCTGCAGGAAGAAAGCCTGTTCGTGCTTCTCGCCAGCACCGGCCTGCTGGTGCAGTTCGGCCTGCAGGCGCTTATCAACATGGCATCGGCGCTGCGTCTCATGCCGACCAAAGGCATGACGCTGCCGTTCATCAGCTATGGCGGCTCGTCACTCATCGCCGTCGCGTTCGGCATGGGCATGGTGCTGGCGCTGACCCGCCGGCGCTTCGGCACAGGAGGTGCGACATGATCCGATCGAAGGCAAACTGGGTGATCCTGGCGGCGGGCGGCACCGGCGGACACATGTTCCCGGCGCAGGCCTTGGCGCGCGAGCTGCTCGCCCGCGGCCAGCGCGTGGCGCTGATCACCGACCGGCGCGGCGGCGGCTTCGGCCCCGATCTGCCGCAGGTCGAAACCCATTGCATCAACGCCGGTGCCCTGGCCGGCACCGGCCTGGGCAAGCGCTTGCTCGGCGTCCTGCACCTGGGCATCGGCTTCCTCCAGGTTCGCTCTCTGCTCAAGTCCTTGAACGGCGACGTGGTGGTCGGCTTCGGCGGCTATGCGTCGGTGCCCACGGTCTTCGCCGCGGCGCGCCGGGGCCGGCGGGTGATCCTGCACGAACAGAACGCCGTCCTCGGCCGCGCCAACCGCCTGTTGGCGCCGCGCGCCTGGGCAATCGCCACGTCGTTCGAGTCGGTCGACGGGATCGGTGCTGCCGACCAGGGCAAGATTCGCATCACCGGCAATCCGGTGCGGCCGGGGATCGCGGCACTCGCCAACCGCCCGGTCGCTGTGGCCGATGAGACCGGCCCGCTGCGCCTGCTCGTTGTCGGCGGCAGCCAAGGCGCCGCCGTCTTCAACGGCGTCGTGCCAGCGGCCATCAGTCTGCTGCGGCCGGAGTTGCGCCGTCGTATCGAGATCTGCCAGCAAGTGCGCGGCCCGGAGATCGACAAGGTCGCCGCCGCCTACCGCACCTGCGGGGTGACCGCCGAGCTGGCCGCCTTCGTCGAGAACATGCCGGAGCGGCTGGCCGCGGCGCACCTGGTGATCAGCCGCGCCGGCGCCTCCACCACCGCCGAGCTGACGGCGGCCGGGCGCCCCGCCGTCATGGTTCCCTATCCCTGGGCCGCCGACGATCATCAGACGGCCAATGCCCAACGCCTGGTCGAGGCGGGCGGCGGCTGGCTGGTGCCGCAGTCGATGCTGACTCCGGAAAGCCTGGCCGAGCGTCTCGACTCACTGCTTTCCAACCCGGCGATTTTGGCGCGCGCCGGACGTTGTGCCCGGGCCGTGGCACGCGACGGGGCGGCTGTCGCCCTGGCCGATCTGGTGACAGCGGCGGCCCGCGACGACAACGGCGCCGAGCGGGCTGCCCGGGGGGAGGCCGCCGCATGAGAACCCTGCCCCTCGATCTGGGAACCATCCACTTCGTCGGTATCGGCGGCATCGGCATGAGCGGTATCGCCGAGATCCTGCACAGCCAGGGCTACACCGTGCAGGGCAGCGACATGGCGGACAACGCTAACGTACAGCGCCTGCGCACCCTGGGTATCGACGTCATGGTCGGGCACCGGGCCGAGAACGTGGAGGAGGCGCAGGTGGTCGTCGTCTCCTCGGCGGTCAAGGCGGACAATCCCGAGGTGGTGGCGGCGCGGGCGCGCTTCGTGCCCATCGTCCGCCGGGCGGAGATGCTGGGCGAGCTGATGCGCCTGAAGTGGGCGGTCGCCGTCGGCGGAACCCATGGCAAGACCACCACCACGTCGATGGTCGCCGCCATGCTCGATGCTGGCGGCTTCGATCCGACCGTGGTCATCGGCGGCATTGTCAATGCCTACGGCACCAATGCGCGCCTGGGCCAGGGCGACTGGATGGTGGTGGAGGCGGACGAGAGCGACGGCAGTTTCACCAAGCTGCCCGCGACCATCGCCGTGGTCACCAACATCGACCCGGAACATATGGAATTCTATGGCTCGGTCGAAGCCTTGCACCGGGCCTTCGAGGTCTTTGTCGAGAACATCCCGTTCTATGGCGTCGCCGTTCTGTGCCTGGACCATCCGGCGGTGCAGTCGCTGATCGGCCGGATTCGCGACCGGCGCATCATCACCTACGGTTTCGGTCCGCAGGCCGACGTGCGGGCGCTGAATGTGACCGCCAAGGCCGGCGCCGCCCATTTCGACGTGGAGGTCGACGACCGGGTCCACGGGACCAGCCGGACGATCACGGGTTTCAGCCTGCCGATGCTCGGCAAGCACAACGTGCTCAACGCCCTGGCCTCGATTGCCGTGGCCTTGGAGATGGGCATTACCGACGACGTGGCCCGCACCGCCTTGAGCGCGTTCGCCGGCGTCAAGCGCCGCTTTACGCGCACCGGCGAGGCGCGCGGCGTTGCCGTGATCGACGACTACGGCCACCATCCGGTGGAGATTGCCGCCGTCCTCCAGGCGGCGCGCCAGGCCACCCAGGGCAAGGTTATCGCGGTCGTGCAGCCGCACCGCTATTCGCGCCTGGCCAACCTGTTCGAGGATTTCTGCGCCTGCTTCAACGATGCCGATCACGTCATCGTCGCCGATGTCTACGCCGCCGGCGAGGAACCTATCGAGGGCGCCGACCGCGATGCGCTGGTCCAAGGCTTGCGCGACCGCGGCCACCGCAACGTGACCGCGCTGACGGACCGGGTTCTACTGGCCCCGCTCATTTCCGAATTGGCGTCGTCCGGAGACCTGGTCGTGTGCCTAGGCGCCGGCAACATCACCGCCTGGGCGCAAGCCCTGCCTGCGGAGCTGGAAGAAAATTTCGCCGCCAAGGATCGGCGGCCCGCGGAGGCGGGAAGATGACCGCCATGGCACAGCGCATGGATACACCCCTGATTGACCGCCTGCCGCTGGTACGGGGCCGCTATCGGGAGAATGTCCTACTGTCCGGTCTGACCTGGTTCCGCGTCGGCGGCCCGGCGGAGGTCCTGTACCGTCCCGCCGACCGCGACGATCTGTGCGACTTCCTGCGCGGCAAGCCGGCGGATGTACCGCTGACCGTCATCGGCGTCGGCTCCAACCTGTTGGTGCGCGACGGCGGCATTGCGGGCGTGGTCCTGCGCCTGGGCCGCGAGTTCGCCGGCATCACCGTCGAGGGGCAGGATGTCATCTGCGGCGCCGTGGCCCTTGACGTGAATGTCGCCACGGTGGCCAAAGTCGCCGGCCTGGGAGGACTGGAGTTTCTCTCCGGCGTGCCGGGAACCATCGGCGGCGCCCTGCGCATGAATGCCGGGGCTTACGGCAAGGAGATCAAGGATGTCCTGGCCGAGGCCGAGGCCGTGGATCCGAGCGGCACCATCCACCGCCTGCGGCCCGAGGATCTCGGCCACAGCTATCGTCATTCAACCGTGCCCGAGGATTGGATCTTCCTGAGCGCCCGCCTGCGCGGCCACGCGGACGAGCCGGATGCCATCGCCCGGCGCATCGCCGAGATTCACGCGGCGCGCACCGGCAGCCAGCCGATCCGCACCCGCACCGGCGGCTCGACCTTCAAGAACCCGCCCGGCGGCAAGGCCTGGGAGCTGATCGACCGCGCCGGATGCCGCGGCTTGCGGCGCGGCGGCGCCATCGTCTCGGAGCAGCATTGCAACTTCCTGATCAACACCGGCAACGCCACGGCCACCGACATCGAGACCTTGGGCGAGGACGTGCGTGCCCGCGTGCGCAAGGTCTGTGGCGTCGAGCTGGAGTGGGAAATCCGCCGCCTCGGCGAGCCGCTTCCCGGCAACCGCTCGGGAGGCGCGCCGTGAGCCGCAAGGTGGTCGTTCTCATGGGCGGACGCTCGGCCGAGCGGGAGGTTTCCCTGGTCTCCGGCCGGGCCTGCGTCAAAGGCCTGCGCGATGCCGGCTACAAGGTCAGCGAAGTGGACGTCGGCGAGGACGTCGGCGCCCTCGTCAAGGCGCTGAAACCGGCGCCCGACGTCGTCTTCAATGCCCTGCACGGGCGCTGGGGCGAGGACGGCTGTGTCCAGGGCTTGCTCGAGCTGCTGCGCATCCCCTACACCCATTCGGGGGTCATGGCTTCGGCGCTGGCC
>JAJFGI010000323.1 GCA_021776215.1 Kiloniellaceae bacterium | reverse complement strand
GCCGGACAAGATCCGCACCGAGACCCAGATCGCCCGCGTCGTCGGCAGCACGCCGCTGCAGGTGGAGATGACGCTGCTGAAGACCGGCACCTATCAGTCGAAGAACACGCCGGAGCGGCACCTGCTCGACTTCTACAAGACATGGGATGACGTGCGCTACGAGAAGTTCGACGGCCTCATCGTCACCGGCGCGCCGGTGGAAACCATGGCCTTCGAGGAGGTCGACTATTGGGACGAGCTGACCGGCATATTCGACTGGGCGCAGACGCATGTGCACAGCGGCTTCTATATTTGCTGGGCGGCGCAAGCGGCACTGCACCACTTCCACAACGTTCCCAAGCACCCGCTGGGGAGGAAGATGTTCGGCATCTTCCGGCACCGGGTCCTTAAGCCAGAATCGAGCTTGCTGCAGGGTTTCAACGACGAGTTCTCCATCCCCGTCTCGCGTCATACCGAGACCCGCAAGGAAGACGTTCCCCGCAAGCCGGGCCTCAATGTTCTAGCCGAATCGGCGGAGTCGGGACTGTGCCTGATGGAGGATCTGCCGCACCGCGCGGTCTATATGTTCAACCATTTGGAATACGACGCGGACACCCTCAAGACGGAGTTCGAACGGGACCGGGCGGCGGGAGAGAATATCCAGGTGCCGAGAGGCTATTTCCCCGCCGACGATCCGCGGCAGCAGCCCATCAATCAGTGGCGCTCCTACGCTCACCTGTTGTTCTGGAACTGGATTGGCGACATCTACCAGACAGCGCCATTCGACGTTTCGCAGATTGGCACCCGCACCAGGGAAGAGCCGGCGCTGGGCAAGACCGCCTAGCTTGATGGTGGGGTCACCCTGAATCTCGGCTAATAACCCAGCTCAGTCTGTCTTCAGGGTCGCGATATAGGCGACAAGGTCGTCGATCTCTTGCTGGGTCAGGTTCAGGTTGGGCATTGGCGGATGTGGGTCGGCGAGCCATACCGCAATGCCCCGTGCCGACTTCGTAGGATCGTTGGCGATCTGGGCGAAGGGAGGCGCGACATCGCTGGCCCGGTCCTGACTCGCCTCGACAACATGACATTGTGCGCACCAGGACCGCGCCAGGGCGAGCCCTGCTTCGGCATCTCCGGAATAGGCCGGCGCGGACGCCATCATCAGGGCGCCGGCCATCACGAGACATCCCAGCTGTCGACTCATCGCCGGTCCCTCACTTGGGAAACTGCCATGTATCGGTCTCGGGCCACTCGCCCTGCTCCCAATACGGCTCGTCGATGAACCAGTCCTTGAGCAGGTCGGGAACCTCATCAATCGAGAAGCCCTGCTGCGCAGCCGGGTCGGATGTGAACGCGGCAAGATCGCCGATCTCGTTGCCGGTCAGGTCGATCCGGTAGCCCAGCTCGATCGACTGCAGCTCCTGCATTGCCGATGCGCCGCGCCACATCCTGGCGGCGAAGTCGAGCAGATTCACCGAGTTGCTTTCCTCGGGCGCGTCGAGGGCGGGTGCGGCCTTGCCGCCGACGTCCTTGACGCTGTGGCAGGTGACGCATCCTTTCATGACGAAGAGACGCCGGCCGCGCAGGGAGTCTACGTCGGGGACGACGATCATCGGCCCCTGGCGCTGAGCCAGCTGCGGCGCGTCCTCTGTTGCCCTCGCCGACCCTTGGCCGAGGGAAAAAATGATCGTCAAGGCCAATCCGGCAAGCAAGCCCTGGCGCGCCAATGACCGGGAGTCGTATCGGTAGAAAGCGAGTCTGAATGTCATCCGTGCCTCGTCGTCGTAGGACCCCCCCCCGTCCGAGCGGGGCCATCCAATCGTAGCGACATACGGGCGCCAAGGAATGACCTGGATCAAGTTCGCTCGCGAATGCCGATCTGATGTCCCCCGAATGACACCTCAAGCCGGGCCCAACGACAGGCCGACAGGCCGAGCCGAAAAATGCGGAGCCAATTTTCGGGCCAAGCTCTTGGCGGACTGCTTCCCTGGATCCTGCCTATCTACCGGGCCCGCGGCTCGCTAAGTAGACCCTTGACCAGAGCGAAACAGCCGAGCAGCAGCACCACAGCGAACGGCAGACCGGTCGAGACGGATGCTGCCTGCAACGCGCCAAGACCGCCGCCGAGCAGCAACGCGATGGCCACCAGGCCCTCGAAGGCGGCCCAGAAGATACGTTGCGCCACCGGCGCATCGACCTTGCCGCCGGCCGTGATCGTATCGATGACCAGCGAGCCGGAATCCGACGAGGTAACGAAAAACACGATCACCAGAACGATGCCGACGAAGGACGCAATACCCGACAGCGGCAGGTTGTCGAGCATGCTGAACAGCTTCAGTTCCAGAGGCGCGTCCGCGATGGCCTGATAGCCCTCGTTCAGCATGCTGATGGCGGTACCGCCAAAGGCCGTCATCCACAGCACCGAAACGGCCGAGGGGATCAACAGTACGCAGAAAATGAACTCACGCACCGTGCGGCCGCGGCTGACGCGGGCGATAAACATGCCGACGAACGGCGACCAGGAGATCCACCAGGCCCAATAGAACGATGTCCAACCCTGGCTGAAGTTCGCATCTTCGCGCCCGAACGGATTGGAAAGGGCCGGCAGGTATTCGGCATAGGCGACCAGATTGTTGAAGAAGCCGGTCAGGATCGCGAGCGTCGGCCCGACCGCGATGATGAAAAACAACAGCAGCGCGGCGAGAACCATGTTTATCTCGGAAAGCCGCTTGACGCCCGCATCGAGGCCAGCAACCACCGAGACCAGTGCGATAGCGGTGATGCCGGTGATCAGCAGCACCTTGGAGACGTTGTTCACCGGTACACCGAACAGGAACTCGAGCCCCGCGTTCGCTTGTTCGGCGCCTATACCCAGGGAAGTCGCCAATCCGAATAGCGTCGCGAATACGGCAAGCGTATCGATGGCGTGGCCGGTCCAGCCCCACACCCGCTCGCCGAAGATCGGATAGAAAATCGAGCGGACGCTGAGCGGCAATCCCTTGTTGTACGCAAACAGGGCCAGCGAGAGCCCGACAATCGCGTAAATCGCCCAGGGATGCAGGCCCCAGTGAAATATCGTGGCGGCCATTCCAAGCCTTCGAGCCTCCTGCTCGTCGCCCACTGCACCGGCCAGCGGGGCCCAGCTATCGGGCGCGCCGGCGCCTTCCGCTATCGAGGAAGAGAAATGTGAAATCGGCTCGGACACGCCAAAGAACATCAGGCCGATACCCATCCCGGCGGCGAACAGCATGGCGAACCAGCCGGCATAGGAATAATCGGGCGTCGCATCCATACCGCCGAGTCGAACCTTGCCCAGGGGCGAGACCATGATCGCCAATGCCACCAGCACAAAGATGTTGCCGGCGAGCAAAAAGAACCAGTCGAACGTCGACGTGAGCGCCGGACGCAGCCAGCCAAAAAAGGCTCCCGCTTGCTCCGGCAAGGCCAGCGTAAAGAACACGAAGGCGACGATGGTCAGCCCGGAAATCGCGAACACCGGATTATGAATATCGAGGCTGAATGGCCCCAATTTACGCTGGAAGTTGTCCTGCCCGACCGTGTAGTCGGTCTCGATCACATTGGCGGGACCCTCGGGTGTTATATTCGTCTGCGCACACATGGTTGCCCCCTCATCGATACTTCGCCGCGCCGGAACCGGCCGGTCTGAACGTTGTTCCGTCTCGGCATCCACGTTCGCTCCACCCAAGCATGTCCGAGCTGACTTGACACGTGATTGTTGGTCCGCGACGGCTTATTCACAGTGTGCGACATGCTCGGGGCATTGCCTCTATCGCTTGGGATGCACGCGTATTGCCTGCCCTTGTTGGCGGACGTGCGACCCCCTAGACTGAAATTTCTTGCAACGACGCGGCCGGTGAAGGCGATGGCAAATCCTAAGAACAATCCCAAGACTTTCCTCCGCCCGGTCCCCGGTGCCGAAAAGGCCAAATCCAGGCCGGCACCGCTGGCGTCGGGCGCCTATCCACAGGTGCGCCTGCGCCGGAACCGGACCGATGCGTGGACCCGGGCCATGGTGGCGGAGAACCGCCTGGCGGTGGATGATCTGATCTGGCCGATCTTTATCCAGGAGTCGAATGGGGTAAGCGAGGTCGAGTCGATGCCGGGCGTGCGCCGCTTCGGCCTCGACCGGCTGGTCGATGCGGTCGGCCCGGCGGCGGAGTTGGGTCTGCCGGCGGTCGCCCTCTTTCCCAATCTTGACCCGGCCCTGCGCACGGCCGACTGCGCCGAGGCGACGAACCCCGAAAACCTGGTCTGTCGCGGCATCCGCGTGCTCAAGGCCGCCTATCCCGATCTTGGGATCATCTGCGATGTGGCGCTGGACCCCTACAATTGCGACGGCCACGACGGCCTAGTGCGCGAGGGACGGATCCTCAACGACGAAACCGTCGAAATTCTCTGCGACCAGGCCCTGGTGCAAGCCCAGGCCGGCTGTGACATCATTGCCCCGTCGGACATGATGGACGGGCGCGTGGGCGCCATCCGCGCCGCCCTCGACGCCAGCGCGCTTCAGGACGTGCGCATACTTGCGTATTCGGCCAAGTACGCCAGCGCCTTTTACGGGCCGTTCCGGGAAGCGGTCGGCTCGGGCGGATTCCTGAGCGGCGACAAGGCGACCTATCAGATGGACCCGGCCAACAGCGACGAGGCCGTGCGGGAAACCGCCCTCGACCTGGCGGAGGGCGCGGACATGATCATGGTCAAGCCGGGAATGCCTTATCTGGACATCCTGCGCCGGCTCAAGGATGCGTTCGCGGTGCCTACGCTCGTCTACCAGGTGAGCGGCGAGTACGCCATGCTCAAGGCCGCCGCGGCGAACGGCTGGCTGGACAATGACCGCGTCGTCATGGAAAGCTTGTTGGCCTTCAAGCGCGCCGGCGCCGATGCCATACTCACCTATGCGGCGGTCGAAGCGGCCCGCCTGCTCAGGCGCGGCTGACATCATCCATCGCCCCGGAATGGGATAGAGCTGCACGCTCCGGCGTTCTTTTAACTCTCCATTCACCCTAGATTGCTAACGTCCGTGGATGCGGGCAGTTTAGCGCTGAATCGTCTCGATTTTGGCGATCATGCATGGCCGTTCGCCGGATCCGCTGGCCCACCAGGGCGTCAACGCGGAGCCAGGAACAAGGGTTTGCGAGGTGGATGGCAGCATGAACGCGCGCGTAAACGGCCTGTCGCCGGAGATGGACCAGCGGCTGCAATCCGAGGTCCTCAACCTCATCCAATACATCGACCGCCTGCGCCGGGAAATCGCCGGGATCGCCCAATTGAACGACGACGAGACGGCGTTCGAGGGCATGGCGGATCGGCTGGATGCCATCGTCCACTCGACGGCGGAAGCAACCGACACCATTCTCGGTGCCGTCGAAGTCATCGACAACGCCGTCGAAAAGCTGCGCGAGCATCCCGATGCCGCGACCATCGACGCGCTGTGCGACACGATTATGGGGCAGACCGTCGAGACGATGCAGGCTTGCAGCTTTCAGGATCTGACGGGCCAGCGCGTGTCCAAGGTCATCGGCTCGCTCCGCTTTGTCGAGGACCGCGTCAATTCCATGGCCGACATCTGCGGGCGCGATCAGATCGCCAGCATCGAAGGCAAACCGCAATTCGAGAAACAGCTCGACGACGGCGTCGCCCTGGAAGGTCCGCAAAGCGCCGGTAGCGCCATTTCTCAAGACGACATCGACAAGCTGTTCGACTAGCGGCGAAGATCCGGGTTCCGCCCCGGGACCCACCCAACCGCAGCCTTCACAAACGCTTGATTTGTCGATCTCAGCCAGGGATTGTACATGGCACTGGGGTGGCTCATCGCCGTGGCCCACCCTCCTCCGACAAATCGGGTTGTGCCGTGCCAAAATCCAAAAAAAGCAGAAAGAAATCCAGCGCGACGGCGGACCGGCCACTGCCATTCAGCGGCAGCGGCAAGGATACCGGGACACGCCGCCTTAACGTGATCCTGGCCGTGGCTGGCGCCGCCGTCATCCTTGCCG
>JAJFGI010000322.1 GCA_021776215.1 Kiloniellaceae bacterium | reverse complement strand
GTATCGGCCCCCGTCTCGGCCAGGGTGTTGGCCAGATACTTGTCCTGAATATGCCAGAAGCGCACCAGCAGTGGCCGCAACAGGTCATCCGGCGGGACCCCCGCCAGCTCCCTGAATTTCGCATCCTGGTCATGCGCCGCGACCCATGCATCCCACGCCCCCGCGGAATTTTCGAGCGCCAAACGCTCCACCAGAACGCCGACAAGACGGCTGATATCCATCCAGTCCCCGGCGCCCAACCGGCGGCGGGTGCGCACCACATCGGATTGCCAGACTCCGCCAAGGGCGGGATCGAGAACCATGCCGCCATCGGTTGTCGCCGCCGGTTGTCCCGACGGCAGGTCGCGGACCGAAATCTGCCCGCCCGCGAGCATCGCATCGAGCCGGTTCGCGGCACCGAAATAGGTGCGCTGGTAAATGGCCCATCGGCTCCGATCCGCGCCGCCGCGCCCGGCCAGGAGATTGAACGTGGCGCCCAGGTCGCGAATCATCGCCACGGCGCGCATGATGTCCGGTTGGCCCAATTCCCCCAGCGGCGACGGTGGTATGGGGCGCTGCTCCACCACAACCGGGGGCTGACCCAGTGCCGGCGCCGTGAGCCCCAGCAGCCAAGCCACGACGAGCACCAGCATCCTGCCCTGTGCGCGGGCCTCGGCCATTTCTTGTTCTTCTCCCTGATCGGCGCTATGCCGCCGTTTCCTTACCTGAGAATATACACCGGGGCACCCGCCTCAGGCCAATCTTTCCCCCGGCGGCGCGGCACCGGACCGCCCTGGCGAATTCCCAATCTCCTGATTTTCCGCTACTCTCGGAGGGCCGGATAGACTATCTACCTGGCCACGCCCCCAGTCCCACACCGGTCCAATAGGGTTAACGTGAGAAGTTTTCTTGTCTTCCTGGTTGTCATTGCCGTCATCGGCCTTGTCTGGGCCGTCATGCCCATCGCGGAGAGGCACGGGCGTGACCAAGAGCAAAAGCTGGTGGCCTCCCTCAATCTCGTCGAGGAAGCCATCGTCGGGTCCTCGACGGATATCCTTCGGGTCGACCTGTTTGCGCCCGAGATTGAATCCCTGGCGGGTGACGGGCGCTGGAAGCTGACCGGCATCGTGGCGACCCAAGGCCGCGCCGGCAAAGCGGTTCACGTCCGCTACGTGGCGGCCGTCGCGTTCTCGTGCACCCCCTATGACAAATCCGGGTGTGGCAAGATTCAGACCCTGACCATCGAAGGCCAGCCGCTGGTTGTCGAAGGCGCGATTGTCGCCGAGCTACAAAGCGTGCTGGATGCCACCGTCGGCACGGCTGATGAGCCCTTGCCGGGCGCAAACGACACCGCCACGGCGGCGGAGCCGGCGGCGCTGCTAGCGCCCCAGATGGGCGCTGCCGAGCCCGAGGCCGTACCGGCAATCGACGTCGAGGCCAATAAGGCGCCGACAACGGAAGAGCCTGCCGAACCGACGCCGCCCGTCGCGACGGAGCCAACGCCCACCGTGCCGGCCGAGCCAACGCCCGCCGTGCCCGCGGCTCCTGCCACGACCGCAGCCTCAACCGTGAATGATGAACCCATCCAAGGCGACCGTCAGATTTTTCTGATTCAGAAGAGCTTGCGCGGTATGGGTTACGATCCCGGCCCAGTCGATGGTCGCGTGGGGCCGCTGACGACGTCGGCCATAGAGGCGTATCAAAAGCGCGCGCGTCTAAAGGTCGATGGAGTGCCGTCCGCGGCGTTGCTCGATCATATGATCCACGCCACCCAATAGGGTGGCGCCTCAGGCGCCGTGGTAGTGGCGATACCAGTCGACGAACCGCGGTAACCCCTCTTCAATCGAGGTGCGCGGCTCGAAGCCCAGATCCCGCCGCGACGCCTCGATATCGGCATAGGTTGCCTGGACATCGCCGGGCTGCATGTCCTCGAAAATTTTCTCCGCTTTGCGATTGCACGACCGCTCGATCACTTCGATGAAGTGCAGCAGGTCCTCGGAGCGGTGGTTGCCCAGGTTGTAGACCCGGTGCGGCGGGTTGCCGCCGGAATCCGCCGGCGGCCGATCCAGGGCCGCGACGACACCGGCGACGATGTCGTCGATATAGGTGAAGTCGCGGCGCATATCGCCCTTGTTGAATACGTGGATCGGCTGCCCCTCGAAGATGGCCTTGGTGAAGATGTAGGCCGACATGTCGGGCCGGCCCCACGGTCCGTACACCGTGAAGAATCGCAAGCCGGTCATGGGCAGGCGGTAGAGATGCCCGTAGCAATGGGCCATCAGCTCTCCCGCCCGCTTGGTCGCGGCATAGAGGGAAACCGGGCGCTCGACCGGATCCTCCACCGCGAAGGGCAGCTTGGTATTGCCGCCGTAGACCGACGAGGAACTGGCATACACAAGGTGACGCAGTGTCGGCAGGCGCCGGCAGGCTTCCATGATCGCCAGATGGCCCGTGACGTTGGCATCGATATAGGCGAAGGGATGGGTCAGCGAATAGCGCACGCCGGCCTGGGCCGCCAGGTGCACCACCCGGTCGATCGCCGGCTGGCTCTCGAACAGCGCCGCGACGGCGGCGTGGTCGGCGATATTCAGCTTGTGGAATGAAAAACCGGGGCGGTTGGTGAGCTGGTCCAGCCGCGCCTGCTTCAGGGCCGGATCGTAATAGTCGTTGAGATCGTCTATCCCGATAACCGTCTCGCCGCGGGCCAGCAGGACCTGCGACACATGAGAACCGATAAACCCGGCGGCGCCGGTAACTACGATGGACACGATGGCTGTCCTTTTTTCTGAATAATCTGCCCCGGAGATCCGTACCGTGGACGGCGGCGCGGAAACTTGACCGCCGTCCTAGTACGCGCTGCACCCGGCCGCCTCAAGGACGAATCCGCCCCGCGTGCGACCGGCCTCAAGGTAGGGCGTAAACGTTCAACCCTTTCCTAACAACACGGAGCTTTCGCACCCGCCCTATCGAAGACCATGGTCGGAGGCCTGGTCTCGTGCCGGAGACCGCCAGCGGGCGAAAAGCACGGCCCAGCCGGGTCGAAGCAGCAATTTGGCAGGCAAAAATCGAGGCGCCGCTTGCCGTTGAGGAACTTCTTCCAGTTTGTCGCGTTAACGAACATAGTTAATTTCCCTTTACTAGGATGTATCGCTGCGTTAACACAAATTTACCACAGCAGTCCGACACCGCTCTTGCCGTCAAGTTGGAGTTGAACGAATCGAAAGACATGACCACTCTTGGCACGATGCTTGCTTAACTTCTATTAACGGATGCTCTACGCTCGCGGCTGCCGCCGCGCCGGCGACAGGACGCCAACCCACGACAACGAACCGGACTGCGCACGTCAATCTAAGGGGCGGAACGCCCGGTGCAGGTGTCCGCGCGACCCCTTTGGGAAGATCGATTTCGGGATGTAAGGACCTCGCGTGGTAGTCGCTCCAGCCTTTGCTCTTCAAGATCGCGCCGCCGATGGAGTCGATCCACGCGCCGAGCTGCAGGGCGTGATTGACGGGTTGTTCGCGGACGGAAAGCCGATCGCCGTGCTCGATGCGGGCTGTGGCTCCGGCGTCCATGTCCGGCTGAGCCGAGATGCGCGTATCGTTGGTATCGATATCAGCGAGGCCCAGCTGCAAAGAAACCGCTTTATCAGCGAGAAAATTGTCGGCGACATTCAAGTCTATGACCTCGGCGAAGAAAAATTCGACTTCGTCATGTGCTGGGATGTCTTGGAGCATCTTCCCGAGCCGGACAAAGCGTTGAGATCCTTTGCCCGGGCAGTAAAGACCGATGGCGCGATATTACTCGCCCTTCCCAATGTCTATTCCCTGAAGGGGCTGATCACAAAATTCACCCCGCACTGGTTCCACATCTGGATTTATCGCCACATATTCAACAGCAAGAACGCCGGCAAGCCCGGTTACTCGCCATTCCCGACCTACTTGCGACCGACCATTTCCGTCGGCGCGCTCAAGCGGTTCGCGGCCGAGAACAATTTGCTCGAGGAGTATTTTCTGCTCTACGAAGGCTCCACGATTAAGAAGCTGGAAAGCAAATCGCCGATACTCTATGCCGCTTACAAGTTGAAGCTCGCCCTTCTCAAGCTGGTGAGCCTCGGCGCGTATGACGGGAGCAAGTCGGATTTCTACATCATTTTCCGCCGCCGCGCCGGGGGCATGTCGCGCACGTCGACCTGACGACCGCGTCCGCACATCCGCGGCCGCCGGGAGGCCGGTGGGACACGGATGAAACAGCGGCGGGTCCTGTTCATTGTCACCAAACTGTCCAAGGGTGGCGCCATGGTGGTGCCCCTCCAGGTGGCCGCGGCTCTGCGCGAGCGCGGCTATGTGACCGAGACCTGGTTTCTCTACCAGCACGAGCCCGCCTTCGAGAACGAACCCGGGGTGCAGGTCATTCTGCCGCGACGGATTCGGAACCCCATCGATATCGTGCGCATTTTCCGGCGGCTCGTACCGGCCATGCGGGCATTCGGACCGGATGCGGTCCATGGGGTTCTGCCCCTGGGCAATGTTTTCGGTCTGCTCGCCGCGGCCATGGTCGGCTGCCGGTCCCGCGTCGCCTCGCAGCACACCGAGGCGAAGACCCATCGACCCGTGATGCAATGGCTCGATCGGCTCATGGGGACTGTCGGCGTCTACACCGCCAACATCGCCGTGTCGCATGCCGTGGGCCGATCCTATGGCGGCTACCCGCGCCCCTACCTGCGGCGATTGCACGTTGTCCAGAACGGTATGCGCGCCCGCAAGCCGCGGCGGAGCAAGACCGAGGCGCGGGCGCATTTCGGCCTGCCGGTCGACGCGCCGGTGCTTGGCAACCTGGGCCGCCTGGCGCATCAGAAATACCAGGATTTCCTGGTCGATGTGATGGCCGCGCTCCCCGGCGTGCATCTGGCCCTCGCCGGCGACGGCCCCTTGCGGCAGCAGTATGAGCAGCAGATCAAGGCCGCCGGCCTGACCGATCGCATTCGCCTTCTCGGCGCCGTACCGCCAGAGGATGTCCCGGACTTCCTGGCCGCGCTGGATCTGTTTGTCCTGCCGTCGCGCTATGAAGGCTTGCCGATCGCCTTGATCGAGGCGATGCAGGCCGGTTGCCCGGTAGTCGCCAGCGACATTGCGCCAAATATCGAGGTCGCCTTGCCGGACGGCGGCGAAGCCGCCGCGGTGATCCTCAGCCTCGAATCGGCCGAGCCCTGGATCGCCGCCATCGGCGATCTGGTGGCCCACCCGGAAAAGCTGCGCGACCTTGCCGAGGCGGCACAGCGGCGCGGCGCCTTCTTTTCGCTCGATCGGATGACCGACGGCTACATCGCCTGTCTTTTTCCCGAGTCCTCGCCGAGCAGCACCTGCAAATAGGCCTCCGCCGCGTGCGCCACGGTAAACATGTCGGCGCGGCCTTCAAGCGTCTCCGCCGCCACCGGTGTATCCAACATCCGGCCGATCGCGGCCGCCATACCGGTTGCGTCGCCCACGGTCACCAAGGGGCCGTAGCGGCCGCCCTCGAGAAGCTCGCGGGGGCCGCTGCGGCAATCGGTCGCGACCACCGGGGTGCCGAGGGCCATCGCTTCGACCAGCACATTGGGGCTGCCCTCCCACCGCGACGACAGGGTCAGGACAGCGGCCCGTGCCATGTAGGCATAGGGGTTCGCCGCGAAGCCGGGCAGCTGCACCCGGTCGCGCACACCCAATTCGTCAACCAGGGCCTCGAGTGCCGGCCGTTCCCGCCCCTCGCCCAGGATGATCAGGCGGACCGGCCGCTGCGGCGCCAACTCGGCGATGGCGCGGATGACCGTGCCGAATTCCTTTTCCGGGCTTAACCGGCCGACGGCGAGAACCACCGGCGGCTGCCCGGCGGCAAACCAGGGATGGTCCAAAGGCTCGGCAGCGCGGGTCGCCAACGTCGGGCCGACGACCGGATTATTGATGACCGCGATCCGATCGAGGGGCAGCCGGCAATAGCGGGCCAGATCCTCCGCGGCGCCCTGGGACACGGTGGCGATGCCGTCGGCGCGCGGATATACCCAGGGGACTAGGCGGTGAGCCGCGTGGATCGACAATGCCGTAATCTCGGCCGCCTCCTGGCTGATGGTGCTGCGTTCACTGACGACAACGCGGCACCGGTGACCGGCCAGATACGTGGCCAAGATGGCGGCGACATTCACGTGCATGAGGGCCGACAGCAGCGCCGCCGGCCGCTCCCGCCGCAAGTAACGCGCCAGAGCCGGAATGCTGCGCACGGTCCGCCGCCCGCCGAGATCGACCACGCGTACATTGCCCGGGATCATGGGAAGAAAAGACCCTTCCACCTGTGCGAGCACCAGATCCACCCGGGCGCCGGTATCGGCGATACCGCCGGCCAGGTTGAGCATCATCCGCTCGGCACCGCCGGCGCTCAGGTTCTGCAGAAAAATGGCGATTTTGGGAGGCGTTGCAGCAGCCGGCGCGGCATCAGGATCCGCAACTTCGAGAGCACTCATTGACACGTCAGACCGGTGATTCGCTGGAGAAACTGACTGCGGTGAACCGAGTCGGCAGATTAACACGCCGTCGCCATGCGAGCCATGTTACGT
>JAJFGI010000321.1 GCA_021776215.1 Kiloniellaceae bacterium | reverse complement strand
ACGCGCGAGAGCGATGCCCTGGATCCGCGCTGCCTGGTGGAGCGGATCGATGCCATCGTGCTGAGCGGCGGCTCCGCCTTCGGCCTCGATGCCGCCGGCGGCGTCACCTCCTGGTTGCACCAGCGCGGGCGCGGCTTCAAGGTGGGCGAGGCCGTTGTCCCGGTCGTCCCCTCGGCGATTCTCTTCGATCTCGACAACGGCGGCGACAAGGATTGGGGCGAGGACGCGCCGTACCGGGCCTTGGGTCGCGTGGCGGCGGACGCTGCCGCGCCGGCCTTCGCCCTCGGCAACGCCGGCGCCGGGTTGGGCGCCGCGGCCGGGCGGCTCAAGGGCGGGCTCGGCAGCGCTTCGTTCCAGTACGACCCGGCGGAGAGCGGCGACGGATACACGGTTGGCGCGCTCGCCGCCGTCAACTGCATCGGCTCCGTGGTGATGCCGGACAGCGCGGCCTTCTGGGCCTGGGCGCTGGAACAGGGGGCTGAGTTCGGCGGGCAACCGCCGCCGCGCCACGCCGTGCCGGCCGAGGATCTGGATTTCCCGTTCGAGTCGCCGCGCGGCGCCAACACGACCCTGGCGGTCGTGGCGACCGACGCGGCACTGAGCAAGGCCGAAGCCGGCCGTGTCGCCATCATGGCGCACGACGGCCTCGCCCGCGCCATACGCCCGGTGCATACGCCCTTCGACGGCGACAGCGTCTTCGTTCTGTCGACCGGACGGACAGCTCTAACCAACCCCGCCGCCGATGTGGGCCGGATCGGCATGCTGGCCGCCGATTGCCTGGCGCGCGCCGTGGCCCGTGGGGTTTACGAGGCCGAGACACTCGACAATCTGCCCGGCTACCGGGCAGTCTATGGTGAGACCGCAGGTCTCAGAACGCACAAGGGGAGAGAATGATGCTGGGACGCTCTTTGGCCCTGGCCGCGGCGATCGCCGCCGTTGCCGGCCTGACAACGCCGGGACACGCCGCAAAGGACACGCTGGTCGTCGGCATGGTGTTGGAGCCGCCGCACCTGGACCCGACGGGCGGTGCCGCGGCGGCCATCGACGAGGTCGTCTACGCTAATGTGTTCCAGGGCTTGACGCGGATCGATCGGGTCGGCGGGGTGCAGCCGTCCCTGGCCGAAAGCTGGACCATCTCGCCGGACGGCCTGGTCTACACCTTCAAGCTGCGCAACGGCGTTACGTTCCACAACGGCACGGCCTTCGACTGCTCGATCGTAAAGTTCTCTTACGAGCGCGCCGTGGCGGAGGACAGCGTGAATGCGCAGAAAGGCCTGTTCGAGCCGATCGCCAAGACCGAGTGCCCCGATCCGCACACCGCCGTGGTCACCCTCAAGCGGCCGGCCAGCACCTTCCTGTTCAGCATGGGCTGGGGGGATGCGGTCATGGTTGCGCCGGACAGCGCGGCCGAGAACAAGACCAACCCGGTCGGCACCGGGCCGTTCAAGATGAAGCGCTGGGTCAAGGGCGACCGGGTCGAGCTGGAGCGCAACGGCGCCTATTGGGGGCCGGCACCCAAGCTGCGGTCCGTGACGTTCAAGATCATCCCCGATCCCTCGGCGGCGGCCGCGGCCATGATGGCCGGCGATGTGGATGCGTTCCCGAACTTCCCCGCGGCCGAGACCTTGGCCGAATTCAAGGCCGATCCGCGCTTCGTGGTGCGCGTCGGCACTACCGAGGGCGAAACGATCCTCGCGCTGAACAACACCCGGAAGCCGTTCGACGACGTGCGCGTGCGCCGGGCGCTGGCCTATGCGATCGACCGCCAGGAGATCATCGACGGCGCCATGTCGGGGCTTGGCACGCCCATCGGCTCGCACTTCGCCCCGCACAATAGCGCCTATGTCGACCTGACGGCGACCTATCCGCATGACGTGACCAAGGCCAAGGCATTGTTGACCGAAGCCGGTTATCCGGATGGGTTCAAGGCCGTCATCACCTTGCCGCCACCGCCCTATGCCCGCCGCGGCGGCGAGATCATCGCGGCGCAATTGGCGAAGGTCGGCGTGAAGGCCGAGCTGGTGCCGATGGAATGGCCGGTGTGGCTGGACAACGTGTTCAAGCAATCGAACTTCGATATGACCATCATCTCGCACACCGAGCCGATGGATATCGATATCTATGCCCGCGATAAGTACTACTTCAACTATCAGAGCGCGGACTATAAGGCGCTCTACCAGAAATTCCTGGAAACCACCGACCCGGCGGCCCGCAACGGTGTCCTCGAACAAATCCAGCGCAAGCTGGCCGAGGACGAGCCCAACGTCTTCCTGTTCCAACTCCCCAAGACGGGCGTGTGGAACGCCAAGGTGCAGGGCCTGTGGGAGAGCAGCCCGGTGCAAGCCAACGATGTCACAGAGGTGCAGTGGACGGAGTGAGTTCCGACCACGGCCGTGAGGCGTCATCCCGGACGCAACTTTCCTCCAAGCCTTTGGCTTGGCAAGGAAAGTCAGTGATCCGGGAGCCATGGGCCCGGCTGCGGGGTGGCCGACACATGGATCCCGGATCGCAAGGCTCGCCACCCGAAAATCGTCGATTTTCGGGCTCGCCTATCGTCCGGGATGACGAGGGACCTGAATATGAGTCCACGACCTAGACCGATTGCATGCATGGCGCGGAACATCGCCGGTAAGGAGACGTGAGCACGTTTCTGTGGCGCCGCCTGGTGGCTCTGTTCCTCACCACCCTGGCGGCGACCCTGGTCGTCTTTCTGGTGCTGGAGGTTTTGCCCGGCGATACCGCCGCGGTCATGCTCGGCGTCGGGGCGCGGGAGGACACGCTGGCCGCCCTGCGCCATGAGCTTGGCCTCGATCAGCCGCCGGTGCAGCGTTATCTGATCTGGGTCGGCAACCTGTTCATCGGCGATTTCGGCCAGAGCTACACCTACGGCGTGCCGGTCAGCGAATTGATCGGCGACCGGGTGATGGTCAGCGTGCCCCTGGCGCTTTTCGCCATCCTGCTCTCGACCGCCATGGCGATACCGTTGGGCGTCTTCGCGGCGGCACGGCACGGCCGCGGCGCCGATGCGGCAGTCATGGCGTTCAGCCAGATCGGCGTGGCGGTGCCCAACTTCTGGCTCGGCCTGCTGTTGATCCTGCTGTTCGCGGTGAAGCTCGCCTGGCTGCCCGCCGGCGGCTTCGGCGGCTGGGAGAACGGCGCCTGGGCGGGGGTGCGCTCGCTCATCCTGCCGGCGGTGGCGCTGGCCTTGCCGCAGGCGGCGATTCT
>JAJFGI010000033.1 GCA_021776215.1 Kiloniellaceae bacterium | reverse complement strand
GCGCCCGCGAGATCGGCGATCGCGAGGTGTTGTTGCAGGCGGCGCAGCGTCGCATCGAAGAAAAGGTCGACGGCCTGGAAGCGCTGAAGAAGAGCATCGAAGCTCTCTTGTTGCAGCAGCAAGATGAAACCGAGACGCAATTCGATAGCCTCGTGAAGATCTACGAGAGTATGAAACCTAAGGACGCGGCGCGTATCTTCGAAGAACTGGATATGGCGGTCCTTATTCCCGTCGTGGAACGCATGAAGGAACGGAAGACGGCGCCGATCCTGGCCAAGATGAATCCGGTAAAGGCCCAGGCGATCACCGTCGAGCTGGCGCAGCGGCGAGATCTACCCGCCGAAGATCAGAAGCCTGGGCAGAAATGAACCCGATTACAACTTATCGTTTACGCAGTCTTAACCTGCGAACGGTAGGGTTTGCACCGCATTGCAAAGGGCTAGGCGGAGAAAGCCCCGCAGTTACAGGAGTAGCTTATGGCTGCCGTTGACATGAACATGCAGATCCTGATCGTGGATGACTATAAGACCATGCTCAGGATCATTCGAAATCTGCTCAAACAGTTGGGCTTCAACAACGTGGACGAAGCCATGGACGGCAGTGCGGCGCTTCAGAAGCTGCGCGACAAGGAGTTCAACCTGGTCATCTCCGACTGGAATATGGAGCCCATGAGTGGCTTGCAGCTCCTGAAGGAAGTGCGCGCGGATGTCAAGTTGAAGGAAACGCCCTTCATCATGATCACGGCCGAGAGCAAGAGCGAAAACGTGATCGCTGCCAAGGAAGCCGGCGTCAGCAACTATATCGTGAAGCCTTTCAATGCCGCGACGCTGAAGGGCAAGTTGGCTTCGGTCCTCGGTAACTTTTAGCGCGGACCTCGGCCATGCTTGCGCCGACGGTTCGCGATGGCATCGAGCGTCAGCTTGCGGATCTCCGCAAGCGCCGCATCCATGTCGATCCGCAAGACATACTCGAGGTCGTCGAGAGCGTCATGGGCTCGCTCCATGGCGACAGCTCCGGCGTCAACAGCAAGCTCCATGCGGATATCGAGGCCCTCGCCGACTACATCAGCACGGTGAAGGCCGAAATAGCCGAAATCCGCGCGGACAAGATCAATGCCGAATACGTGCCGACCGCCAGCGACGAACTCAGCGCCATCGTCGGCGCCACCGAACAGGCAACCAACAGTATCTTCGAGGCGGTGGAACTGATCGAAGGGCTGAGCCAGGAAATGGCGCCCGACATGGCCGACCAGGTGACCACGGCCGTCACCGGCATCTACGAGGCATGCAGTTTCCAGGACATCACCGGGCAGCGCATCTCGAAGGTCGTCAAAGCGCTGCAAAGCATTGAGGAAAAAGTCCAAGACCTCTTGGTCGCGTTTGGCGAGGACGCTGGTGAGGCCCGGCGCGACAGAGCGAAGGAGCCCGAGGCGGTGAGCGCCAAGCCCGATGACAAGTCACTGATGAACGGACCGCAGTTGCCGGACAACGCGAACAGCCAGGCCGATATCGACGCCCTCCTGGCCAGCTTCGATTGATGCGCCATGGCCGGCGGGGTGCAGGCGGAGCGCGCGGGATCGGGCGACAGCAGCATTGTCCTGCTGCTCAGCCTGAAGCTCATTCTTCTGGCATTCTTCATTCTCTTGAACGCGCTTTCCGAATTCGAGGAGGCGCGGACCCGTCAGGTCATCGATAGCGTCAACGAAGCGTTCAACGGCCAGATCGAGCCGATAAATGCGCCCGCGCTGCTCAACGGATCGCCCGGCTTCCTGCCCGAGGCCGAAGGTCTGATCAACGACGTCGGCAGCCTGTTCGAGTCCCTTGTACCGGCCCTGCGCAGCACGCGCACCGCGCGCACCCGTGCCGTGCATATCGAGCTGTCCTCCGTCACCCTTTTCGAGATCGGCAAGGATACCCTTCGTCCTGAGCGCAAGGCTCTCATCCGGCGCCTGGCGAAGGCGCTGTTGCAGCGGAGTGCCCGGGACCTGGTCTACAAGCTGGAATTCTTGCACGGGGTCCCGGCGGACGGTGCGACGGGTGCCGCCCGGAGCCAGGAAATTCGCCGCGCCGCGGATCTCGCCGCGCTGTTGATGGACGAAGGGATGGCCCCCGCGGTCCTGTCGATCGGCGTCCTCCCCAACCGGCCCGGCCGGGTCGAATTCGTGCTCAGCGTTCGCGACGACTCGGCGGATCCGGACGCGGCGTCGTTCGACGGACCGGAGGCGCCGCAATGAGCGCGCAGAATACGCCGGAGCCGCCCTATGGACCGGTGCTTGGTGGCCGTTTGCCTGCTGCGCCGCCGCCCATGCCGCGGCCGTCGTCCAGCAGTGCCTGGATGATTACCTTTACCGATCTTATCGCCCTGATGCTGACATTCTTCGTGCTGCTCTTCGCCATGTCGCAGATCCAACAGCAGAAATGGCAATCTCTCGTGGAATCGCTGGCGAGCAACTTGAGCGCCACCTACAAGACCGAAGCGGTGAAAATCGCGGCCGACTACCAGGTGCAGGTGCCGATCACCCCCCCGGCGGCCGACTTGGACTATATCGAGCCGATCCTGCGCGAACATTTTGCCGTCGAGCCACTGCTGGCGGGTGGCACCATCGACCGAGTCGAGGGTGGCCTAAACCTGCTCTTCCCGGACGAGCGCCTGTTCGTCGGCAACACCCCGGAGCTGACGGCGCGCGGGGCAAAGGTCATCTTCGCCTTGGGCAGTGTTCTGCGAAACCTGGATAACGCCGTCGATGTGAACGCGCGCCTTCGGTCGGATTCGGCCCCTGCACCCGAAGACTGGCGGACCACCCTGGCGCGGTCGGTGGCGGTTGTTCGCGTCCTGGTGCAAAGCGGCTTCGCCGGACCGATCGTCGCCCGCGCCCTGGTGGGAGACGATACTCCGGCCGGGCATGCTCAGGGCGCCGACGGATTGGAGATCTTGGTGAGCGAGGATCGACGAGAGTGACGATGGCGCGATTCATTGGCTTGCTCGCCATCGTCGTAGCACTGAGCGGCGGCACATCGGCGACCGCTATCGCGGCGGAATCCGTCGCGGTTCGGGTCGGCGAGCATCCGGGATTTTCCCGGCTGGTCTTCGATTGGCGGGGACCGGTCGGCGTTCGGCTGGAGCAAACGCCCGGCCGGGCGACGGTGCATTTCGATCGTGCCGCCGAGCTGGATCTGACCCGCTACAAGGCGGATCCGCCGCCCGGTATTGCGGATGTCTCCGTCGCCGAGGCGGCGCCGGGCATGGCGGTGACGGTTGCCCTGGCCGACGGTTTCCGGGCACGGCTGCTGGAAGTTGACGGCGTTGTCGTGGTCGATGTGCTGCAGCCGGGGACCCCGCTGGATGCCTCGCCGGCCAAGCCCGGAACGACACAGCCGACGCGGACGGCTGGCGCGCAGGAGAGCGCCGGGAAAGCCGCCGTCGAGAACACGGCCCCCGTCGAGAAAACGGCCGCCGCCAAAGCCGGCCCGGCCGGTTCCGCAGCCGATTCAACACCGCCGGCAGCGCTGCCGCCGTTGCGCAAGCCGGCGCACACCGCCGCTGCGGCACCGCTTGAGCCGGTGACCGTGCAACCCGCGCTGCCGCCACCGGCCCCGGGAGAAGTTGTCGCGGTGCCCATTCCGCCCCTTACGGGACAATCCCGCGCGGCGCCGACGGGCGGTCCGATTTCGCTGTTGCCGCCTGCCGATACGCCGTCCGGCGATGCCGCGCCCAAATCCGGGACGGGCCCCGAGGCGGAAGCGGACGGCAAATCCGAGCCGACGCCGGAGGCCGCGGTAGCCACCGCGCCTGTGCCCAAGGGACGGCCCTTGCGCCAGGCGCCGGGATTGAAACCGAGCCAACCGGAAGCCGTTGCGGAGGCGCCGTCCGAGAACCGGAAACCGGCGGCAAGCCCACCGACCGCCAAGCCCCCGGGCGTCTCCAGCTCGGGTCCGGCCGTCCTCATCGACACGGCAACCGCGCCGGCGCGCAGCGTCGATCGCGGTGTGGCGGTACCGCTGCGCTTTGATTGGTCGGAGGAAGTCGCCGCCGCCGCCTACCGGCGCGGTGCCTCGCTATGGCTGGCCTTCGACCGGCCGCCGCCGCGCGACCTGACGGTCGATCTGGCCCGCCTCGCGCCACAGTTCGGGCCCTACGAACAGTTCGCGATCGGCGGTGGAACGCTCATCCGCATGGCCGCCCCGCCGGTGCTTGTGCCGTTGATGCGCAAGGACGGTGCGGCATGGATCGTCGACCTATGGTCCGCGGATCGCGCCGACGGGCCGGGCATCGAGGCCGTTGTGGATGGCGCGGCGCAGCCGCCGGCGGTTTCCTTCGCCGTGCCGGATGCGGGCCGCGTCATGTCCTTCGAGGACCCGGAGCTGGGCGACCGGATCATCGTTGTGCCGGTGACCGGTGCGGGCCGCGGCCTGATGCAAAGTCGCGAATTCCCGCAGTTTCGCGCCCTTGAGACCTATCAGGGTTTGGCCATACAGCCGTTCTCCGAGAGCACCGAAGTGTCCCTTGCGGACGGGGCGGCACGTGTCCTCGATACCGGCGGTTTGGTGATCTCCTACGGCGCCTCCCTGGCCCAACTGCAATCCAATGTTGCCGAGGCGCCAACCGGCCCCCGGTTGCTGGATCCCGAGAGCTGGCGGCGCGGCGGACCGGACGATTTCCTGACTAACAAACAAGCCCTGCAGACCGCCCTGACGGAGGCGCCGCCCGAACAGCTTGGTGTCGCGCGATTGACCTTGGCGCGCTTCTACTTCGGACATGGACTGTCGGCGGAGAGCTTGGGCGTCCTACGCCTGCGTGAGGCCGACGACCCGCGCTTGGCGATGGATCCGCAGGCACGCCTGATGAAGGGCGTCGGCGAATTCCTGACCGATGATTTCGAGAATGCCGCCAAGAATTTGTTCGACCCCTCCCTGGAAGGCGAGTGGGAGGCGCAGCTGTGGCACGCGGCCTTTGCCGCCGCCAGTCATGACTGGGCGCTGGCGGCGCGGCGCTTCGCCCGCACCGAGCCGCTGATCGGCGCTTATCTGCACAGTATTCGCACACGCCTGCGCCTGCTTGCGGCCGAGGCGAATCTGGGGATTGCCGATACCGAGGCCGCCGACCGCTATCTCCAGCAGATTCGCGATGACTCGCCGACCCGAATCGAAGAGGCCCAGGTTGCCTTTCTGGTCGGCCGCCGCCTGCAGCTCGAAGGGGATATCGAGGACGCCGTCGCCATGTGGGAGCGGGTGTTAACCAGCCGCCACCCTGCCTCGGTGACCCGGGCACGGGTGGCGCTGCTCGATCTCGGCATGGAGCAGGGAACCGTGACCCCCGAGCAGGCGGTGCAGGAGCTGGAGCGGCTGCGCTTTGCCTGGCGGGGCGATCGTTTCGAATTCGCGCTTCTGCAGCGGCTGGGCAATCTGTACATCGCCATGCAGGATTATCGTCCGGGCCTGCGTGCCTTGCGCCAGGCGGCCTCCTACTTCCCCGGGTCGGAGCGGGCCCAGAGCGTGGCCCAGCGGATGCGCGACGTGTTTGTGGATCTGTATCTGGGCAAGGCCGCGGGCAAGCTGCCACCCTTGCGGGCGCTGGCCATGTATGAGGAGTTCAAGGAACTGACGCCGCCCGGTGCCGAAGGCGACCAAGTTGTCGCCAGCCTGGTGGACCGGCTGGTCGAGATCGACTTGCTCGACCGCGCCGCCGAGTTGCTGACCGCCCAAGTGAAGTATCGCCTGGACGGGGTCGCGAAAGCCCGTGCCGGCGGCCGTCTGGCGATGATCCGGCTGCTCGACCGCAGCCCCGGCAAAGCCATCGAAGCCATCGAGTTCAGCGCCGCGCCCGACCTGCCGAGCGACCTCCGGCGGGAACGGCGGCACTTGCGGGTGCGGGCCCTGAACCAACTTGGCCGTTACGACTCGGCGTTGAGCGAACTTGGCCAGGACGATGATCCGGAGGCCTGGCGGCTGCGCGCCGACATTCTTTGGGCGAAGCGGGATTGGACCGCCGCGGCCGCCGCGCTTGGACGCCTGGTGCCGCCGGCACCGGCCCAGGACACGCCGTTCGCCGAGGCCGAGAGCCGCGCTGTCGTCGATCTGGCGGTCGCCCTGACCCTGGCCGGCGAGGGCGACAAACTTCTCACGCTTGGCAAAGCCTATGGCGAGGTCATGCGGACGCAGCCGGCGGGTCAGACCTTCGCTCTGCTGATCGGTGATCCGCAACCCGGCCAAAGCAAATCCATCGCCGAGGAGCTGGCCCAGGTCGCCCAGGTCGAAGCGTTCATGACCAGCTACCGCGAGCGCCTTCAGCAGCAGCAAGCCGCGGTGCCGCAATAGCTCCGGCGGCGCCAGTGATCGAGATGTCGGCGCGCCGCCATCATCTCGGCTGCAGCGTCGCGAAGAGCTGGGATGAGTAGAGCATTGTCCGGTCAACCGGACCTGCCGTCGCCTTAAAACAGATCGTCATGCCCGTGCTTGACACGGGTATCCATCGCGAAACCGTGCCGCGAGTTGCCGGGTCACGTCCGGCAACGACGTGTGCCCGTGCCTACCAGGTGTTTGCGGCGTTATCCGCCGTAGCTTTGCACCAGGCTGCCGGCGACCAGGTACCAGCCGTCGACGAGGACGAAGAAGATCAGCTTGAAGGGCAGGGAGATCATGATCGGCGGCAGCATCA
>JAJFGI010000320.1 GCA_021776215.1 Kiloniellaceae bacterium | reverse complement strand
GCGGTCGCTTATGCGCTTTCGGGCATTTCCCGGGCGAATGCGACGGGAGCCGGGGCCGGCGCATCGAGCTCCCGGGCATAGCGGTGGCCGGCGTAGACTGCGGCGGCGATGGTGCCGGGGGCCAGGGCATCGCCGATGGCTGTCACGCTCGTGATCCCGGCGTCGGCCAATGCTGGCGGATCTGCCAGGAGCGTGCGGTAGAGCGCCTCCTCCGGCAGGCGTGCCGTCACCGTGACCAGTGACCCACAGGGAATCTCACTCTCCCGGCCGGTAAAGACGCAGGCCAGCTTGGCGCGGGCGCCGTCGACGGCGATCAGGTTTCGGCTGGGAACGATCTCGACGCCCAGCTCCAAGAGGCGGATCTGCACGTGCTGCAGTTCCAGGGTGTATTCGGTCCACGCCGAGGCGGCCAAAGCCGGGGTGACCAGTGTCACTGCCAGGCCATCGCGGCGTAGTTTCTCGGCCAAGACGCCGCCCATGTAATAATGATCGTCTTCGAACACCACCACCGGCCCGGCGGGTTTGGCGCCGGCCATGATATCGTCCGGTGTATAGACAGCGGCGCCATCCAGGCCGGGCAGTGCCTCGCTGTTGGCGCGGCCGACGCCGTCGCGGCGCCAGGTGGCGCCGGTGGCGTTAACCACCCGGGCGGCGCCGAATTCCAGCACATGCTCGGCGGCCAGGCGGCTATCCCGGTAGAGCGATACGTTTGCCCTATTGGCAAGCTGCTGGACCCTGTAGTCGCGCACCCGCGCCCACGCGGCCAAGCCGGGCAGGCGGGACTCCCGGGTCACCCGGCCGCCGAGCTCGTCGCCGGCCTCGGCCAGGTGCACCGTATAGCCGCGCTGCCCCAGGGCGCGGGCGCATTCCAAACCGGCCGGCCCGGCGCCGACGATCAGCACCGTATCGTCCGAGGCGCGCGGGGCGATCACCTCCGGATGCCACGACTTGCGCCATTCCTCGCCGGTGGTCGGATTTTGCGTGCAACGCATCGGTGTCGAGGTGTTGTCGCCGGAGACGCAGATGTTGCAGCCGATGCACTCGCGGATGTCCTCCAGCCGCCCGTCCTCGATCTTCTTCGGCAGGAACGGGTCGGCGATGGACGGCCGGGCGGCGCCGATGAAATCCAGAATGCCGCCGCGGATCTGCGCCACCATCGTATCGGGCGAGGTGAAGCGGCCGACCCCGACCACCGGCTTGCTGGTGACCTTTTTGACGAAGTCGATATAGGGCTCCTGATAGCCCTCGGCGGCGAAGCGGGAGGTGTTGGAATCGTTCTGCCAGTCGCTGATGTTCACGTCCCACAGGTCGGGTAGTTCGGCCAGCATCTCGATGACCTCGCGGCCCTCGGTGGCGCTGGTGATACCTTTGGGGCCAAGCAGCTCGTCCACCGCCATGCGCACGGCGACCGCGCAGGTATCGCCCACCGCCTCCTTCGTCTCTTCGATCAGCTCGCGAAAAAAGCGCGCCCGGTTCTCCAGGCTGCCGCCGTATTCGTCCGTGCGCTGGTTGCGTCGCTTCTGCAGGAAGTGCATGGGCAGGGACAGATCGTGTCCGGCATAGACATAGATGATGTCGAAGCCCGCCTTGCGCGCGCGCAGCGCCGCCTGCCGATGCCAGCGGCGGCAGTCGCGGATATCCGACAGATCCATGGCCCGTGCCTGCACCGGGTCGTAGCGGGTCACCGGCAGGGCTGAGGGCCCCATGGGAATCTCGCGGCTGTAGCGGTTCGCGGTGGCGGGACCCTGATGCACAAGCTCCACACCCGCCAGCGCGCCGTGCGCATGCACCGCCTCGGTCATGCGCGCCTGGACCGGTATGTCGCGATCGTCCCACAGGCGGGCCTCGTTCGCCGGGGCGACGTCGCTGCTCGGATGAATCTCGCACTCTTCGGTGCAGACGACCGCCCAGCCGCCCTCGGCCTTCACACCGCGCATGGCGGCGACCGCAAGCGGCATGGTATGGCCCATGCCGTTGCAGTGGGGCACCTGGTAAAAGCGGTTCTTTGCCGTCACCGGGCCGATCTTGACGCCTTCGAACAGGATGTCGTACCGCGGATCCCGCGCCATGGCTCTTCCCCGATTCCTTGTGCCTCACCCTTATGCCCGCCGTGCGGCCGTTTGACCATCTGGTCAATGGATTGTATGCCTCAACGGACTTGCTGCTATACTGCGGCGCGAAGGAGAAGGAAAGTGACGGCCACGACAAAACGCAAGGACCCGGTGATCGACGATCTCCGGGCACTGCTGGGGACGCGCCTGTCGACGTCGGCTGCGGTCCGCGAACAGCATGGCCATGACGAGTCTTACCACCCCGTCCATGCGCCGGATGCGGTGGCCTTCGCGCAATCCACCGAGGACGTGGCCGAGATTGTCAAGATCTGTGCCCACTACAAGACACCGGTGATCCCCTTCGGTTCCGGCACCTCGCTGGAAGGTCAGGTGATGGCCCTGCATGGCGGCATTTGCATCGATACCTCGCAGATGAATGAGATCTTGGAGGTCAACGCCGAAGATCTGGACTGCCGCGTGCAGGCCGGCGCCCAGCGCGTGCAGCTCAACGAGTATTTGCGGGATACGGGCCTTTTCTTTCCCATCGATCCGGGGGCGAATGCCTCCATCGGCGGCATGGTGGCAACCCGCGCCTCGGGGACCAATGCCGTCAGATACGGGACCATGCGCGAGAATGTGCTGGGCCTGACCGTGGTGCTCGCCGACGGCCGCATCATCCACACGGGCGGGCGGGCCCGAAAGTCGGCGGCGGGTTATGATTTGACCCGTCTGTTCGTCGGTTCGGAAGGGACGCTCGGCGTCATCACCGAGATCAGGTTGCGCCTCTATGGCATTCCGGAGGCGATCTCCGCCGCGGTCTGTCCGTTCAATACCCTTGCCGGCGCCGTCAACACGGTCATCCTCATTATCCAGTCCGGCATTCCGGTGGCGCGCATCGAGCTTCTCGATGAAGCCCAGCTGGATGCCATCAACAAGTATTCAAAGATGAGCTACCCGTTGCAGCCGACCCTTTTCTTCGAGTTTCATGGCAGCGACACGGGCGTCCGCGAGCAGGCTGAGCGTGTCGGCGAAATTGCCGCCGAGTTTGGCGGCGAGGGATTCAATTGGGCCGTGCTGCCCGAGGAGCGGAGCCGCCTGTGGCAGGCCCGTTATGACGCCTACTATGCCGCCTTGGCGCTACGGCCGGGGGCGAAGGGCTGGGCGACGGATGTGTGCGTGCCCATCTCGCGTCTGGCCGAGTGTATCCTGGAAACCCGGCGCGATATCGATGCCTCGAACCTGACGGCGCCGATCGTCGGCCACGTGGGCGACGGCAATTTCCATGTCACCTTCGTCATCGATCCCGACGATCCCGAGGAAATGATGCGCGCCGAGGCGCTCAACGAGCGCATGGTCATGCGTGCCTTGGCGATGGGCGGGACGTGCACCGGCGAGCACGGGGTCGGCACCGGCAAGATGCATTTCCTGATGGCCGAACACGGCGATGCCATCGCCGCCATGCGCCAGATCAAGATGGCGTTCGATCCAGACAATATAATGAACCCGGGTAAGATTCTGCGCCTGTAAGCGGATCTGGGCCGGAGAATGAGCGACCACAGCAGCTCGCCGACACCGGAGAGTCTGGCGCCGCGCGTCTGGCACACGCTGAGCGGCGACGAATCACTGCGCGTCCTTGCCGCTACGGCGGATGGCCTGAGCGAGGCCCAAGCGGTGGCGCGGCGCGCGGTCTTCGGCGCCAACGTCATGCCACGGCGCAAGCGGGCCAGCGTCTTCGCCATCTATCTGCGCCAATTCAAGAACCCGCTGGTCTACCTGCTGCTCGCCGCCACCGCCGTGGCGGTGGGTGTCGGCGATATGACCGATGCCCTGTTTATATTCCTGGTGCTGCAGGCGAACGCGACCATCGGCGTCTACCAGGAGTGGCGGGCGGAA
>JAJFGI010000319.1 GCA_021776215.1 Kiloniellaceae bacterium | reverse complement strand
CCGGTATTCGCCGCGTTGATGCGGAAGTACGTGGACAGCTCCATGGGGCAGCGCACGCCCTTGGGGATATAGACGAACGAGCCGTCGGTGAAGACCGCCGAATTCAGGCAGGCATGCTTGTTGTCGCCGGCAGGCACCACCGATCCCAAGTACTTCTGCACCAGGGCCGGGTGCTTTTGTACCGCCTCGGACATGGGGCAGAAGATGATGCCCTGCTCCTCCAGCTTGCCCTTAAAGGTGGTGGCGACGGAGACGCTATCGAACACCGCGTCCACGGCCACGCCGGCCAGCATCTCCTGCTCTTTCAGGGGGATGCCGAGCTTTTCATAGGTGCGCAGAAGTTCGGGATCGACCTCGTCCAGACTTTTCGGTTTGTCGCCCGTCTTCGGCGCCGAATAGTAATAGGCATCCTGATAATCGATTGGTGGAAAGCTGACCTTGGCCCACTTCGGCTCGGGCATGGTTAGCCACTGCCGGTAGGCCTTCAGACGCCAGGCCAGCAGCCACTCCGGCTCTTCCTTCTTGTGGGAGATCAGCCGGACGATGTCTTCGTTCAGGCCCTTGGGTGCGGTATCGGCCTCGATGTCGGTGATGAAGCCGTACTTATACTTCTGCTCCGCGATCGCCCGGACCTGGTCGGTCGTTTCAACCGTAGCAACCATTCACGCGAACTCCACTTGATCTATTACAGAAGAAAAATCACACAACAAATTGAATTTACCTAATTTTGCTTCACGGACAGCAGGTCCTCGCGGCCGGGTGGCGGGGCAAACGGCAAATCTCCAATGGCCATGTCGGCCAGGGTGACATTCGAGAGGGCGGCATGGATGGCGCGATTGACCTTGTTCCAATTGCCGCGCATCGGGCACAGGGATTCGACCTCGCACCCATTACCGGATCCCTCGACACAGGCGGTCAAGGCGATGGGGCCCTCCAGAGCCTGGATAATTTCGGCCACGGTGATGTCCTCGGCCGGCCGCACCAGGGAATAGCCGCCGGATGCGCCGCGGCGGGAGGTAATGAGCTGCCCGTGTGCCAAGGTATTCAAAAGCTTGGCAACCGTGGGCAACGGCACCCCCGTGTCCTGGGCGATCTGGGGCGCGGTGCGCACCTCGTCCAGCCGCCGCGCCATCTGGCTCATGACGACGACCGCATAATCGGTCAGCCGGTTGAGCTTGAACATTGGCACCCTCCAAACCGGAGCAATTCAGTCTGATTTGTAAATATGAGGAAACAGCCGACGAATCAAGGGAAATTCGCTGTCAAATGGGGCGCCGGATCCCGAGGGTACGCTGGGACCTTGCGGGGACTCGCAGGGCTGCGCCATGGTCAACTGCGGGCCGACGGCGGCGCTTTGCGGCCGGGGATCAATCGCTTGTGATCGAACGTGTGTGGCGGAACGGGCCGCCGCCGCTCAATCATTAACGGGTTCATGGGATCCTGACCTGATGCTGTGCCGATCTCCGCGGCGGCCTCCCGGCCCAACGTGAAGCCCTGACAGGGCGGCAAAGACAGGCGGAAAGACGATCGATGCCGACAATCCACTTGCGTGTCATTGCCCTGGTGCTATTCGGCGCGGTGCTGTCGGGCGTGACAGCGACGGCCCAAGTGTCCGACGACGCAACGCGGCCGACCCGCCACTTCCGCGTCGAGAGGCCGGCCGGACTGACCGGGGCCGATGCGCTGACCATCTACAACCGGATCCTGGACGACATGGTCGCCGGCTATCGCCTGTCGTCGTTCCCCAGTGCCGACAGGTATCGTCTTTGGCGGCGCTACAATACGGTGCCGTACCGGTCCGCTCAGCATGGCGAGCGGTATGTGAACAACTATGCTAACGACATCGCCACCGACTACCGGCTGTTCGAGGCGGCCGGCAACCTGCCGCTCGGCTCGATCCTGGTGAAAGACAGTTTTGCCGTGACCGCCAATGGCGATGTCTTCAGCGGGCCGCTGTTCGTGATGGAGAAGATGTCCACCGGCTTCAACCCGGAAAGCCGCGACTGGCGCTATGCCATGTACATGCCCGACGGCAGCCTGTTCGGCATGACCAACGGCGAGGGGACCGAACGGGTCGCGTTCTGTGTCACCTGCCACAAGGAAGCCGGCCACGAACAGGACCACCTGTTCTATGTGCCCGAGCGATACCGGGTACGCTTCCTCAATTGATCGCAGCTATACCATCACGTATATTCCATCACGTAATTGTGACACGCATTGATTCTACGGGGAAACGTGCGGCGGACTAGAGTCGGGCCGAACCGTTTGAACAGCGCCAGCAACATATCCGGGTCCGGCGCGCCATCCGTCTGGATGCCCATGGGGACCACGGTTTGGGAGGGAAACGAATGCAATCCAGAAAAAGAATTCTTCTATCGACCACGGTGGTACCGCTGATGGTCGCCGCCGGTGTCGCCGTTGGCGGTGTGGCATTGTCCGGCGCCGTGAGTCTATCGCCGGCCGCCGCCGCGACGTGCAATCCGTGCAACCCCTGCGCCGCCAAGAAGGCGAACCCGTGCGCCGCGGCCGCTAACCCCTGCAATCCGTGCGCGGCGAAAAATCCCTGTAACCCGTGCAATCCCTGCAATCCGTGCGCGGCCGGCGGCGGCGCGACCAGCAAGGCCTGTGTCGTTCCGCGCCTGCAATCCGCCGCCAAGGCCAATCCCTGTGCCGCCAAGAAGGCGTGCAATCCCTGCAATCCCTGCGCGGCGAAGAAAGCCAACCCCTGCAATCCGTGCAATCCGTGCGCGGCCAAGAAAGCCAATCCGTGCAATCCGTGTAATCCCTGTGCCGCGAAGAAAGCCGCCAACCCGTGCAACCCCTGCGCTGCGACGAACCCGTGCAGCCCCTGCAACCCGTGCGGCGCTGCCGGCCCGGTCGAGCTGACGGATGCCGAGGCGGTCAAGGTATACGACTGCCTGTCGAAGGAGCTGAAGGCGGCGTACGCCAAGTCGGACCACAAGATCGCCGTCTCGTACGGGTCCTGGCCGCGCTTTAGCAAGCAGCCTTATGTTTCGGGCACGCACGGTAATCGCTATGTGCAGAACTACGCCAACGAAACCGGCCGCGCCTACGGCAACTTCGAGAACGCGGGCACCATGCCGGCGGGCACCGG
>JAJFGI010000318.1 GCA_021776215.1 Kiloniellaceae bacterium | reverse complement strand
CTCGCCGGGGCCCTGCAGATGCTTCTCTTGCGGCTAGAATAAACATGCTCAAGGACGACCTCGACCGGCTGCAACGCGATCTGATGGCGGCGATTGCCGCTGCCGGCGATATGGAGGCGCTGGAGGTGGCCCGGGTGCGGGCGCTCGGCAAGAAGGGCGAGGTGACGGGGCTGATGAAGACCCTCGGCTGCCTCGGTGCGGACGAGCGCAAGGCGGCGGGCCAGGCCTTGAATACCGTGAAGGACGTGCTGGCCGCCGCCATCGAGGCGCGTAGGGCGGCCTTGGCGGAAGCCGATCTGGAGGTTCGCCTGGCGACCGAGCGGATCGATATTTCCCTGCCGGCGCGCCCGGACGAGATCGGCCGCATCCATCCCATCAGCCAGACCATCGAGGAAATGGTCGCGATCTTCGGCGAGATGGGCTTCGCCGTGGCCGAAGGGCCGGACATCGAGGACGACTTCCACAACTTCACCGCCCTGAACATCCCGCCCGACCATCCGGCGCGGCAGGAGCACGATACATTCTATTTGCCCGCGGATGCGGCGGGCAACCGGCCGGTTCTACGCACCCACACCTCGCCGGTGCAGATCCGCACCATGCAATCGGTCAAGCCGCCGATCCGCATCATCGTGCCCGGGCGCACCTACCGCGCCGACTCCGATGCGACCCATTCGCCCATGTTCTACCAGGTGGAAGGTCTGGTCATCGATCAGACCACGCACATGGGCCATCTCAAGGGCACGTTGATCGAATTCTGCCGTGCCTTTTTCGACATCGACGATCTGCCGGTGCGCTTTCGCACCAGCTATTTCCCTTTCACCGAGCCCAGCGCCGAGATGGACATCGGCTGCAGCCGCGCCGGTGGCGAACTGACCATCGGGGCCGGCGGAGACTGGCTGGAGATCCTCGGCTGCGGCATGGTACATCCGCGCGTGCTCGAAAACTGCGGCATCGACCCGGACGTCTATCAGGGCTTCGCCTTCGGCATGGGGATCGAGCGCGTGGCCATGCTGAAGTATGGCATCCCGGATCTGCGCACCTTCTATGATTCGGATCTGCGCTGGCTGCGCCACTATGGCTTCCTGCCGTTCGAGCTGCCCAGCCTGGTGCGGGGACTGTAGGCCGTGAAGTTCACCCTGGCCTGGCTCAAGGAGCATCTGGAGACTGACGCGGCTCCGACGGCGATCGCTGAAACCCTGACCATGATCGGCCACGAGGTCGAGTCCATCGACGACCCGGGCGCCCGTTTCGCGTCCTTCATCGTCGGCTATGTGAAGGAAGCGCGACCGCATCCCAACGCCGACCGCCTGCAGGTGTGCCTCGTCGAGACCGGCCAGGGCGAGGTGCAGGTGGTCTGCGGCGCGCCGAATGCACGGACCGGCATGAAGGGAGTGTTCGCACCCGCCGGCAGCCTGATTCCCGGCACCGGCACCAAGCTCAAGGCCGGCAAGATCCGCGGCGAGGCCTCCAATGGCATGCTGCTCTCCGAGCGGGAGATGGGTCTCTCCGACGAGCACGAAGGCATCATCGATCTGCCCCAGGAGGCGGCCCTTGGCGCGCCGGCGGCGGAGGCCCTGGGCCTGGGGGATTCCGTGTTCGACGTCTCGATCACTCCGGACCGCGGCGATTGCCTGGGGGTGCACGGGTTGGCCCGTGACCTGGCGGCGGCCGGACTGGGCCGCCTCAAGCCGTTCGATGAGACGCCCGTGCCCGGCACTTTCGCCAGTCCGGTCGCCTGGCGCCGCGACCTGCCGGGCGCGGCGGCTGACGCCTGCCCCTTTGTGGCCGGCCGCACTTTTCGCAACGTGCGCAACGGCCCCAGCCCCAAGTGGCTGCAGGACCGCCTGCGTGCCATTGGCCTGCGGCCGATTTCGGCGCTGGTCGATATCACCAACTTCGTCACCTACGATCTCAACCGACCGTTGCATGTGTTCGATGTGGACAAGATCGCCGGCGATCTGGTGATGCGCCTGGCGCGCTCGGGCGAAGAGATCGCGGCCCTCGATGGGCGCAGCTACCGGCTCGATCCCGAGATGGTGGTGATCGCCGACGACACGGGCCCGCAGGGCATCGGCGGGGTCATGGGCGGCGAGGCCTCCGGCTGTACCGAGACGACGCGCAACGTCTTCCTCGAGGTGGCCTTGTTCGACCCGGCGCGGGTGGCCGCGACCGGCCGCAAGCTGGGCATCCTCTCGGATGCGCGCTATCGCTTCGAGCGGGGCATCGATCCGCGCTCGGCGATCTGGGGAGCGGAGGTGGCGGCGCGCCTGATCGGCGAGCTGTGCGGCGGCGAGGCGAGCGAGGTGGTCCACGCCGGAACGCTGCCGGAAACGCACCGGCAAGTCATCCTGCGGCCGGCCCGGGTGGCAGCGCTGGGCGGCGTCGATGTGGCGGTGACCGAGCAAACGCGCATCCTCACGGACCTGGGCTTCGACGTGGCCGGCAGCGGCGCGGCCCTAAGCGTGAGCGTCCCGCTCTGGCGCAGTGACGTGGACGGCGAGGCGGACCTGGTGGAAGAGGTGCTGCGCATTCACGGCTACGACAACATCCCGACGGTGGCACTGACCCGCGAGACCGCTCTGCCGCATCCGGTTGTGACATTGGCGCAGCGGCGCGTGTCGCTGGCGCGCACGGCACTGGCCCGCCGCGGCCTGAGCGAGGCGGTGACCTTTTCGTTCATCTCCGAAGATCTGGCACGCCCGTTCGGCGGCGCGCGGGACGAGCTGCGCCTGGTCAATCCGATCAGCGCCGATCTCGACATCATGCGCCCATCGGTGCTGCCCGGCCTGGCCGCGGCGGCGGCGCGCAACGCCGACAGGGGCACCAGCGATGTCGCCCTGTTCGAAGTCGGGCCGCAATACGCCGATGTAACCCCAACGGGGCAGGCGCGGGTGGCCGCGGGATTGCGCGCCGGCGCGGCGGCACCGCGGCACTGGGCCGGCGCCAGCCGCGGGGTCGATGCCTTCGATGGTAAGGGCGATGCCTTGGCGGTTCTCGGCGCCTGCGGGGCCCCGGTCGAGAATCTGCAAGCCACGGCGGATGCGCCGGTGTGGTATCACCCGGGCCGCTCCGGCGTCCTGCGGCTGGGGCCGAAGGTGCTCGCCAACTTCGGCGAGCTGCATCCGCGCATTTTGAGCGCCCTGGATCTGCGCGGGCCGGTGGCTGCCTTCGAGGTGTTTCTCGATGCGGTCCCCGTGCCCAAGGCGGGCAAGGGCGGCGACGGGCGGCAGCGCCCGGCGCTCGTGCTCTCGCCGTTCCAGGCGGTGGCCCGCGATTTCGCCTTCATCGTCGACGAGAACCTGCCGGCGGAAAAGCTTTTGCGCGCCGCCAAGGGCGCGGACAAGGCGCTGATCACGAAGGTCGAGCTGTTCGACGTTTACGCCGGCAAGGGCGTCGACGAAGGCAAGAAGTCGCTGGCCATCGCCGTGACCTTGCAGCCGACCACCCACACCCTGACCGACGCCGAGATCGAGGCGGTCGCCGCCAAGATCGTCGCCCAGGTAAGCCGGGTGACCGGCGGGGTCTTACGGGCTTAGGCGGCCCATGACCGAGACCTCACATATTCGCAACTTCGCGATCATCGCTCACATCGACCACGGGAAATCGACCCTGGCCGACCGCCTGATCCAATTGTGCGGCGGCCTGACTCTGCGGGAGATGAAGGAGCAGGTGCTCGATTCCATGGATCTCGAGCGCGAGCGGGGCATCACCATCAAGGCCCAGGCGGTGCGCCTGACCTATACGGCGCAGGATGGCGAGACCTATATCCTGAACCTGATCGACACCCCCGGCCATGTGGATTTCTCCTATGAGGTCAGCCGCTCGCTGGCCGCCTGCGAGGGGGCCTTGCTGCTGGTCGACGCCAGCCAGGGGGTGGAGGCGCAGACCCTGGCCAACGTTTATCTGGCGCTGGAGGCCGACCACGAGATCGTCCCGGTCCTGAACAAGATCGATCTGCCCGCCGCCGAACCGGAGCGGGTGAAGGAGCAGATCGAGGACGTGATCGGCCTGGATGCCTCGGAGGCGATCGCCATTTCCGCCAAGACCGGCGCCGGCGTCGCCGACGTGCTCGAGGCCCTGGTGAAGCGCCTGCCGCCGCCCCAAGGTGACGCCGCGGCGCCGCTCAAGGCGCTGCTGGTGGATAGCTGGTATGACGCCTATCTCGGCGTCATCACCCTGGTGCGCGTGGTCGACGGCACCCTGAAGCGCGGCATGCGCATCCGCATGCTGGGCAGCGGTGCCATCCACGAGGTGGACAAGGTCGGTATCTTCACCCCCAAGATGACCGACCTGGCATCGTTGGGACCGGGTGAGATCGGCTTCATTACCGCCAGCATCAAGTCGGTGGCCGACTGCAAGGTGGGCGATACCATCACCGAGGACCGACGCCCGGCTGCTAAGGCTCTGCCGGGCTTCAAGCCCAGTGTCCCGGTGGTCTTCTGCGGCCTCTTTCCGGTCGATGCGGCGGATTACGAAGACTTGCGCGATTCCCTGGGCAAGCTCGCGCTCAACGATTCCAGTTTCAACTACGAGCCTGAGAGCTCAGCGGCCCTGGGCTTCGGCTTCCGTTGCGGTTTTCTCGGCCTCCTGCACCTGGAGATCGTGCAGGAACGCTTGATGCGCGAGTTCGATCTCGACCTCATCGCCACGGCGCCCAGCGTCGTCTACCGGGTGGCGCTGACGAGCGGCAAGATCATCGAGCTGCACAACCCGACCGACATGCCCGATCCGGTGCGCATCGCCGGCATCGAGGAGCCTTGGATCAAGGCCACGATCCTGGTGCCGGACCAGCACTTGGGGGCAATCCTCAAACTGTGCGAGGACCGCCGCGGCGAGCAGATTGACCTGACCTACGCCGGCAACCGGGCCATGGTGGTCTATCACCTGCCGTTGAACGAGGTGGTCTTCGACTTCTACGACCGGCTGAAGTCGGTGTCGCGCGGCTACGCCAGTTTCGACTATCACATCGAAGGATACCGCGAAGGCGATCTGGTCAAGGTTTCGATCCTGGTCAATGCCGAGCCGGTCGATTCGCTTTCCATCATCGTTCACCGCTCCAAGGCGGAGACGCGGGGCCGGGTCCTGTGCGAGCGCCTGAAGGAGTTGATCCCCCGGCAGATGTTCAAGATCGCCATCCAGGCGGCAATCGGCGGCAAGGTGATCGCCCGGGAAACCATCAGCGCCCTGCGCAAGGACGTCACCGCCAAATGCTACGGCGGCGACGTGACCCGCAAGCGCAAGCTTCTGGAAAAGCAGAAGGCGGGCAAGAAACGCATGCGCCAGGTGGGCAACGTGGAGATTCCGCAGTCGGCCTTCCTGGCCGCCCTGCGCATGAGTGACGACTGACGCCAGTTCCGGTTATCGGGCGGCGTTATTCTGCCGGTAGGCGTTCGGGTCGACACCGTAAAGTGCCTTGAAGGCCCGGGAAAAGTTGCTGCGGCTGCGATAGCCGGTTCTGCTCGCGATCGCCTTGACCGGTAGCTCGGTCGTCTCCAAATACCGGGCGGCGCGGCGCAGGCGACTCTCGCTCAGGAATCCGTGCGGCGATCGGCCGAAGGCCTGCCGGAAGTGGGCACAGAAGGTGGAGCGGCTCATGCCGGCCAGCCCGGCCAGGCCCTCGATTCCCTGCACCTGCTCGGGATGACTTAGAATGGCCTGCACTGCTGCGTCCAACCGCGGATCGGCCAGGGCGGTCAGCCAGGGCAGGCGCGGATCCTGGCGCTCGGCCAGTCGGCGCAGAACCAGGATCAGGCACTGCTTCATCAGACCCTCGGCCAACGCCTTGGTGCCGAGCCGGGGTTCCGACAACTCGGCCAGCAGCGTCTGGAATATGGCGTGGACGGAATGGGCCTCCGGGAATTGCTCGACGATCGGCTCGCGCAGAAGGTCGAAGACCCCGGTCTCCGCCCCGTAGGTCGCCTGAATGCGGCCGCAGGCCATGATCACATTGGGATTGCCCACACCGGCGCGCAGCCAGCGCATGCCCTCCGGCAAGGTGCGGCAATGAGTCTCGTCGCTGCCTCGCTCTGCTGTGCCCAATCCATGAGCGTCGCCGATTTCCTGTGGAAGGCCGCGGGGGACCAGGATCACGGCGCCTGGGGCAAAACCGAATGTGTGGCTGCGGCCGACGGCGATGACGCCGCTGCCACCCAGTGCGTAATGCAAAGTGACGTGGCCCGTCCCTTCGAGGCGGAGCCGCCGGCCACCGCGCACATCGCAGATGGCAAAGGGCTCGACCCGCACATCGAAGACCGACAAAAGGGTTTCAACCGCGGTCATGGCTCTCACTCCGGTTGGCATTGTGCACCGAAACCGGGGCAATGGTCTTTACCGCGCACGAAACTGTGATCGGGACGAAACAAGCAGTTCGGCACCACTTCCGGCGGAAATCGCACGTCGTTCGGCTCTAATCTTTAGGCCGGTACGACAGTCAACTGAGGAGCCCGAACATGTGCGATCATCCTGGACATGAACAAGAGGAACGCGGCGTCCACCGCCGCGACTTGCTAAAGGGCGGTGTCGCCATGGGTGCGGCGCTGGCGGCCGGGACCGCCACGGCGACCGCCACCGGGACCGCGCGGGCGGCGGCGGATCCATACGCGCCGCCGGAGAAGGGCGCGTTGCCGGAAACCGGCTTCAAGCTGAACCATGGCCGCGCCGCCTTGGTGGTGACCGATCCGCAGATCGACTTCCTCAGCCCCAAGGGCGTGACCTGGAAGGTTGTCGGCGCCAGCGTCGAACAACACGGCACGGTCAACAACATCATGCGCTTGCTCGATGCCGCGAAGGCCAGCGACATGACCGTGGCCATCTCGCCGCACTACTACTATCCGACCGACCATGGCTGGAAATTCGAGGGGCCGCTCGAGAAGCTGATGCATGCGATAGGGATGTTCGATCGCAGCAGCCCCTACGAAGTGGCCAACTTCGACAATTCGGGCGCGGATTTCATGCCCGAGTACAAGGGCCACATCATGGACGGCAAGACCATCATCTGCTCGCCGCACAAGGTTTACGGGCCCGAGGCCAATGACCTGGTCCTGCAACTGCGCAAGGCGCGCGTCGATCAGGTGATTCTGGCCGGCATGTCGGCCAATCTGTGCGTCGAATCGCATTTGCGGGAACTCCTCGAGCAGGGCTTCGAGGTGGCGGTGGTCAAGGATGCGACGGCGGCGGCCATGCTGCCGGAGGGGGATGGCTATTTGGCGGCGCTGATCAACTTCCGCTATATCGCCAATGCGCTCTGGTCGACGGACGAGGCCGTAACTCAGATTGCGGGCAAAGCCTAGCCGTGGCCGGGCCAGTCCGATTCTGCTCTAACGGAACAGCCATCTGCGCCGGCGCCGCAGGAAGCCGCAGAGTGCGACAATGGCTAGTCCGGGGACGGCGAAGACCACGAGGGCCGGCAATTGCAGGATACCCACGATGGCCGGGTCCCACAGGGGCGGCCAGATGTAACGCTCGACCACTGCCTGAAGCAGGTTGAGGCTACCCGGGGCTAAGCGGAACCATAATTCGCCTGCCGGCCGCAAGCCGTATCCCACGGCCGGGTCGGGTGCCAGCAATTCCCAGCCCGCGACCGCCAGCGCGGCCAGGACCAAGAGCCAACCGAGGCCGCATCCTATAAGACGCATGGGACGCTCTCGTACGGCTGTTGCGCCCGCCGCCCGCACGGCGGAACCGATCTGCATGAAATCTAACAGGTTTCGCTATTCCGAGCCAATCCATTACATGGCGCGGACGGCGGCCGTATGGGCGGCTTCAGCGTTGCATCGATTCGCCGCCTCGGATACGGTCTGGCGCCGCGCGGATCCAGAGTTACCGGGGATTTCCGGTGTCCGCCGTCACGGAGGGGTGGCCGAGTGGTCGAAGGCGCACGCCTGGAAAGTGTGTATACGGTGATGAGCCGTATCGTGGGTTCGAATCCCACCCCCTCCGCCATGATTTAAGTAATTGATATAAATCTGTATTTTCGTGATACAAGGAGTCGAAATTAGCGACTCCTTTTCCGCAGGTTGCGCGGCCGACTCGGCTCGTCGTGGTCACCTGAGACGGTTCCGGGCCGGCAACAGGACGGTCCGTACCCTGAAAGGTGATGTCAGACGAAAGCGAACGGACCTCCAAAACCTAAACTCACCCAAGAGACTCTCATCGCGTTAGTCTGATGGTATGGACGCCCCTCACGGCTTCACGATGAGCCATACTGGAGCGTGTTGAACAATCCAGAAGCGGGAGGCGTCCATGACGAAGGTTACGACGATCGGGTTGGATCTGGCAAAGACAGTGTTTCAGGTTCACGCCGCGGACCG
>JAJFGI010000317.1 GCA_021776215.1 Kiloniellaceae bacterium | reverse complement strand
GTCTTACTGAGGGAGGGCGGCAATCATGGCCAAGAAATCATACCGCCAGGCGATCAACGAAGCATTGGCGCAGGAAATGCGCCGCGATCCCACGGTCATCGTCATGGGCGAGGATAACGCCGGCGGCATGGGCGCGCCGGGCGACGACGACGCCTGGGGCGGCGTCCTGGGTGTGACCAAGGGGTTGATGCCCGAGTTCGGGCGCGAGCGCGTGCTTGATACGCCGATCAGCGAAAGCGCCTTCATCGGCGCCGCCGTCGGCGCCGCGGCCACCGGCCTGCGCCCGGTGGCGGAGCTGATGTTCGTCGATTTCATGGGCGTCTGCTTCGACCAGATCTTCAACCAGGCGGCCAAGTTCAAGTACATGTTCGGCGGCAACGCGGTCACTCCGGTGGTGATCCGCACCATGTACGGCGCCGGCTTCCGCGCCGCCAGCCAGCATAGCCAGTGCCTTTATCCGATTTTCACCCACATTCCGGGCCTGAAGGTGGTGATTCCATCATCGCCCTACGACGCCAAGGGGTTGATGATTCAAGCCATCCGCGACGACGATCCGGTTATCTTCTTCGAACACAAGGTCCTCTACGACATCGAGGAAGAGGTGCCGGACGAGCCCTACACCATCCCCTTCGGCGAGGCCAACCTGACGCGCGACGGCGAGGACGTCACCATCGTCGCCATCGGCCGCATGGTGTCCTTCTCCAACCAGGTGGCCGATACCCTGGCCAAGGACGGCATCGCTTGCAGCGTCATCGACCCGCGCACCACCTCGCCTTTGGATGTCGATACCATCCTGGAGAGCGTGGAGGAGACCGGCCGCCTGGTGATCGTCGACGAGGCCAGCCCGCGCTGCAACATGGCCACCGACATCTCGGCCGTGGTGGCGCAAAACGCCTTCGCCGCCCTCAAGGCGCCGATCCGCATGGTCACACCGCCGCACACGCCGGTGCCTTTCGCGCCGCAGTTGGAGGATCTCTATATCCCCGGCCCGGCGCAGATCGAGACCGCGGTGCGGGCAGTCGCCGGGTACGCCAAGTGAGCAGCGCCGTGAAGGCCGTCACCATGCCCAAGTGGGGCCTGGCGATGGAGGAGGGCATCCTGGTCGCCTGGCATGTGCCGGAGGGGGCGCAGGTGCAGGCCGGTGACGATCTGGTCGACATCGAGACGACAAAAATCACCAACGTCATGGAAAGCGGGGCGAGCGGCATCTTGCGCCGGCGGGTGGTGAACGAGGGCGCAAATGTACCCGTCGGCGCCCTCCTCGGGGTCATTGCCGATACGGCCCTGCCCGATGCCGAAATCGACGCCTTCATCGCGCACTTCAAGGCCGATTTCGCCGTCGCCGCCGCGGCCGCGGCGGAATCGACCGCCGTCGAGCCACAGACCGTCGAGGTGGGCGGTGGCCGTATCAACTACCTGGTCATGGGCGAAGGGTCGCCGCCGGTGGTGCTGGTGCACGGCTTTGGCGGCGATCTCAACAATTGGCTGTTCAACCAGCCGGCGCTGGCCGCTGGCCGCGCGGCTTACGCCCTCGATCTGCCGGGCCATGGCCGCTCCGGCAAGGACGTGGGCAGCGGCGAGGTCGCGGCCTTGGCGCAGACGCTCGCCGCCTATCTCGATGCCCTGCGCCTGGACCCGGTGCATCTGGTCGGCCATTCCCTGGGCGGCGCCATCACCCTCGATCTGGCCGTGCGTCAACCGGAGCGGGTGGCCAGCCTGACCCTGATTGCACCGGTGGCCCTGGGCGGCGAGATCAATGCCGACTACATCGACGGCTTCATCGCCGCCGGCCGGCGCAAGGAGATGCAGGCCGTCCTCGGCATGCTCTTCGCCGATCCGGCATTGGTCAGCCGGGACATGGTGGAAGAGGTCTTGAAGTACAAACGCCTGGACGGCACCGCCGCGGCTCTCGCCACCGTCGCCGGGGCCGCTTTTCCCGGCGGCAGGCAAAGCCGCGATCTGAAGTCGCGCCTGGGCGATCTGCGCATGCCGGTCCAAGTCATCTGGGGCCGGCAGGATCGGATCCTGCCGGTGACGCAGTCCGACAACCTGCCCGCCAGTGTTCCGGTTCATATTCTGGACGACGCCGGCCACATGGTGCATATGGAGGCTGCGGCGCAGGTGAACGCCCTGATCGAGGGTTTGCTCGGCCGATAGGAGTCCCATGGCCGTCAATACGGAGCGGCGCCGCCGCGCCTTTGGCCGGGGCCGCCGGGGCGAACGGATCGCCGCCTGGTGGTTGCGCCTGAAGGGCTACCGAATTCTCGCCCAGGGCTTTCGCGTGCCCGTCGGCGAGATCGACCTGATTGCCCGCCGCGGCCGGACCATCGCCCTGGTCGAGGTCAAGGCGCGCACCGATCTGGAAACCGCGTACGCCGCGATCGGCGCCCGGCAGCGCCAACGTATCGAGCGCGCCGCCGCCAGTTTCTTGCAACGGCATCCGGCCCTTGCCCGGTGCGACATCCGCTTTGACGTGGTCCTGCTCGTCCCCGGCCGTCGGCCGCGCCACCTCACCGACGCCTGGCGCCGCGACGGGGCTTGGCGCGGCGCGAGCGGCACGCCTATCTTGTAGACGTCTGTTGCGCGCGATATCCGGGAGGACCCATGCTCGAATCCGTTCGTCTGAACTATTTGCCGGCCGTCGGCCTGTTCCTTGCCACTATCGGCCTGGGCCTGGCTGGCTGCACGCCTGTCGGTGTCGCCGTCGGCGCGGGCGCCGGAGCGGGTGTCGCCGCGGCGCAGGAGCGCGGCTTCAAGGGTGCCATGAACGACACCGAGATCCGCCTCAAGATCAACGATCTTTGGTTCCAGGAAAGCGTTTCTCTGTACAGCAAGGTCAACCTGCAGGTGCAGGAGGGCAAGGTCCTGCTGACCGGCAACGTGCCCGATCCGGAGACACGGTTGAACGCCGTACGTCTGGCCTGGCAGGCTCACGGCGTGCGCGAGGTGATCAACGAGATCGAAGTGAAGGACAAGAGCTCGCTGACCGATTCGGCGCAGGACGCGTGGATCGGCGCGCAGCTCAAAGCCAAACTTTTGGTGGATTCCGAGGTATCCTCGATCAACTATTCGATCGAGACGGTCAACCAGGTGGTCTATCTGATGGGCGTGGCGCAAAGCCAGGCCGAGCTTGACCGGGTGATCGGCCACGCCAAGAACATTTCCTATGTGCGCCGGGTGGTCGATTACGTGCGCGTCAAGGACGCCTGACGGCACCGAGCTCGTCCCCACCGCTTTTTGCCATAGGCCGCGGGGCGGCCTTGCCGCTATAGTTTCGCCGGCCGAGCCCCGGGATGGGGCGCGGTAACAGGGGACGCGCGCACCGATGAGCCTGGCCGTTGCCATTCAGATGGATCCCATCGAGGGGATCGACATCGACGCCGACAGCACCTTCGCCTTGGCGCTGGAAGCGCACCGCCGGGGTCACGGCCTGTATCACTACTTGCCGCAGCAACTCTCCCTCCGCGACGGCCGCGTCTATGCCCGGGTCCGGCCGTTCGAGCCGCGGCGCGATGCCGCCGCCCCGGCCCGCTACGACACGGCGCAACGGATCGATCTGGCGACCATGGACGTGGTGCTCATGCGCCAGGACCCGCCGTTCGACATGTCCTACATCACGGCCACCCACCTGCTCGAGCACGTCCACCCCGAGACCCTCGTGGTCAACGACCCGGCGCACGTGCGCAACGCCCCGGAGAAACTGTTCGTCACCCATTTCTCCGATCTCATGCCGCCGACCTTGATCAGCAGCGACCGGGAGGAGATCAACGCCTTCCGCGCCGCCCACAAGGACATCATCGTCAAGCCCTTGTTCGGCAACGGCGGCGCCGGCGTCTTCCACATCACCCCGGACGATGAAAACCTGAATGCCCTGCTGGAGATGTTCACCAGCCTGTACCGCGAGCCGATCATCATCCAGCGCTACCTGCCCGAGATACGCCGGGGCGACAAACGCATCATCTTGATCGACGGCGAGGCCGCCGGCGCCATCAACCGGGTCCCGCCGGCGGGCGAGGCGCGCTCCAACCTGCACGTGGGCGGCCGCGCCGAAAAGGCGGCCCTGAGCGATCGCGACAAGGCGATCTGCCATGCCATCGGCCCGGCCCTGCGCGAGCGCGGCCTCATTTTCGTCGGCATCGACGTCATCGGCGATTACAAGACCGAGATCAACGTGACCTCGCCCACCGGCATCCAAGAGATCGACCGCTTCGACGGCGTGTGCCTGGCAGCGCGCATCTGGGATGCCATCGAGGCCCGGCACGCCGCCACCCGCCGGCCGCCGGAGGCCTGAGCACGAACCATGAGCGAATCCTCGGGTATTGCCGTCCGCGGCATTTCCAAGACCTTCGGCAGCGGTGCCGATCGGGTGCAGGCCCTGGACAACGTCTCCCTGGACATTCGCGAGAACGAGTTCTTCACCCTGCTCGGGCCCTCGGGCTGCGGCAAGACCACACTCCTGCGCCTGATCGCCGGCTTCGAGCAGCCGAGCGCCGGCGACATCCTGCTTGACGGCGTCTCGATCGCGCATCTGCCGCCGTTCCAGCGGCCGGTCAACACGGTCTTCCAGAGCTATGCCCTGTTCCCGCACATGACGGTGGCGCAGAACATCGCCTTTGGCCTGGAGATGCAGGGCATGGCGCGGCGTCAAGTGGACGAACGGGTGGCCGAGATGATGACCCTGGTGCAGCTCGGCGGCCTGGAGGCCCGGCGCCCGGCGCAGCTGTCCGGCGGCCAGCAACAACGGGTCGCCCTGGCCCGGGCCCTGGCCAACCATCCCAAGGTGCTGCTCCTCGACGAGCCGCTCTCGGCCCTCGATTTGAAACTACGTAAGGAGATGCAGATCGAGCTCAAGCGCCTGCAGTTGGAAAGCGGCATCACCTTCGTCTTCGTCACCCACGACCAGGAAGAAGCCTTGACCATGTCGGACCGTCTGGCGGTCATGAGCGACGGGCACATCCTGCAGATCGGCGCGCCCGCCGAGATCTACGAGCATCCGCGCCACCGCTTCGTCGCCGACTTCATCGGCGAGATCAACTTGCTCGACGCCACCGCCGCCGAACCCAACGGCAACCGGGTGCGTTATCGCCTGGGCGGTTCCCAGACGCTGCTGGCCGAGGCCGCCGACGCCCCGCCCGCCGGGCGCGTCAGCCTGGCCATCCGGCCCGAGCGCGCCAGTCTCGAGCCAGCCGGAGAAGAGGGCCTGGCCGGGGCCGTGGAATCGATCGTCTACATCGGCGCCGATACGGTCTATCGCGTCGCCCTGGCCGACGGCGCAGGCAACTTTATTGTCCGCGTGCAAAACCGCGCCGGTGCGCGCGGCGCCTTCGCCATCGGCGATGCGGTGGCGGTGGTGGTGCCGCCCGAGGCGATCCAGGTCCTGAGCGACTGATGCCCATGGGCTGGTTTCGCCGCAGCAAGACGCACCGCCAGATGGCGCTTATCGGGCCGGCGGTCCTCTTTCTCGCGGTCCTGATGCTGATCCCCATCGTGTTGATGGGCTACGTCTCGTTCTTGGAACGCGGCGAGTTCGGCGGCGTCCGCTGGAGCGACCATACCGTCGACGCCTATGTCGCCTTTCTCTTCGAGCGCGATTTCGATGGCAGCCTGCAGCTCAACACCGACTATCTGCAGATCTTTCTGCGCTCCTTCTGGCTGTCCATCGGAACCACGGTGCTCACCTTGTTGGTCGGCTTTCCGACCGCGTTCTACATGGCGTTGCAGCCGCCGCGGTACCGCAATCTGCTGATCTTTCTCGTCACGATTCCCTTCTGGACCAACCTGCTGGTGCGCAACTACGCCTGGATCCTCCTGCTGCGTAACGGCGGCCTGATCGATTCCGCGCTGGCTTGGCTCGGTCTCACCGATGCCCCCATCTCGGTTCTCTATACCCCCTTCGCCGTGGCCATCGGCCTGTCGTACTCTTACCTGCCGTTCATGGTGTTGCCCATCTATGCCAGCCTGGAGAAACTCGATTTCCGGTTGGTCGAGGCCGCCTTCGATCTGGGGGCCGACCGGCGCCGGGCGCTGGCCCGGGTGATCATTCCGCTGGCCGCGCCGGGCATTGCCGCCGGCTGTATTCTGGTCTTCATCCCGTCACTGGGTGCCTACGTGACGCCGGAGCTGCTCGGCGGCGGCAAATCCCTGATGATCGGCAGCCTTATCCAGAATCAATTCGGCGCCGCCCGTAATTGGCCCTTTGGCGCGGCGCTGGCTTTCGCCCTTCTCGGCATCGTGCTCTTGGCGATCGTGATCTATTTGCTGCGCTTCCGCCGGTCGCCGGGAGAGATGACCTGATGGGCGGCGGCAATCCCCTTTGGCGCTTCGTCGGAGTCCGGCCGACGGCCCTGTTTTTCTTCGTCTATCTCTATTTGCCCATCATTGTGTTGTTGGTCCTGTCCTTCAATGAGAACCGCACGGCGACCATCTGGACCACCTTTTCGACCCAGTGGTACGCCGTGGTCCTCGATAACGACAACATCATGCGCGCCGCCCGTAACTCGGTGATCGTCGCGACCTCGGCGACCATCATCGCAACCATCCTGGCCACCCTGGCGGCGCTCGGCATGGCCCGTGCCCGGTTCCGCGGTCAGGATGCCATCTCGGCCACGATCGCCATGCCCCTGGTGGTGCCCGAGATCGTCACCGCCGTGGCGACCCTGCTGTTTTTCGTGCTTATCGGCCTGAAGCTGGGCCTGCTGACCGTATTCCTGGCGCATACGGTGTTTTGCATCCCGTTCGCCTACCTGCCCATCCGCGCGCGCCTGGAGGGCATGGACCCGGCCCTGCCGGAGGCCGCCGCCGACCTTTACGCCAATGAGTGGCAGGCGTTCCGGCGGGTCATCCTGCCGCTGCTGTGGCCGGGGGTCGCCTCGGGGGCGATGCTGGCGTTCATCATTTCGCTGGATGACTTCGTCATCACCTATTTCGTCGCCGGCGCCGGGGCGACCACCCTGCCGGTCTATATCTTCGGCATGATCCGCATCGGCATTACGCCCGAGGTCAACGCCATATCCGCCTTGATGTTGCTGGTCTCCATCCTTTTCGTCTCACTCTCCTATCTGGTCGGTCGATTGCGCCGTTGACCCGGCCCCAGCGGCGACCCAGAATATTGATCCGTAAGAAGGGATACAGACCCTTCGGGGTTAAAAAGGGAGGAATTTTCATGCGTCATCGTGGATTGTTGGCCGCCGTCATGGCGGCTGCCCTGGTTGTCGGCGCGGGCAGTGCCGCGGCGAAAGAGTTGTTTCTCTACAACTGGTCCAACTATTTTCCGCCGGAGCTTTTGAAGAAGTTCGAGGCGGATACGGGCATCACGGTCACTCTCGATGTCTACGATTCGAACGAGACAATGCTGGCCAAGCTGCAGGCGGGTGCTGCCGGCTATGACATCGTCGTCCCGTCCGACTACATCATCCCATCGATGATCCAGGAGGGCCTGCTGGAGCAAATCGACACCAGCAAGATGGCCAACTTCAAGAACATCGCGGCGCCGCACAATGCCCCGCCGTACGATGAAGCCCGCGGCTATACGGCGCCGTACATGTGGGGGACCACCGGCTTCACCTACGATTCTGCGCGCGTCCCCGGCGGCAAGCTGGAGGAAAGCTGGAAGGAGTTCTTCGAGCCGCGCGAGGAATTGAAAGGCCAGATCGCCGCCCTCAACGACGAGGTGGAAGTCTACAATGCCGCCGCCCGCTATCTCGGCGTCGACGTCTGCACCGAGAGCGGCGACGATGGGCAGAAGGTCCTGGCGCTTCTCGAGAAGCAGAAGCCCTATCTGGCCATGTACCAGTCTGACGGCACCATCGACCGCATGATCGCCGGCGAGGTCATCATGCACCACCAATGGAACGGCGCCTCGCACCGCACCAAGGAGAAGCTGCCCACCGCCGTCTATGTCTATCCCAAGGAAGGCACGGCTTTCTGGGCCGATAACTTCGCCGTGCCGAAGGGTGCCCCCAACATCGAGAACGCCAAGGTCTTCATAAACTGGATGCTCGACCCGAAGAACATTGCCGAGGCGAGCAACTTCACCGGCTATATGAACGCCGTGAAAGGCTCGGAGGCGTATTTGGACGCCGCCCTCAAAGACGATCCGGCGGTCAATATGCCGGCCGCCTATGCGGAACGCCTGCGGCCGGCGAAAAGCTGCGGAACGGCGGCGCGTGAAATGCGCGACAAGGTGTGGACACGGCTGAAGAAGTAACCGACGGTCGGCTGCAATTCGACACCCGGGCGGCTGCGGCCGCCCGGGACTTTTCCTGAGGGTTTCGGGAGAAATTTTCTGCCATGACCGAACGCCTAACGGTCGCATTGTGGGCGACGAACCTGGCGGTTCCCGTGACCGGCATCGATGCCTGGGTTGCCGCGGTCGACCGACAGATGGCGGCGGCGAAGGCGCAGGGCGCCGATCTTCTGCTCATGCCGGAATACGCCGCCGAGCAATGGCTCTCCTTCGCCCCCGCCGATCTGCCGCCGGAAGGGGAGATCGCCTGGATGGCCGAGCAGGCGCCGGCTGCGCTCGCCGGCCTCGAGCCACTTGCCCGCAAACATGATCTTGCCCTGCTCGCCGGCACCATGCCGATGGAGCGCGAACGCCCCACCGCCAACAGCCCGCCGCACGTGAACCGCGCCTGGCTGCTGCTGCCCGACGGCCGCGCCATCGCCCAGGACAAGCTGTGCCTGACCCCCGGCGAGCAGAGCCCGGCCGGCTGGAACCTGGCCACCGGCGACCGCATCGAAATCGTCGCCTGGCGCGGCCTGCGCCTGGCGGTGGTGATCTGTCTGGACATCGAGATGCCGGCCTTGGCGACACGGCTGGCGCCGTGCGATTTGGATCTCGTCCTGGTGCCGTCCATGACCGAGAAGCTCTCCGGCTACTCCCGGGTCTTCTCCTGCGCCAAGGCGCGGGCGGTGGAGTTGATGAGCACGGTCTGCGCCGTCGGCTGCATCGGCAAGGCGGCGGCGAGCAAACCGCGCCTCTCCAACACCTCCGGCGCCGCGGTCTATCTGCCGTGCGAAGAAATCCTCGGCCATACCGGCGTCTTCGCCGATCTTCCAGCCACCGACCGGGCCGAGGGAGCCGGCCCCATGCTCGTCGCCCGCGACATACCCGTCGGCCTGGTGCGCCAGATGCGACACGGCCAAGCGGAGGTCTGGCCCGGCGCCTGGCGCGCCGATCACGTGCGCCTGATAGAGGCGCCCACCGCGACCAAGGCCGCGTCCTGACGTGAAGACGGTCTTCAGCGTCGACCATCGCCTGCAGGACGGCCAGTCCGAGCTCATCGACGGCAAGCTGCTGCCGTGCTTCGAACGGCCGGAGCGGGCGGAG
>JAJFGI010000316.1 GCA_021776215.1 Kiloniellaceae bacterium | reverse complement strand
AGTCCCATCCTGCGCTACACTCCGTCGTTCTGTTTCCCACCTACCCAGCCAGTATCCCAGCCGTGCCCTCGTACCGAGGCAGACGCAAGCTGGTAGCTATCGCCGGCCAAGGAAAACCCAGGCGCATCCACAACGCCCTCCGCCGCTGGCGGCGAAGCATGGTGGCCCTACCACTCCCGATGCTCGTGCGCATCCTCAAGCGCATTCCACGACCGCTGCTCCGTCCCTTCTCCCTGCTGCTGGTGTCGGGGCCAGCTTGGTTGGCCCACCATCACAAGGCCAACAAGCACCTGGATACGGCCTTTGGCCCCGACATGACGCCGGCACGCAAGAGGCAGATCACCAGACGGGTAGCAGGCAACCTGTCCGACTTCCTCGGCGAAAGCCTGCGCATCCAACGCTGCGGCACAGACACATTCGATGATTGCACCGATGACGCAGAGGCCCGCGAGATCCTGAAGAGGATGGAAGCCGAGAGTCCCACCGGACTCCTGGGCGTCACTGCCCACATCGGCAACTGGGAACTCATGGCCCACTGGTGCAACCGCAACTCGGCCGTGGGCACAGGCGGTCTGCTGGCAAAGCGCCTGCTCAACCCGGCCCTCGAAACCCACCTGCGCAATTTCCGAGAACGCAGCGGACTCGCAACGATCTACGAAGATGAGCCCGCCAAGAAGGCTCTACGCTGCCTGCGTAATCGGCAAATCGTCGGCACCGCCCCTGATCGGGACATGAAGCGTGGTGCAGGCATCTTCGTCGACTTCTTCGGACGCCCCTCGTACACCTCCATCGGTCCGGCGAGACTGTCCATCGCCAGCGGCGCTCCGATCTTCACCTCCTTTTGTCTGCGCACTCCCAGCGGCTTCAAGGTGCTGATGAATGAACCCCACTACCCGGACGCCAGTCGACCACGGGATGAGGAGATCATCAGATTGACCAGGGCTTGGGCAGGAGAAGTGGAAGCCGTCATCAAAGACCACCCGGAGCAATGGGCCTGGTTCCACGACCGTTGGAAGACCCGGCCCGAGAAGCTCGAAGCTCAAGGTCGCAGGCGCTAGAGCTAAAGCGTCCCACCGTCCTAGGCCGATAGGACGGTCTATGACCTATCGGGTCGACAGCCATTCGGACACACCACCTTCCAAACAGCTGGTTGCTGCAGTCCTGGATGCCCTTGCCAGGGGCGCGATGCAGGCCGGCGATCGCCTGCCGAGTGTCCGTCGCATGGCAACAGAGGCTCTGGTCAATCCGAACACGGTCTCCAAGGCCTACAAGGAGCTCGAGACCATGGGCGTCGCCAAGGGCATCAACGGCTCCGGCGTCTACGTCACCGAGCACGGTCCTAGCATCGCCAGGCAGGATCGACGCCGCGCCAGTCTGGGGCTACTGCGCCGCGCACTCGAGGAGTGCGTCCTCGCCGGTCACGATGCCGCCAACATGAAACTCGAGTTGGAGCACTGCCTCAGGGAAGCCTTGGCAGACAAGGGAAGGAGAACAGGATGAAGTCATCGGTACTGACCTGCAGCAATCTGCACAAGCACTTCGGCAAGCACTCAGTGCTCCAGGGCATCGACTTCGAGCTAGCTCCGGGGGAGATCACTGTACTCCTTGGCGCCAATGGCACAGGCAAGAGCACACTCTTCAAGCTGGCGCTCGGACTCTTGCTGCCGGATCAGGGGACGATCGAAGTACTCGGTCTGGACCCGATCAAGCAGTCCAAGAACTTGCGCCAGCAGATCGGCTTCGTCCCCAGCATTCCAGACGCCTACGACTGGATGACCGTCAAAGACCTCTTCCACATGCTCGCGCCTCAGTACCCCACATGGAAGAAGAGCGAGGCGGACCGACTCTGCGAAGAGTTGAAGGTACCGATCGATCGCCGCTTCAAGCAGATGTCACGGGGAGAGGGGATGAAGGCCATGTTGGTTGCTGCCCTGGCACCGGATCCAAAGATCTTGTTGCTGGACGAGCCCTTCGGTGGTTTGGATCCCATGGCCCGGGAAGAAGTGCTGGCACGGATCATCGACGAAGCGCGGGTTGGCGAGCGAACTTTGCTCTGCTCGACTCACGATATGGAAGTTGCGAGCCGGATCGCAGATCGGGTCGCGGTCTTGGCGGACGGGAAGATCGAGTTACAGGGACTGGTGAGTGAGATCTTGCAGAAGGAAGCAGCGCAGCCGGCGGATCTGCAGGCGGTGCTTGCGGGAGGAGAGAGATGATTCTGAGGGTGTATCTGTGGAAGGAGTGGCAGGTGTTTCGGCCGACGCTGATTGCCTTGTCATTATTGGCGGTGCTGGTCTGTCCAGCGATTCTGTTGATGCCTGGAGATTGGGTGCCCGGTGACTTTGTCGGCAAGGTGACTGTTTGCGCGATGCTGGCGATCAGCGTGACCATCGGGGCGGAGTTGCTGCCTTATGAGCGTACTGGCAAGCGGATGGAGTTCTTGGGGAGGCTGCCGGCGGGTGAGGGCATGGCCTTTGGGGCGAAGCTGCTGTTTCTGTTGCTGAGTTTGCTGGGGTTCACGGTGTTCTGTTACCTGCTCGCGCAGGTTTCGGCCTTGTTCATTAAGCCGGGGTTTGTGAGCCCGGTGGATGATGTGCACCTCGTGATTGTCGGTGCGGGGATTATCGCCTGCCTTTGGGCCTTCGCGATCTCGAGCTGGATCAGTCGAGCCACGCTGGTGCTGCCAATCCTCGCAGTCTTCTTGGTCTTCGGCATTCAACCACTGTTGGGAGGCGGCGTCTTCAAGATCTGGAAGGGCATCGGGCTTTGGTATTTGCTGTTCTACCTCTTCATCATAACGGGTGGAGCAATTCTCCTCGCTTGGACCAGCTACTTGCACCGACTAGGCAAGTCGAAGGGATTGAAGACCAAGAATGTCATGTGGGCCGGAGTCTGCATGATTACGCCATTGGGTCTGGCAGGTTGGCAGCTGGAGAACCGGCTTACTCCGCAACCGTATTCGAGTGATTTCAAGATCCGGGCAGCCTACGCGGGACCAGATCATCGGCACGCCTTTCTAAGCACAAAGACTGGAACTGCTCCCTACCGGAGCGTCATCGTCGATCTCGAAACCGGTACTTGGAGAGTAGAAGGCAAGCCCGATCAATCGTTCTCCCCGCCAGGCTTGTACGACGGTTACGATTTTCTCGCAGGCCAAATTGGTGAACACGAATTCCTTGAGATGTTCGATCCGGGTGGTGGAATCGCCTGCTACGACGGCAAGACCGGAGAGGTATTTGACTTTGGTACAAGGGGTGAACTCAGACCCCGGTTGGAGGACCGCCTTCGCGAGTCCAAGCGACGGACATCGCCCATCCGCATGCCCGACGGTCAAAGGGCGTGGATCATGAACCGCAGCCTCGAAACTCTCGATGAAGATGGGGAGATCGAACACCTTGGCTGGAGCATCTTTGCAACGGGTCGCGCCGGAAGGATTGCAGGTCACGGCATAAGGGTCTTCGAGCCTCGTCAATCCTTAATGATCGATCTCCTGCGCAAGCGTGTCTATCCGCTCAAGGAGAAGTGGCTGAACCATCCCCAGCTTGTCATGGAGGAGGGGTGGTTGGTGAACAAGAGCAGGCAGTGGTTCCTCTATGAGCCGGATACACAGCAGGTCAGTGAAGTCACCGCACTGAAACCAGGTGTTCGCGTGGTGCATCTCCTCGATGATGGGCAACTCCTGATCCATCTAGAAGGCCAAATCAGCTTGCTCGACCTTTCCAGTGGAGAGAGTGAGCCCATTCAGAGCCCCTCCGGTTCGAACGGAACCCCAATCTGGCAAGTCTATTCTCGGGGTCAGGGTAGTGCGCCCATACTCACTCCGAAGGGAGACGTGATCCTGCACATCATTTTCTGGGACCGCAGGATCGACGAATCCTATCTCGGTGGAATTGCTGTATTCGATCTGCAAAGCAACAGCTTCGGAGCACTCATCGAAGGGGACTACCGAGTCATCAGCTTCCCCAGCGACAACACCCTGCTCGCCGTCGCAGACCAGAAACGCATCGAACGCATCAACCTGGACACCGGCGAACGAGAAGTGCTCTTCCCCAGAAACTAGGCCCATCAGAACCACGCATGCGCCTCGCTGGTAGGTATCCTCCCTCCCTGGTCCTCTCTCCCCCATCCACCAGCTCGTGGTTATCAACTCAGACAAACTCTTCGCACAGATCTGGGACTCGCGGATCGCAAACGTGCAGATCCATCCAGACGACGAGATGCACCTCCATCTGGTCCAAGCCCTCGAGCGGGACCCCATCGTCGCCCACGGCGAGTACCTACTCACCGGGGCAGAGATTGCGGCGCTCATCCTCCAAACCAGCGCGTGGCTGGGGATAGACCTAGCGAGAAGCGGCCGCATGCTGGACTACGCCTCGGGATACGGCCGCAGTACCAGACACCTGGTCAAAAGCATCCCGTCCGATCGCATCTGGGTTTCAGAGATACAGGCAGAAGCTCTTGCGCACCAAAGCAAGTCTTATGGAGTGCACAGCATGCCGGCGGCTGGAGTACCAACCGATCTACGCGCTCCGGTAAGTTTCGACTTCGTATCGGTCATCTCCTTGCTGACCCATGTGCCACGCAAGACCTTCGCTCAGTGGCTCAATGCCCTGCTCGATCTCTTGGCTCCCGGAGGTGCGCTCTTGTTCACAACCCATGCCCTAGACCTCAGTCTGGATACGGCGGACAGCGAGTTCGTCTTCGACCCCTACGCAGAGCATCGCTTCGAGACTCCGGACGGCTACGGCAACACCTATGTCTCCCGTGAGTACGTGGAGGAGCAGATCACTGCGGTCGGCGCCCACATTCTTGCAGCAGTACCAAAGGCTCTGACTGGTTACCAGGATGTCTTCGTCGTCAGCAGGAATCGTGATCGACCGCTGGACTCACTCAAACTCTCCGAGAATCCGCGCATTGTCGTGGATGTATGCCGACGCAACTCGGAAGGCATGCTCGAGATCGGCGGTTGGGCCGCCTGGAAAGGCAAACCCGTCGAGAGCGTCGTGCTCTATGGCGATGACACGAGACTGGACTCGGCGGCCCTTGGCTACCAGCGGCCAGATCTCGTGGAGGCTCTTGGTTGCGCAGAAGCCAAAGACTGTGGCTGGGTTTTCCGTAGTGCTAAAAGCGAAGTCGATCCAGAGATTGTGACCGCTGCTGGGTACGGGTCGTTTGCAGGCGTCGCCACCCAGTCTGTTGGGTTTGGGATAGGCGGGCAGTCCTGAATGGTGGCCTCATTTCAGGCCCCCAGTCCCGACAGCTAGACCTTCACCCGATACCGATTATGGATCCACAGGTACTGCTCCGGGTACCGCAGGATCAACCTCTCCAGCCCCCGATTCACCTTCTCCACGGTCGCCTGCACATCCGCAGCCCGATCACCGGTCTGCACCGCTTCCACCACTTCCTGATTCACCCACTTGAAGCGAAAACCCGAACCCACACGCACACAGGTAGCCACCAACAGCGGATAACCGCGGCGCACAGCCAGAGCCGCAGCGGCGCGTTCACACTTCACCGGGCTGCCAAACCAATCAGCCTCAACCCCGCGCTTGCGCTGGTACTGATCGACGACCTGCATGAGCACGCCGCCCCGGTCCAAGGCAGCGGCGACATCCCGCAGACCACCGCGACGATCGTGGATCTGCATGCCGGCCTTGCGGCGGCTCTCGAGCACCCAATCATGAAGTAGCGGGTTCCTGATTCCCCGGGCGGTGACATGCACCTCGTAGCCGGCAAAGCAGGCGCCGATAGCGCCGGACTCCCAACCACCCAGGTGGCCGGAGACGCCGATCCAGGGAGCGGGCAGTTCGAGTTCACGCAGCTCGCTCATGTCGACATAGTCCGCGAAGCTGCCGTCCTTCAGGCGCCGTGTCGTGAGAGCCATGTCGATGGAGACCTTGAGCAGGTTCCCCGTCCCCTGCTCTGCGAGCTTGAGAAGCTTGGCCTCATCGGTCTCCTCCGGGTAGGCCCGCCGCAACATGGCCAAGGCATAGGTCCGGCGTCTCTTGGAGATGCGGCAGTGGATGGAACCGAGCCAAGCTGCCAGTCCATAGGACAACTTCTCCGGTAAGAGACAGAGGCAGCCAAAGAAGCCACGGAACAGCCCGTAGCTGATCCATTGCAGCACGCTCGCCCCCCTGCCTTCCGCGAGCTCGGCAGGGGCAGAAAACTCCGCCTCGGTCATCGACTGTTCTATCTGCTGATGATTGGCCGGGCAGGGATGGGTCCCCGCCGCAATGCCATGCTAGGAGAATGCGCTGAGCTTCTCCTCTCGGCGGTGCTGACAGCAAGCAGTTCTTCCAGGATTCGGGCGGCTTGACTCAGGCAGGCTGAGCTGTGCGATAGCGGTTGTGGATCCAAAGATACTGCTCTGGATAGCGTCGAATCAGAGCTTCGAGGCTCAGGTTGACCCTCTCCACAGTGTGCTGGATATCCGCGGCGTGATCGCCCGTGTTCTCTGGCTGGATGATCTCCTGGATCACCCACTTGAAACGAAAGCCATTGCCGATGCGGATGCTGGCAGCAACCATCAATGGATAGCCACGCCGCACAGCAAGGGTCGCGGCTGCACGTTCACAGCTGGCCATGCGCCCGAACCATGGTGCTTGGATGCCGCGCTTGCGCTGGTGTTGGTCGATGGCCTGGACGAGGACGCCACCCTTCTCCAGGGCGGCGGCCACATCGCGAATGCCGCCGCGTCGATCATGGATTTGGAGTCCGGCCTTTTGGCGGGTCTCGAGAAGCCAGCGAGTCAGCAGCGGGTTGTTGATCACTCGAGCTGTGACATGGGCATCGTAGCCCGTGAAGGAGACGCCTATGGAGCCGCCCTCCCACCCGCCAAGATGCCCGCTCACTCCGATCCAGGGCGCGGGGAGGCCAGAGTCGCGGAGCTCGCTCATGTCGACACACTTCTCGAAGCTGCCCTTCGTCAGTCGCCGGGTGGCCAGAACCATGTCGATGGAGACCTTGAAGAGGTTCGCCGAGCCCTGCCTTGCAAGCTTGAGGAGGACGGCATCGTCCTTTTCATCCGGATAGGCCAGATGGAGCATGGTCAGGGCATGGGCTCGCCGTTTCTTGGAGAGACGAACCACGCTGCTACCGAGCATGCCGGCAATTCCATAGGCCAAGCGCTCTGGCATCCACCCGATAATCGCGAAGCCGCAGCGGTAGAGCCCGTAGGCGAGCCGCTGGCCCACTGTCCCGAGACGAGGCGTCTCGGGGTGGGGCAAGGTCATGTTCGGCGCAGCTGTCATGGCGTATCGAGCCCTCTCAACGAATTCGAACGAGGGACAACTGACCGCAGAAGGAGCATGGGCGGCCCCTGCTTCACTCTATCCCGCGTGCCCTGAAGCGCAGAATAGCCCTGATGGGCCTTCTAGCTTGCGCCGAAGACGGCACAAAGAACATGGGGACCTGGGGGGAAGGCCTGTCATAACTTCACCATGGAGCAACCCGGCCTGAGACTGAGAGCTCGCCAGCGAAGCCCTTCTCCATGCGCTGCAGCGCCTTGAGGACATCATCAGGGGTACTCACCACTGACAGAGGAGTCCGCCTGAGAGAGATAGAAACTGCCCCTGGAGTCCAATACCCGAAGATCCTCCTGCCCTGGCTCTGGAGCGAAAGGCTGAGCGCCGAGACCCCGCGATGCAGGATGCTTTCCCTCAGCGGCGACAAGTCCAGCGCAGCTTGGCAGAATACCGCCCTCATCCAGGAGTCGATTTTCCCACTTTGACCGATATCTCGCTGATCCGCAATTTCAGCATCATTGCCCACGTGGACCATGGCAAGTCCACTCTGGCTGATCGTCTGCTCGAACTTACCCAAACGGTGGAGCGGCGGAACATGAAGGCCCAGCTCCTGGACGACATGGAGCTCGAGCGCGAGCGAGGGATCACCATCAAGGCGCGGGCAGTGGCGATGCGTCACACAGCGGCAGATGGAAAGACCTATCTCTTCAATCTGATCGACACACCCGGGCACGTCGACTTCAACTACGAAGTGATGAAGGCCCTGCAGGCCTGCGAAGGAGCTCTGCTTCTGGTCGATGCCTCACAGGGAGTCGAGGCACAAACCGTGGTCAACGCCCTGCTCGCCGAGCAGGCGAAACTCGCGGTTATCCCCGTACTCAACAAGATCGACCTGCCACATGCACGCCCGGATGAGGTCGCCACCGAAATCGAGGATGCCATTTGTCTGGCTGCCGAAGATGCGATTGCTGTGTCAGCCAAGACAGGCCTGCACTGCGAACTCCTGCCCGCGGCCATCATCGCCCAAATCCCCCCGCCTACGGGCGATCCAAAAGGCAATCTGCAGGCACTGATCTTTGACGCCGAGTACAACGACTACCGGGGTGTCGTCATCTTCATGCGCGTCAAAGAAGGTCGCATCTGCAAAGGCGATCGAATCTTCATGACGGGCACCAAAACGGAATGGGACGTCCTGGAGATCGGTCGCATGACCCCTGCCATGAAGGCAGAACCGTCCCTGCAAGCCGGGGAGGTCGGCTACCTCATCGCCAACATCAAGCGACTGCAAGATGTGAGCATCGGTGACACGGTGACTCACATGGACGTCAACAAGCGCGCGAAACCGCTGCCCGGATTTCGCCAGCCAAAGCCCATGGTCTTCTGCGGCTTCTACCCCACCAATACTGGCGACTACGACAACCTACGGAAGGCTCTCGAAAAACTGCAGCTGAACGATTCATCCTTCAGCTTCGAGCCAGAAACCTCAGACGCGCTGGGCTTCGGTTTTCGCTGCGGATTCCTTGGCCTCCTGCACATGGAGATCATCCAACAGCGCCTGGAGCGCGAAGAAGACATCGACCTGGTCCAGACTGCACCCAACGTGACCTATCAGATCCAGCAGTCATCAGGGGAGGTTTCCGAGATCCACTCACCCTCTGAAATGCCCGACCCCTCGCAGATCGAGGAGTTTCGCGAGCCGATGGTCGACTTGCGCATCGTGATCTCAACAGACTCCATTGGCGCGATCATGAAGCTCTGCACCGATCGGCGCGGGGTCTACGTCAAGACCGAGTACTACGGGTCCAACAGGGTGATGATCACTTTCGACATGCCCTTCTCGGAGATCATCTTCGACTTTCATGACCGCCTCAAGTCGGCCACCCGAGGCTATGGCACCATGGACTACGAGGTGAACGGTTTTGCAGCCGCAGAGCTGGTCAAGGTGCGAATGATGGTCAGCGATGAGGAGGTGGATGCCCTCTCCTTCATCTGCCACCGCAATGTCGCCGAAACACGCGGCAGAAAGATCCTGCAGAAGCTACGTAAGGAAATCCCTCGACACCTTTTCGAGGTCGCTCTGCAAGCAGCCATCGGTGGCAAGATCATTGCTCGGGAAAACATCCGTGCCCTGTCCAAGAATGTCACCGCCAAGTGTTATGGTGGCGACATCACGCGCAAGCGCAAGCTGCTCGACAAGCAGAAGGCGGGCAAGAAGAAGATGCGTCAGTTCGGCCGCGTCGAGATCCCCCAGGAAGCTTTCATTGCCGCCCTGAAGATGGACGACAACTGAGCCGTTTATTTGAACGCAATGACCAAAAATCTCTGAACGATCGCCGGCCGCCGAGCCGGGGCCTACTCTCAGCCGCTCCGGTTCGCAGCAGTCGCGAGTAGATCCCGGTTCAAGACCGGGAAACGGTTAATTCGGTTCTCGTGCGCGTCGCGGCACGCCGGTGCTGCTTCGCTGACACGGGATCGTACCACACCCGGGCGTTAAGCGTTTGGAATGGTCCCGGTTCAAGGCCGGGAAACGGAACATGCGTAATAAACACCGGCCTCGCCTCAATCGCCATCGACGCTTGCGATCCACGGCTTGATGTCCAACAGCGCCGTACCGTCAAGGCAGTCGATGGCGTCGATCTCCAGCCGGCCCTTGTCCACATCCATTGCAACGATACGGACCCGGCCCATGGCGATCGGGTTGGGGCGCGCTGGCGAGCGCAGGGCGAACACGCCACACGGCTCCGGCCGGTGGCGCGGCTTCTGGACGATCAGATTGCGTTTGGCCTCGTGCATCCAGTAGAGCAGGATAATGTCGTCGCCGGGTGCCAGTCCTTGCAAGCCCGGCAGGAACGGGGCGTCGATCTCCACATGCGCAGTGACGCCGCGCTCGCGTGCCTGGGCCAGGTTCTTGGGGCACGCCGACCGGATTTTCCAGGGTGAGCGAATGCGCCCGACGAAGACGACGGCACCATCGCGTGCCGTCTCGCAAGGGTCGAAGGCCAGGGCGATTTCGCCTGGCCGTTTATCATAGTCCTGGGTCGAAATGACCGGTTATTCCGCAGCAACGGTAAGCCCGGTCGGGCAACTCACACCGGTACCGCCTAGGCCGCAATAGCCGCCCGGGTTCTTGGCTAGGTACTGCTGATGGGCGTCCTCGGCGTAATAGAACTCAGGCGCGGCAAGAATTTCCGTGGTGATAGTGCCGAACCCGCGCAGGTCAAGCGCCTCCTGAAACGCGATCTTCGAGGTTTCTGCCGCCGCCCGTTGTTCCGACGAGGTCACATAGATCCCCGAACGGTACTGCGTGCCGACATCGTTGCCCTGCTGCATGCCCTGTGTGGGATCATGGCTTTCCCAGAACACCTTGAGCAGCGCGTCGAACGAAACAACCGCCGGGTCGTAGACCACCAGGACAACTTCATTATGCCCGGTCAGACCGGTGCAGACTTCCCGGTAGGTCGCGTTGGCGGTGTAGCCGGCGGCATATCCCACGGCGGTCACGTGGACACCGGGCTGTTCCCAGAAACGCCGCTCTGCACCCCAGAAGCAGCCCATGCCGAAGATCACGGTTTCATGGCCTTCCGGGTAAGGCCCTTTGAGCGGTTGGTCATTGACGAAATGCCGCTCGGCGGTCGGCAACGGTGTGTCGCGCCCGGCAGGGGCGGCGTCGGGAGACGGCATTTCGGTCTTCTTGCGCATGAAAGAGAACATTTCTTGGCGTCCTTTCTCTGTGAATTGCACGGTCGTTGCAATCGGTGTTGTTTCAATTATGGCGTCTGGCGGTGCGCAATGGCAACGCCGGCCGCTTCACGATCTCCGGAGCTGGCTTGCCAGTCCGAGCAATACGGCAAGGCCGCCGAACACGACCCAGCTCGGCCACTGCAAAACCGTGACGATGAAGGGGTCCCACAATTCCGGCAGCAGATAGCGCTGGACGAAGGACTGTGAAAGATTGAGGCTGCCGCGGTCGATGGTGAACCAGTCTTTGCCGAGCGATGTGAGCACCAGGGATCCGCTTGAGGTCGTCAGGACGGCGTCGCGGGTTGCCGCGACCAGTCCCACAACCAGTGCTGCCAACGCCAGCAGGCGAATGATGATCATTGATGTCCTCCACTTGATCGCAAAGCCCGAATGGTCGGACAGTATATGCTTCGAGCCCCTATGCCCACAGGTCCCGCGCGCATCGCGCAGGCGCCACGTCGACCCTCCTTAACGTGGGGTTCGCCGATATTGAACACAAGGGCCCTCTCATGACAATCCGGTAATGCGAATTTGGCGGTTTCTGTGCTTGCGTGGGCGGTGTGCATGAGTATAGTGCGCGTCGCGAAGGAGAGGTGGCCGAGTGGTTGAAGGCGCACGCCTGGAAAGTGTGTAGGCGGGGAACCGTCTCGAGGGTTCGAATCCCTCTCTCTCCGCCAA
>JAJFGI010000315.1 GCA_021776215.1 Kiloniellaceae bacterium | reverse complement strand
TTGCCGGTGCCGTAGTGCACGTACGAGCGCAAGGTCTTGCCCTCCCGGCGGACCACGAGCGAGACTTTTGCGTGCGTCTTCAGCTTCAGGAACCCATAGACCACATGCACGCCGGCGCGCTCCATGTTGCGCGCCCAGCGGATGTTCTGCGCCTCGTCGAATCGTGCCTTCAGCTCGACCAGGGCGGTGACCGACTTTCCCGCCTCGGCGGCCTCGATCAACGCCTTGACGATCGGCGAGTCCTCCGACGTGCGATAGAGCGTTTGCTTGATCGCCACTACCGCCGGGTCGGCCGAGGCCTGGCGGATAAATTGGGCGACCACATCGAAGCTTTCGAACGGGTGATGGACAATGATGTCCTTGGCCCGCACGGCGGCGAAACAGTCGCCGCCAAAGTCGCGAATGCGCTCGGGGAATCGGGCGTTGTACGGCGGGAAGAGAAGGTCCGGCCGCTCATCGACGATGATTTGCGCCGTATCCGACAGGCCCAACAGGCCATCCAAGGCGAACACATCGTCCGGGGCCACGCCCAACTCGCCTTCCACGAACGTCCGCAGCGGCGCGGGCATGCCGGCATCGACAGTCAAACGGATCACCGTGCCGCGGCGGCGGCGCTTGAGTGCCGTCTCGAACACCCGCACCAGATCCTCGGCCTCTTCCTCGATTTCGATATCGCTGTCGCGGAGGACACGGAAGAAGCCGATGCCCGTTACCTCGGCGCCGGGAAACAGAGTGTCGAGATTCAGGCGGACAACCTGCTCCAGTCGGATGAACCGAATCTCCGGTCCGGGCAGGCGAATGAAGCGCTCGATCTGCGCGGGCAGCGGGATCAGGCCGTTGAAGTGCTCGCCCTGCTCCGGGCTGTACAACTCGAGGACCATGGAGAAGCCGCCGCTGGGGATGAACGGGAACGGATGCGCCAGCGAGATGGCGATGGGGGTCAGGACGGGAAAGATCTGATCGGCGAAATAGCGCTCCAGCCACTGCCGCTCGGCCTCGGTCAAATCGTCGCGCTGGAGGACGCCGATGCCGGCCGCGCCCAAATCGGTCTTCAGGTGCCGCCATACCCGCTGCTGCTGGTCCAGCACCCGGGCTCCGGCCTCGTTGATTGCGGCCAACTGCTGCTCCGGCGTCAACCCTTCGGGCGTCAACGTTTTCACGCCCGCGCCAACCTGGCCCTTCAGGCCGGCAACGCGGACGACGTAGAACTCGTCCAGGTTGCTGACCGATATGGAGAGGAAGCGCAATCGCTCGAGCAGCGGGTGCTTGGTATTCACCGCCTCTTCGAGGACGCGTTCGTTGAACTTCAGCCAGGAGAGCTCGCGGTTGAAGTACCGGACCGATGAGTCCGGTGGAGCCTCCGGCGAGGATTCGCGCCGCCCTGTCGGGCGCCCGTCGGTGGCGCCACGCAGCGGAGTCACGGTCGTTGGGTGTCTGTCGCTCATAAATCTCCGTCTCAATTCGCAGGGCCCCTGCCCCGCGGCCGTCTGGCCATGATACCCTGTCCCGACAGCGAGGTGTATGACAAGTGAGTTAGGAAATCCTTCAATTTTCTTAACGCGCCCAGCCCGAGACCAGCGGCGTGAACCCGTTCCGGCGCGCCCGATCCAGCGTCGGACATTTGACGGAACGCTGCCTGGCTGCCAACTTCTTCCTAGTTGGACAGCCGTTTCCGGTATGACGGTGTGACCGTCGAGTGGCACACCGGCTAGGTCGCGACGATCGCCTTTGCACAGCATCCACGGGCTAGCGATGTCTCCTTCCCTGCTATTCCCATGTTATTTGGCGCTCGCCCTGGTTCCGATCGGGATGGCCTGGATGCTGGGCTATTCGACACGACCGTTCTGGGACGAGCTGTCCTCGGCCATCGCCTTGACGGGCTTCGCCATCCTATTGGTCGAGTTCGTTTTGTCGGGCCGCTTTCGGGTGATCAGCGGGCGAATGGGCATCGACGCGACGATGCGCTTCCACCAGCTGATGGCGCGGCCGTTGATCCTGCTGCTCGTGGTCCATCCGTTTCTCTACACGCCGCCCTTCGGGTCGTCTTCGCTGTGGGACGCCTCAAGCCTTGGCCTGCAGGGATGGACATTCGCGAGTGGACTAGCCGCCTGGATTCTTCTGGCCGTCGTCGTGGTCACCGCCATCTTCCGCGATCGGCTGCCCTATCGCTACGAGGGGTGGCGCGTATCGCACGGCATTGGCGCCGGCCTGATCGCCCTCTTCGGGTTGCACCATGCCCTGGAGTCCGGCCGATACAGCGGTCATCCGGCATTCATCGTGCTGTGGCTGGTGATGGTCGGGCTCGCGCTTTCGACTTTGGCGATGGTGTATGTCGTGCGCCCGCTGCTCCAGCTTCGCCATCCCTATCGTGTCGCCTCCAACCGGCAGATCGCCCTCAAGACCTGGGAGCTTGTGCTTGAGCCGACGCGGGGCCGGGCGCTCGCCTTCGACGCGGGTCAGTTCGCCTGGCTGACCCTCGACCGCTCGCCGTTTGCAATCCGCGAGCATCCGTTCTCGATCTGCTCGGCGCCGGGCGAAACCGGCCGCCTCGCTTTCGCCATCAAGCAGGCCGGCGATTTCACGAACCGGATCGGCGAGGTGGCGATCGGCGCGCCGGCCTACCTTGATGGCCCACACGGCGGCCTGGTCCTGACCGGGCAAGTCAGCCGGGGCATCGTGTTCATCGCCGGCGGCGTCGGCGCTGCGCCGATCCTGTCGATGCTTCGCCAGCTGTCCGCGGCCGGCGATCCGCGGCCCATGAAATTTCTCTACGGCAACCGTGTCCAGGAGCAGGTGATCTACCCCGACGAACTGAAGGCGATGGGCGATATCTTGGATCTGGATGTGGTGCATGTGTTGTCGGAACCGCCCAGCGGCTGGACCGGAGAGGTCGGCCAGCTGGACGCGGCGCTCGTCCAACGCCATTGTCCGCGCGACGAACAGGGTGATTGGCTCTATGTGATTTGCGGGCCAACCCCGATGATTGACAGCGTCGAGGACGCGCTGACGGCGAACGGCGTGCCGGGCCGCCAGATCATCTCCGAGAAGTTCAGCTACTTCTGAGGCCAGTCATGCAGCATAGACACGTGAGTCGGGCCATTTGGATCGTGACCCTGCTGTTGCTTATCGCCGCCATTGCCTTCGCGCTGCGCTGAGCATTTCCACTAAGACAGGACTGCGCACCTTGAAGACCCTTTACTTGCTGCGGCACGCCGAGGCGGACAGATCGACCCCAGCGGTGTCCGATTACGACCGGCCTTTGAGCGCCTCCGGCGCTGCGGCGGCGCGGCACATCGGCCGGGTCATGGGCGCTCGGGGCTGGCTGCCGCAGGCAGTGCTCACCTCGGCGGCCCGTCGCGCCGTGGAAACCTGGGAGCTGATCGCGCCGGCGCTCAAGGC
>JAJFGI010000314.1 GCA_021776215.1 Kiloniellaceae bacterium | reverse complement strand
GACGACAGACCGCGAGCTCCTCGAAAAGTGGCTACAGGTTGGTCGCTCGACCGTTGAGCGCCTGAGCGGCGAGGTGTGCTTCAAGAGCGACGGAACGATCGTCAAGGTTCACCTTCAGCGTCCGAAAGAGCGGGAGCGCTTTGCCGAGCTGCTCGAGGAGACCCGCGCTCACCTCGCGGAGAACGGCTCATGAGGAAACGCGACGAGTGCCCGGAAGGAATGAGCGACCTAGACGCGCGGATCGAACGATTACGGCGGTGGTCGCTGGAAAGCCTGCGTCCGCAAAACCACAAGGCAATGGGAGACTTTGCCCTCGCCATCATCGCCGAGCTAAAGCGGGACCTTGAAACAGCGCAAGTCGGGCTCGAGGTCTGCGGCGAGAAGATCGATCACGAGATTGATAAAAATCGAAAGATCGAAGCCGAACGCGGTCGAGACGTTTGCGCTGCCTGCAAAACGCGTGACGACCGAGAGTCGATATTTCAAGAGGAGATCGAAGCACTCCGGCAAAGGCGTGACGAGCTCCTCCAGTCGAATACCGAGCACGTCGAGAGACGTAGGCGAGCCGAGTGGGGCCGGGACGAAGCACAACGGCTGATCGCGGGGGTCCTGCGGGGTTGGGCGAAAAGCGTTGAAGACTACGCGAGCGTCGTCGAGGAGATAAACCTATGACTGACCTAGACGAACGGATCGAAGCGCTGCGGAAACACGGTGAATGGGAGACATTTCGCGAGTTTCAAGACGGGGTACGCGACGCCCTCACCATCATCGACGAGCTGAAGCGCGAGCGGGACGAGGCAATCGCAGAAAAGGTCCGCAGGATAGCGAAGGCGGCGATTCTGGAAGGGCGCATTGCCGAACTAGAGCGTGCCGAGCATATTGCTAGGAGATCGTGCGAAGCATACCGAATGCAAGTAGCCGAGCTAGAGCGCGAGCGGGACGAGTACAAATCTGAAGGCTTGAAGCTGGCCGATATCGCAGACAAGTCCGACCGGGAGACATCGGCGCGGATTGCCGAGCTAGAGCGCGAGCGGGACGAGGCGCGGGCTGAGCCCCATTACGAAATAGTTACGGGCGATCGTGTCGCTGAACTCGAATCCGAGCGCGAGAAGGACCGGGAGGCGATGAACTCTGCCGATGAGACGATGGCAGGGCTGTGTGAGTGTGACGAGAAGCACGGCTGTGCTACGTGCGACGCTTTTTCGCCCGTCCGAGCCCGCCTCGAAGAAGGGAAGCTATGACGCCCGAACGTCTAGCGAAGATTGAAGCCCATGCTGTTGGTAACTATCGAATGGACGAACTCATCGCCGAGATTCGCAGGCGCCAGGAGGAGATCAAGGATTTGAAGCTCTTGCGACTGCTTGACTCCGCGAAGGTCGACCAGCTGGAAGCCGAGCGCGAGCTTGACCGCGAAGCGATGCGGGAGGCTGAAAAACAGCTTGAACGTCCGGACGTTGCACGCTCACCGGGATCGCTGGAAGCACGACGAGTCATCCAATCCCGCCTCGAAGCAGCGAAAGGCGAAAAGTGACGACGGAGACGTTTACGCTAAATATCTCACCGGATATTCGAAAAAAGCTAGATGTCTTGGCGAAACAGAGCGGGTGCTCAAAGTCGGAGATTGTCAGGCGTGGCATTGCGGTCATGTTTGCCGTTCACGAGGGCACGCAAAGAGGGTTGAGGTTGACGCTTTCGAGCGTTGAGGGTGTCGTCAAAGCCGAGTTGGTGTTGCCGTGATCCCAGCTCTCGCTCTCGCCGCCCTGCTCCAGTCGCCGCTCGAAGCCCCCGACCCCGTCAACGACGAGCGCCCCGACTTCCGCGCCGATGCGTGGGCCGGTGTGGCCGTTGACACCTTCGCGAGCGGCTCCGTAAACGCGGTGCTCAACCCGGAAGCCACCGGAGCAAAGACGCGCGCCGTGGGTGGATTCGCCTTCGCCTACCGCGCCATTGGAGACGCCGACTCCCGCCAGCTATGGGTGACGGCCGAGACGCACCACGGGATCAGGAGCGCAGACATCGACTGCACCGAGCGCCCGAGCTTGCCGACATGCGCGAGCTCACCGACGCCACCGACAGGGGCCGACGTGCTATTCCTCGTCCGGGAGGCGTCAACGCTCGAAGCCTCGCTGGGTGTCCGCTGGGAATTCTTGACACTCCGGAAGGGCTCGACGATGCCCGCAAAGCTCTATCTCGTCGGCCAGTACGGGCTCGCTCTTGCCGCTGAGGGACCGACGGACGCGGCGGATATCGGACACGTCGGGCTCGGCCTGGTGGCGACGAAGGGCCATTACCGGGACACGTTCATCGAGATCGGCATAGGCCGAAACGAGCTGTTCTTTATGCACCCTGACCGACGCTTCAAGGCTCGCGGCGGGCTGTCGATTCATGCGAGCCGGGGCGTGCGGTTCTTTGCGCTGCTGAGCGTGGATACGGACTTGGGACCCGGCGCGGACAGCGTTCAGAGCTATTACGGGTTCGCGGTGGACCCGGTGAGACTTTTTGGAGGGAACTGAGTTGGAAAACGATTTTTTCGTCGGCGGCGTGATGTTGGGGTTGCTCGCGAGCGTCATCGCGGCCATGCG
>JAJFGI010000313.1 GCA_021776215.1 Kiloniellaceae bacterium | reverse complement strand
GCTGCGACAAGCCACGCCGGGAACCGCCGACACGCGGGAGGTCCTCCTCGGCCGACGGCACCGGCATAGCCGGTTTATGCCCAACGTTTATTTTTTCCCTGGCGGACGGATCGATATCGCGGACGACCAGCCATCCGGTTTCGCCGAGGACCTGTCGCCGGCCCCTGGGCAATCGGGCCTGAATGAGCGCGGGCTCGCGGTGTCCGCCCGCGCCGCTCTGCGCGAGACGTTCGAGGAAACGGGGCTACTGGTCGGCCGGGTCGATCCGCTATCGCCGGCCGCCGCGCCGCGGGCCGATGGCGTTTGGGGGGCTTATGCGCGGGCCGGGCTTGCCCCGGCATTCGCGTCGCTCAGCTTGATTGCCCGCGCTATCACGCCGGCCGACTATCCCATGCGCTTCGATACCTACTTCTTCGCCGCCGACGGGGCCTCGGCTCAAGGCGACTTGGCCGGCGACGGTGAGCTTGAGGATGTCGGCTGGGTTCCGGTCGGCTCGGCCCCCTCTCTGCCCATGGCCAAGGTCTCGCGATTGATCCTGCAGGAAGCCTTGGTCCGCCAGGACGCTCTGAGTGATACCAGGGATTTAGCCACCTTCAACGTCTAGCGTGCCGCCCGGCTGGCGGCCTCCGGGCGTCAACGAGGGAACCCTTGACTTGCCCGCCTGGACGGCTATCTTCCCCGCCAACGCAGTTCGCGACCCGGCGACGAGGACACCACCATGGCCAAGCCAAACACCCTGTTGATCAAGATGGTCAGCACCGCCGACACGGGTTACTTCTACGTGACCAAGAAGAACCCGCGCACCGCGACGGAAAAGCTGGCGATGCGCAAGTACGATCCGCGCGCCCGCAAGCACGTCATGTTCAAAGAATCGAAAATGAAGTGATCGGGGCCGCCTAGCGGCCTCCAGATCCACCGACGGCCGCCGATCCGGCGGTCGTTTTATATTGGATCAGGCCGACTGCACCGTTTCCGGCGACCGCCTCTTGGTCCCCGGCGAGTTGACTTCGTCGGCGGCGCGCATCTGGTTGCGCCCGGCCTCCTTCGCGGCATAGAGCGCCGCATCGGCGCGCATCAGCAACCCTTCGACCGTCTCCGCCGGATCCGTGGTCGTCGCCACCCCGATGGATGCGGTCACCGCCAGGCCATCGGCCTGGCCCGGCACGGCGAATGGCTGTTCGGCGAGGCGGTTGCGCAGACGATCGGCGACGGTCAGGGCCACGTCCGCCGGCGTACTCGGCATGATGACCACGAACTCCTCGCCGCCATAGCGCGCCACCAGGTCGATGTCGCGGATGCTAGTACTGACCCGCTCGGCCACCCCCTTCAGAATCCGGTCGCCGCAGGCATGGCCATAGGAATCGTTGATTCTTTTGAAGTGGTCCAGATCGAAGATCATGACCGATACCGGCTTCGCGGTCGCCGCGATTTCCTCGATCTTGCGCGCGAGATGGTCATCCATATAGCGGCGGTTGTAGACGCCGGTCAGGGTGTCCGTATAGGCCAACGACACACTGCTCTCCAGCATGTTGCGCAGCCGGTCATGATAGCGCCGGCGGCGAATTTGGGTGCGCGTGCGGGCCCGGAGCTCGTTCTTATCGATGGGGCGGACCAGATAATCGGTGACTCCAAGATCGAGCCCCTTGGCGAGGTGTCGCAAATCGCCGTCGTCCAGGATCATCAGTATGGGGACGTGGCGCGTCTCCTCCTGCGAACGCAGCTGCGAGCATAGCCGCAGCCCATCCTCCCCCTGCAGGTGCAGCGCCACGATGAGCAGGTCGAATGCACCCGACCGGCTGCGCTCCAGGGCCTCGGCACTGCTGGTCGCCGGCTCGACGATGTGCCCGGCGTCCGTCAAATATCCGCGCACTTGGCCGACCATATTCTTCGTATCATCGACAAGAAGGACCTTGCCGGTGATGGTCTCATCGTCGTCGCCATACGGGTCTTTGCCGGCCATTTGAAACCGGCCCGTGGCCATGTGGCGAATGCGCAACTCGTCCATCATCACCTTGAGCCGCGTCAGCGACCGCACGCGGGCGAAGAGCGCGACGTCGTTGACCGGCTTGGAGATGAAGTCGTCGGCACCCGCCTCGAGCCCGCGCACCCGATCGGCCGAGTCCGTCAGGGCCGTCACCATGACGATGGGGATGTGCTGCGTGCTGGGGTCGCTCTTCAGGCGCTTGGCGACCTCGAATCCATCGAGGCCCGGCATCATGATATCGAGCAGAATCAGGTCCGGCGCGTTGGATGCCGCCATGTCGAGGGCCGACGGACCGTCCGCCGCCGTGAGGACCTCGAAGTATTCCGCCGTCAGCTTAGCTTCGAGAAGTCTCAAGTTCGCTGGTGTGTCGTCGACAACCAGGATACGGGCAGTCATCTCGGCCCTCCGACCCGGCGATCAGCTCAGATATCGCTGGACGGTTTGCAGGAAGCTGGTCACCGAGATCGGTTTTGCGATGTACGCCTCGCAACCACCCTCCCGAATCTTCTCCTCGTCCCCCTTCATGGCGAAGGCGGTGACCGCGATCACCGGGATCGACTTCAGATTCTCATCTTCCTTGATCCATTTGGTCACCTCGAGGCCCGAGACCTCCGGCAACTGGATGTCCATCAGAATCAAATCGGGGTGATGTTCGCGCGCCAGGCGCAATGCTTCCATCCCGTCCTTGGTCTGCAGGATGTTGTAGCCGTGCGCCTCGAGCAAATCGTGGAAGAGCTTCATGTTAAGCTCATTGTCCTCCACGACGAGGACCGTCTTAGCTGCGCCGTTTACGGATTCGGTGGGCACGCTGTTTTTGTTCCCCTATAACCCTGGCGCGGCGACCAGCCGACGATACGGCCAACTTAGGCTCTTTGGCTTGAGGGCTTCAATGGTGTTGTCACCCCAGCCCGCCTCGCCGTTCGTGTTGATCGTCCGCAATTCAGGCAAACCCTAGGGGAATAGTGTTAACGATTGGTAAGCCTTTTTGCGACGTCCCGCAAATGCGGCAGGCCGAGCCGATGCGATTTATGGAAAATAGTTCATAACCTATTGTTAATATGCATTTCTATCCCTTTCCGTCAGTGGGCGCGGGTGCCCACGGGGAAGGACAAGGTAACCCGCAGGCCCGGCGCATTGTCCCCTAGGGTCAACACCGCGCCATGCAGCTTGGCCACGGAAGCAACTAGGCTCAGCCCCAAACCGCTGCCGGCCTTGCCGAGGCTGTTGTCCAAGCGGACGAACCGGCCCAGCACCCGCGTCCGGTCTTCGGCCAGGACTCCCGGCCCGCTATCGTAGACATCCAGATGGACCCGTCGTTCATCGCTGCTCACGGTCATGCTCACATCGCTGCCTTCCGGCGCGTATTTCACCGCGTTGTCCAGCAGATTCGCCACGGCCTGTGCCAGCAACTGCGGGTGGCCCCGCACAAGAGCTGGCGCCTGCGCCGAAAATGAGAGACGCTGCCCCTTCTCCTCCGCCAGTGGCTCGTAGAGCTCGACCGTGTCCCGCCCGATCTTGGCGACATCGACTTCCGACATCTCGGCGCGGCCGACGCCTGCCTCGGCCATGGCAACACTCATCAGCGCATTGAAGATGGCCAGTATGCCGTCAACGTCCGCGATCGCCTGGTCGAGAGCCGTGCGGTAGGCCGCCACGTCCGGCTGGCCCCGCAGGGCCATCTCGATACGCCCTTTCAGATGGGTCAGCGGACTGCGCAGGTCATGGCCGAGCGAATCGGTGACCGCGCGCATGCCGGTCATAAGCTGTTCGATCTGGTCAAGCATCTGGTTCAGGGCCTTGGCCAAGCGATCGAACTCGTCGCCGCTTTCATCCGTGGGGACTCGTTGCGACAGATCCCCCCGCATGGTGCGGTGGACGGTCGCGGAAATTTCCTCTACCCGGCGCAGCAAATTGCGGCTCATTAGAAAGCCGACGGCCAGCCCCAGGGCCAGCGCGCCCGCCATGGCCCACGCCAAGGACTCGAGCACGATCTCGCGTAGCCGTGCCTGCTCGCGCATATCGCGTCCGATCAGCAGGCGATACCCGCCCGGCAGAATGAAGGTACGTGCCCGGACGGCATGCACGGTGGTGTCGCCGGATTCGACGGTGCCGAGCTCCAGGTCGACCCAGCCGCCTTCCAGCCCGGCGGCGGACGGCCACTCCATGAGGTTGCCGGCGACCCGGCGAAAATCGGGATCGACAAGCAAATAGACGTTGTTCCGGGCACCCACGCCGCCGCTGCGCTCGCCGAGTATGGCGACCAGTCGGGTCAGACCCTCGTCCCGGTACTGCTCGGCCAGTCCGCGAATCTCGGCATCGATATTCTCGCTCGTCTGCCGATCGACAACCGCCAAGATCGACCCGTAGATGACACCGAGAAGCACCAAAACCGAGGCGCCAAACACCACCGTATACAGCAGCGCCAGGCGAAACGCCGAGGTACGGTAGAACCTAGGCGCCGGCACGGAGGGCATAGCCGGCACCGCGGACGGTGTGCAGGAGTGGCCGGTCGAAGCCTTTGTCGATCTTTTGCCGCAAGCGGCTGATATGGACATCGATAACGTTCGTCTGCGGGTCGAAATGATAATCCCACACCCCCTCGAGCAGCATGGTGCGGGTCACGACCTGACCGGAATGACGCATGAGATATTCGAGCAGGCGGAACTCACGCGGCTGCAGCTCGATCGCCTGCCCGGCCCGCTTGACCTGGCGGCTGAGCAGATCAAGTTCGAGATCGCCCACCGCCAGATGGGTCTGAACCGCTGGGGCGCTGGACCGGCGGGCCAAGGCCTCGATGCGGGCCAGAAGCTCGGAAAAGGCGAACGGCTTGGTCAGATAGTCGTCGCCGCCGGCCCGCAACCCCTTCACCCGGTCGTCCACCTGACCGAGGGCGCTGAGAAACAGGACCGGCGTGACAACCTTGGCCGCCCGGAGGGCCTGCACCAGCGACAAGCCATCGAGGCTGGGCAGCATGCGATCGACGACAATGGCGTCGAAGTCACCGCCTGTCGCCATGAACAGGCCGTCGCGGCCGTCGGCACTGCGGTCGACCAGATGGCCACTCTGGGTCAGCCCGGCGGCCATGTAGGCGGCGGTATTCTCATCGTCCTCGACGATCAATATATGCATCGCGGTCCCGGTTTTGGCCGGCTCCCAGGCCGGCGGTCCATCAGGATCTTCATATATGTCGTCGATCGGGTTCATCCAACGCCTCTTGGCAGGGGCCGGCGGGGCGAGCCCCGGCATGGACCGGGAGCACGTCCCGCCGGGGGTAGCCTATGCCACACCGATGCGGATGCCGACAAAGAGCTCGTTGCCGCCCCGATTGACGAGAAGCAGCACGCTTGGCTGGCCCGTATCCTTCG
>JAJFGI010000312.1 GCA_021776215.1 Kiloniellaceae bacterium | reverse complement strand
CGGCCAAACGAGCAAAATCATGGGGATAGAGACGGCGATGACGAGGATCTCCAGGGGCAGCCCCATACGCCAGTAGTCGCCGAATCGATAGCCGCCGGGGCCCATGACCAGGGCGTTGTTCTGGTGTCCGATGGGGGTCAGGAAGGCGCATGAGGCGGACACCGCCACGGCCATCAGGAACGGGTCGGACTCCAGACCCAGGCGCTGGGCGACACCCACGGCAATCGGCGCCATGACCACGGCGGTGGCGGCATTATTCAGTATGTCCGACAAGGTCATGGTCACGATCATCAGCAGGGCCAGAACCAAAACCGCCGAGCGGCCGGCCGTCAGCTCGTGAATCGCTGTGGCGATGACATCGGTTGCCCCCGTCGTCTGCAAGGCGCCGCCCACGGGAATCAGGGAACCGAGAAGGACCACCACCGGCCACTCGATGCCTTCGTAAAGCTCCCGCACTGAAATCAAGTCGGCCACAACCATGGCGGCCACCGCGACGCACAGCGAGATGACCGTCGGCAGCAGCCCCAGGGTCGAGGCCACGATCGCGGCGGCGAAGATGGAAATCATGGCGATGGCATCGCGCCGGTTGCCGTGGCTGATGCCGCGCTCGGCCAACGGCAGAGCGCCGAAGGCAGCCAGCGCCTCGGGCGCCCGTTCTGCATCGCCGAGGATCAGCAACACGTCGCCGACCCCCAGGCGCAGAGTTCCCAGGCGGCCCCGGTACGGGGTGCCCTGGCGGGCAACCGCCAGCAAGGTAAATCCATGGCGGCCGATCAGGCGCTGCTGCCCCACGACCTGCCCTTCGAGCCGCGAACCGGGCGCCACCACGGCTTCGATTAGGGAGTCGCCTTCGTTCGCCAGCGGGCTTTTCTCGGTGTCCTTGTGGGCCGCGAGTTCCAGCCCCAGGCGGCTGGCGAATTGCCCGATCTCCTTCGGGCCCGCCTCGATGACCAGCCGGTCCGACGCCTTCAGCGTCTCGCCGCGGTACGGCCGCCGGTACAGGCGTTTGCGGCGGACGATACCGATGATCACGGCGTCGATGTCCTTGGTCATCTCCTCGATCTCGGCCACGGTCTTGCCATAGGCGGCGCTGTCCTTGGGGGCCTTGGCTTCGGCGATGTAGCCTTCGATATCGAATAGCTCCTCGTTGGCCGCGCGGTTGCTCGCCGCCGCCGGCACCAGGCGCCAGCCGATAGTGGCAACGAAGATCAGTCCGACGACGGCGGTCACGGCGCCGACCGGGGCGAAATCGAACATGCCGAACGGTGCGCCGGTGATTTCGCCGCGGTAGGTGGCGACGATGATGTTCGGCGGGGTGCCGATCAGGGTGACCAGCCCGCCCAGGATCGACCCGAACGACAAGGGCATGAGGATCGTCGCCGGTGATCGTCCCGCCTTGCGTGCCGATTGCAGCGCCGCCGGCATCAACAGGCCCAGCGCCCCGACGTTGTTCATGAAGCCGGACATGAGCGCGGCCACGCCGGACAGGGCGCCCACGTGGGTCCAGGTGCGCGCCGCCGCCGGGGCGATGGCGCGGGTCACCCAGTCGATCGCGCCGGAGGTGGTCAAGGCGCGGCTGATGATCAGCACCGCGATCACGGTGATGGTGGCCGGATGGCCGAAACCGTAGAAAGCCTCCCGAACTGGCACCAGGCCGGCCAACACCGCGGTCAGCAGGGAGCCGAAGGCGACCACGTCATAGCGCCAGCGGCCCCAGGCCAACAGAACGAACAGAACGCCCAGAATAACCAGCAGTGTCAGTTGCGGTGTCGTCATGGTCCCCCCGGCCCTAGCGCGCGACTGGCGCTAGCTTAGCCGGGGAGGGCGCGACCGCAAGGCCGGCTTAGTGCCGTCGGCTACATTTTCATGCCCTCCATGGGCGCCGTGCCCTCGGTGACCAGCGACCCCATCATCCCGAACTGCATGTGAAAGGGAAACATGCACATGTACATCCAGTTGCCCGGTCGATCGGCCTGGATGACCACCTCGAAGGAATCGCCCGGCATGACCATCTGCCGCTCGAAAATGGCCTCGTGCTCGGTCAGGTTCCAGTCCGCTCGCTCCAGCCGGTAGGCGACGGCCGCCATGCCTTGCGGCGGCATGATCATGAACTCATGCGGCACGTTGCCGGCGTTGCGCACCGTCAAGCGGACAACCTCGCCGGTCGCCACCGTGATGCCGGGCGGGGAAAAGCTCCACTCGCGCATCTCGATCTCGACCGTGCGTCCGGCCATGCCGGCCATCATGCCGTCAAGGACGCGGATCCCCGCCTGACTTCCGCCGTGGTCCCCCTCGCTCTCGGTGGCGCCGCCCGACTCCGGCATCGTGGCCATGCCGGGCATATCGGCCATGCCGGCGTCGTTGGTGCCCGGTTCCGCCATGGGCGCGTCCGCGCCCCCCGACTCCGGCATCGTGTCCATGCCAGGCATATCGGCCATGCCCGGCGCCTCAGGCATGGTACCGGCCACGCCGGCATCGGCACCGTGTCCGCCATCGCCGGTGCCGGGCTCCGCCATGGGCGCGTCCGCGTCACCAGCCATGCCCGGCATATCCGGCATGGCACCGGCGGCGGTTTCCTCCGCCGCGTGCGCGGCGTCGGTCTCGGGGATCTCGAAGACGTCGTGGCCGACGGCGTCCGAGATCGTCGCCTCGCCCACCTGCGGTATGACTCCCGAGGCCCGGTAGTCGGCGACGGTCGAGCGCGGCGAGGCCTGGTAGGACGGCGGCGACAGCGGCACCATCAGAACCCAGGCCAGCGCCACCAGAAGGATGCCGGCGAGCAACCAGAATCGCATAATCATCACAGATCTCCCTCTATTCCGCGGGTGCGGCGGTCGCCGCGGTCATCGTCGGCTCGCGATCCGACCGGGCCCAGGGATCCTCGGGCGCGGCGGCCCCCCAGCGGGCGCTGATCGCCAGGTTGGCGGCGAAAATCAGGAAGCCGAGGCCGATGGCGGCTCCGGCCATGGTCACGCCCATCTGCGCCCCGGTCCACTCCGGCAGCGGCAGGTAGTCGACGACCCAGCGCGGAAAATAGGCGTATCCCAAGGCATACATCAGCATCACCTTGGCGAAGATGCCGAGCTGCCAAAGCCAGAAATGCGTGTTCGCCAGGGCCCGGTTGACCATGCGCCCGGTGAAGTAGGGATACAGGTAGTAGGTGCCGGCGACCGCCATCTGCGCGCAGAAGCCCAGGAACATGGCGTGGAAATGGGCCGGGATCCAATAGGTGTTGTGGATGAAGTCCGTATCGACGGAGATCTGCGCGTTCAGGAACCCGGTCACGCCGCCGAGAATCAGGAAGAAGATGGCGCCGATGGTAAAGCGGAACGGAATCGCCGCGTGCGCCGAAGCCGGAATCCGGTCGTACCACAGGGTCGCGATCCAGTTGAAGACGTGCAGGGTACTGGGAATGAAGATCGCCAGGGTGAGAATCTGGAACGCCCGCTGCACCCAGCTATGGGTCGTCACGCTCGGCTGAAAATGGTGATGGAAGACAATGAACGACAGCACGGCGAGAAGCAGGAAGGCGATGATGCCCGACGCGCGGCTCCACATCGGCCGGCCGAGAAAACGCGGCAGCAGCGTATAGACGATGGCGATCGCCGGGACCAACGGCAGATAGACCGCGGGGTGGCCATAGAACCAGAACATCCACAGGAAGGTGGTGGTGCTGCCGCCTTGGGCCGGATCGTATATGCCGGTCAGGCCGGCCCAGTCGGTCAGCAGGATGGCGCCGACCAAGGCCAGCATGGGTGTCGACAGCAGAAGCAGCAGGGCTTCGGAAAACATGCCCCAACCGAGCAGCGGCATGCTCCCCCAGCCATTCTTCCAGGCCAGGACATTGCGCAGCAGCACCGCGCCGGCGAGAAACTCGGACACACCGACCAGGACAATGGCGAGATAGCCCATCCACACCAGATCGCCGCCGACCCGCAGGCTCATGGGCGCATAGAAGGTCCAGGTGAAATCCGGCCGCCCGACGATCAGCAGCAGGGCCCCCAGGATCAGAGTCCAATAACTCGCCTGCGCGGCGCCGGCCCAATGCAGCCGCTCCGTCTTCAAGACAACCGGCATCAGGTAGTAGCAGACCGAGATGACCATGGGGATGACGAAGCCGAAGACCATGAGCATGCCGTGCACGGTCATCAGCCCCATATAGACGCGGGCGCCGAAGAACTGAATATCGGGCACGGTCAACTCGGCCCGGAAGGTGAGCGCGAACAAACCGGCCAGCGCCAGCATGACCAGCGCCGTCAGGATGCCCTTGACGGCAATGATCCGGTAGTCGTTGGAAAACAGAAAATCGCGCAGGGTCCAGCCGCCGAGCAAATCTTGCGGCGTCCAATGCGGCCCGGTGAGGTCGGTGGATGTGGTGGCGGTCATGTCATGAGTCCCTTTGTCTGGCTCAACCGTGCTCTTGCGCGGCGGGCGGCGCATCGTCGCCGACTACCAGCCAGGCTTTCATCTGCGTGTGTCCCAGGCCGCAGTAATTCAGGCACTGGATGAGGTACTTGCCGGGCGCTTGCGGTGCTTGGATCCAGATCGACTGCACCCGGCCGGGCTCAAGCTCGGTGGTCATCCGCGCCGCGGGAATGTTGAAGCCGTGGATCACGTCGTTCGCGGCGATGGAGAACAGCACTTTGGCACCGGGCGCGACCTTGACGGCGTTGCGGCTGGCGGCGCCGTCCTCGTCGAAGAACAGAAACCCCCACTGAAAGGCATAGACCGCGATACGCCGGTCGAACGCGGCCCCCTCTTGCCCGGCCGCGACTTGCCCGGACAGGGCCTGCTGGGTTTCCAGACCCGCCTCGTAGGCTTGAAAGGTCTGGGCGCTGTTGCGGTCGGCATAGATCACGATACCGGCCAGGACGACGATGAAACCGATCTCGACCCGGTAGGGCAGACGCCAGCGCCGGGGCCAGAACAAGGCCATGAACAGGCCGGCGATGCCGGCGATCCCCATGGCGAAGGTGATGCCGATCATGATCGCCTGGTCGCCCATGAGGCCAAGAGCTTGTTGCATGGGAGCCTCCCATTTCATGTGTGCACAGGGTTGCCGGCGCCGGATGCGGCCCGCATGGGCCACGTACCGTGCGCCGGGCGGCCGCCGCCGGCGGCCGTGCCGTCAGATCGCGGTTGTCGCGCGGGGCGGTGGGGAGGTGGGGCGGGTCAGGACCTGGTCACCGGCATCGCGCGCCGCGATGTCCGGTGGTGGGGCGGGAACCGGCAGCGCCAGCGTGGCATCGCCTGCCGGCAGGCTGGGCGTCGCGGTCAATCCCATGCACGCAACCAGGCACAGCATCTGGTCGACGGTGCCGGCCGCCCGGCCGGTGTCCTGGCCGTGGCGCATGCCGTTGGTGTGGATGGTGGATACCGGCGCCGGTCCCGGCGGCGCGACCGCCGCTCCGTCCGCGAGGATCGGGGCGCCGGCCGCCGCGGCGCCGACCGCCGCGCCGCCGCCAATGGCGAGCGACAGGACAAGCAAGAGGCCGAGAAAGACGCGCCCCGTGGGCGAGCGATGCTGCATAGGCTCCGGGTCCGCTGTGCCGATCGCCAAGTATCCGGTTGTCCGCCGCGGCCGGCAAGCTGTTTCTCGGCCGGGGCGTGCCTCGGACCGGAGTCCCGCGGGCCGGCGCCAAGCAATTCGGACTCGGCCTAGCGGCGGCTGGCGCGCGCAAGGGGTCCTAGCCGGCGGTCAGGCGGCGGCGATTCTTGCGCACGCGCGTTCTGTAGCCGCGTATAGCGTTGTGGGCTATGGCGGTGCTGCTCTTCCCGCTGGCCATGGATATCGCGGCGTCGACTCCGGCCTGGCTCGCGGCCCACGCCTTTTCCGACATCATGCGCTGCAGCTCTCGCTCCGCCAGGGCGCCGCCGGCGGCAAGGCGCATCATGCGCAGGGCGATGACCTGCTGTGCCTCGACGGCGAGAAAGGCGTATTTGAGGAAAAGGGAAAAAAAGGACTGACCCATCAGGATGGCCTCACATAGTGGAAAAAAACGGAATGATCAGCCGACCGCTGAGCTCATTTCCGGGTGGGCGGGCGTTGCGCCGTGACGACCCGAACGCGGTTGGGCGAAGGCAGCTGGACGGCTCTCGCCTATCACTTCATCGGTCCACACCTCGAAGTCGGTCAAAGCGCAGTTTCCGTACGAGGTGATCATCGCGACATCCGCCGCGTCGTGTCCGCGCGCCATGAGCACGCGACCGATACGCGGCGTGTTGTAGCGCGCATCGAACGTATACCAGCGACCGCTCAGGAACACCTCGAACCAGGCGCAGAAGTCGCCCGGTCCGGCGGGCGGCACGCCGATGTCGCCGAGATATCCGGTCGCATAGCGCGTGGGAATGTTCATGGCGCGGCACAGCGCGATGGAAAGATGCGCGAAGTCGCGGCAGACGCCGCGGCCCTCGCGAAAAGCATCGAGAGCGGTCTTCGTCGAACTGGCGAACGGATAGCCGAACGTGATGTGATTGTGGACGAAGTCACAGATCGCCTGAACCCGCGCCCAGCCAGGCTCGGTGTGACCGAATAGCCGCCAGGCGTCCTCGGACAGCGCGTCCGACTCGCAGTAGCGGCTGGCCGTAAGATAGCCTAGGGTGGCCAAGGGCAATTCCTCGATCGGATGCTGGCGCGCGCTCCAATTCACCTCATCGGGCGCGCCGCTGTCTTCCGCGATACACTCCGACCGGAGCGTCAGCGGCCCCGGTCCGGCCACAACTCGGGTCAGCCGGTTGCCGAAGGTGTCGATGAAGGTCTCCAGCGGCGTCTCCGGGTCGGTGTGGATTTTGCTGGATCCGATAAGGCGGTAATCTTGCTCGGGACGAGGGGAAAGAGCCAAGATTAGCGGTGTCGCGCCGTCGCATTGCAGCGTGATCTCGAAACCAATGCGGATATACATAAGCCGCGCCTCCGGCACCCAAGTGGAAAAAAACCTACAATAAAGAACGACACGCCATATCGATTGGTTCCCTTGACCGGGAGCCGTCCGTCCGAGACAAAAGGCCCGATCATCGATGACTACACTGCGCATACATCATCGCACTTGCTATCTCTATGAACGCCCGGTGGCCTTTGGGGTTCATCGCCTTATGCTCCGGCCGCGAGATGGTCATGACATGCGGATTCTGGATTCGGCCCTGTTGATATCGCCACCGGCCGAGGTGCGCTGGGAGTTCGACCTGTTTGGCAATTCCGTGGCTTATGCCCATTTCCGCGAGAAGGCCGACGAACTGGTGATCCAAAGCGATCTCCTGCTGCGCCGATATGGATTCGATGAGCCGGTCGTCAAACTCGCGCCCCGTGCCGTGCGTTATCCGTTCGCCTACGGGGAAGATGAGCTGATCGATCTGGCGCCGCTGCTGCGTCTGCAATGCCAAGAAGACCGGAGCGCCATCGCCGACTGGCTCCGATCGGTCATTCCGACGATCCCCGATGGCAGCCTCGAGGTGCTGCAGGCGCTGAGCGCCGCTATTCACGGCAGTCTCATCTATCGCCGCCGCGAGGAGCAAGGGGTGCAAACCCCGGGCCAGACCCTGGCGACGGGCAGCGGCACATGCCGCGACTTTGCGTTCTTGTTCATGGAAGCCGCCCGCGAACTCGGCTTCGCGGCGCGCTTCGTGACCGGCTATCTCTACGATCCGGCGCTGGCCAGCATCGACGGCGGTGATGTGTCCCTGTCCGGCGGCGGCGCAACCCATGCCTGGGCCAACATCTTCATACCGGGCGCCGGCTGGATCGACTTCGACCCCACCAATCGCATCATCGCCGGAAAAAACCTGGTTCGCGTTGCCACGACGCGCTCACCGTCCCAGGCGCTGCCGATCCAGGGCAGCTATCGCCATGACGGCGCTCCATTTTTGCGGATGGACGTCACCGTCACGGTCACGGAGACGGATTAAGCCAAGGCAAGCGGGCTGTTGGTCCGGGGCTCGACGCCGCGCGTGCGGAGGAGACGCGATGCGGCCGGCCGGTTTCAGCCGTCCGGCATGGCGAACCTCACTCCGAGGAACGATCCTTGGCCGCCTTGCGGCGCAACTCCGTCTTCAGGATCTTGCCATAGGCGTTCTTCGGCAGGGCGGCGACGAAAACGTATTGCCGGGGGCGCTTGAAGCGGGCGAGATGCGCCAGGCACACGGCATCGAGGCTTTCGATCGCCGCCGCCTCTGCGTGCCGCGGCACGACGAAGGCGACCACTTCCTCGCCCCAGTCGGCGTGGGGGCGGCCGATGACGGCGCACTCGCGCACACCGGGGTGGAGCTGCAAGACCTCCTCGACCTCGCGCGGATAGATATTGGCGCCGCCGCTGATGATCACATCCTTGGAGCGGTCCTTGAGGGTCAGATAGCCGTCCGCGTCCAGCACGCCCAGATCGCCGGTATGCAGCCAGCCCCCGCGCAAGGTGCGGGCACTGGCCTCGGGATTGTTCCAATAGCCGGTCATCACCGGCTCGCCACGGACCAGCACTTCGCCCAATTCCCCCGCGGGCACGGTTTGGTCGTCCGCATCGGCGATGCGCACCGCCACCCCGGTCTGCGCCCGCCCCACCGAGGCCAGCCGCGCCGCGTAGCGTGGGTGGTCGGTCATGGCGTGCTCGGCCTTGGAGAACGCGGTGATCGTCATCGGGCTCTCGCCCTGGCCGTAGATCTGGGCGAAGCGGTTGCCGAGGCGGGCCATGGCCCGCTTGATGTCGCCGCCATACATGGGGCCGCCGCCATAGACCACGGTTTTCAAGTTTCTCGGATCGGCATCGGCGCAGGCCGGATGCTCGATCAGGCGCTTGACCATGGTCGGGGCGGCGAAGAAGGTCATGCCCGCGTGAAAGCGTACAAGTTCGAAGACCTCCGCCGGATCGAAGCCGCCGCTTTCCGGAATCACCTGCAGGGCGCCGGCGGCCAGGTGCGGCACGGCATAAAGGCCCGAGCCGTGCGACATCGGGGCGGCGTGCAGAATGCAGTCGTCCGCCGCAATGCTGTCCACATCGGTCGTGTAGGCCCGGGTCATGGCCAGCAGGTTGCGATGCGACAAGACCGCGCCCTTCGGCCGGCCGGTGGTGCCGCTGGTATAGAACAGCCAAGCGGCATCGTCCGCCCGACCCTCCATCGTCGCGATGGGCTCGCCCGCCAGAAGGTCGCGTTCCTCCGCCGCCGGCTCCCCCGGTCCAGCCACGGCCAGCAGGCGGCAATCCGGAATGTCCCCTGACTCCCCGGCGATGGCCGCCGCCAAGCCCGGCGAGGCGCAGCACAGGCGGGCGCCGCTATGTCCCAGGATGTAGGCGAACTCGCGCGGGTGCAGCTTGGCATTCATGGGCACCGGCACCAGCCCGGCGTGCCAGCAGGCGCAGAGGATTTCCAAAAAGGCCGGGCCGTTCGCCATCGCTAGGGCCACCCGGGCGCCGGGGTCCAGGCCGAAGCGGCCGCGCAGCGTACCGGCGATGGTCGCCACCCGCGCGGCCATCTGCCCGAAGGTGCTGTGCACGCGCGGCCCCACGGCAAGGGCGGGCCGATCCGGACCGGCGGCGGCGGCGCGCGGCAGAAGTCGAGCGAGAGTCATCGTCCGCGCTCCGCCTCACCCTGGTAACCGCGTCCGTGCCTTGCTATATGAGATGCGTCGGCTGCCCGCCGCATGGAGCGGCATGAGAGGTGCATCCCACCATGCGCGCCAAGCGGAGATCCCCCCTCGTCACAGGCAAATGGTATCGCCGCGGGTTGGCGCTTGCCGGCACCCTGGCGGTCCTTGTGCCGCTGGCCCTGACGGCGCAGGAAATCCATTTCTTCCGGATCGGCACCGGTTCGACCGCCGGAACCTATTTCCCGGTCGGCGGTATCATCGCCAGCGCCATCAGCAAGCCCCCGGGCAGCCGGGACTGCGCCGCCGGCGGCAGTTGCGGCGTGCCCGGCTTGATCGCCGTCGCCCAATCGACCGAGGGCTCGGTCGCCAACGTCATGGGCATCGCCAGTGGAACGCTGGAGTCGGGCTTGAGTCAGGCCGACGTCTCCTATTGGGCCTATACGGGCGAAGGTATCTTCAAGAAAGATGGCGCCCTCACCAAGCTGCGCGCCGTGGCCAACCTCTTTCCCGAGGCCGTGCATCTGGTCGTTCGTCGCGATTCGAACATCGAAAGCGTGGCCGATCTGCGCGGCAAGAGAATCTCTCTGGATCGGGAAGGCTCCGGTTCGCGGGTCGACGCCTTGCTCATCCTCAAGGCCTATGGTCTGCGCCTGAAGGACATAACGGCCGAGGCTTGGGCGGCCGGCGCGGCCGTCGATCTGCTGCGCGCCGGGGAACTGGATGGCTTTTTCATGGTGGTCGGCACGCCGGCGGCCGCGGTGGCCGAGCTGGCCGACGATTCGCTCATTCGGTTGATTCCCATCGCCGGGCCGAAGGCCGACAAATTGCGCGAAGACTATCCCTTCTTTTCCGCCGATCGCATCGCCCCCGGCACGTATCTGAATGTCCCGACGACCGAGACTCTCTCGGTTGGGGCGCAATGGCTGGTCTCGGCGGACGTGCCCGAGGAACTGGTCTACGGCATTACCCGGGCGCTTTGGGATCCCAGCACGCGGCGCCTGCTCGACAACGGTCATCCCAAGGGTCGTTTGATCAACATCGACTCCGCCCTCGACGGTCTGGTCGTGCCCCTGCATCCCGGCGCCCGGCGTTATTACGAGGAAGCCGGGCTCGAGTTGCCGGCCCAGGCCGAGTGACGCGGGGGCCTGCCTCGGGTCACTCGTAGTCGATGACCCAGGTCTCCGCCGCCGCCGCCGTGAACCATTCCTTCATTGCCGGTGCCGCCATCACCGCATCGCGGTAACGCGCCGAGAGTCCCTGCAGCGGCACCGCGTACGAGGTGAAGCGCGTGGCCACCGGCGCATACATGGCGTCCGCGGCGCTCCACTCGCCGAAAAGAAAATCGCCGCCGCGGCCGTAGCGTTCCCGGCAGTCGCTCCAGATGGCCGTCACCCGCGCCACATCCGCCGCGACCGGCGGCTCCGCCAGGGCCCGCTTGCCGCGGGCCGCATCCTGCGTGCACACGTCCATGGGCAGGCGGCCGCGCAGGGCGGCGAAACCGGCGTGCATCTCCGCCGAGACCGAGCGCGCCAGGGCGCGCGCGGCCGCGTCCTTCGGCCAGAGGCCCGCCGTGGGAAAACACTCGTTCAGATACTCGGCGATGGCCAAGCTATCCCACACGACGGCATCGCCGACCTTCAGCGCCGGCACCTTGCCCGCCGGCGAATGGCTCAAGATCTCGGCCTTGGACTGGGGCTGGTCCAGCGGGACCACGATCTCGTCGAAATCCGCACCGGTCTGCTTCAGCACCAGCCAGCCGCGCAAGGACCAGGACGAGTACCGCTTGTTGCCGAGAACGATCGTGAATCTGGACATGACGAACGCCTCTGTCGGGGGAGCGCGGAAAAACGAGGGAAGATAACCCACCTCATACCAACTGGCCATGGCCGGCATGCGACGGTGTGGCGGGCGTCGGCCCGCGACATCTTTTTTCCGGCGCCGATTGCGGTATGCTGCGCCCCGTTTGCTCGGCGATGGGGCCGGGCGGTCGAGGGGGTGTGCGCATGTCGATTCGATTTCCGGTATCCGGACGCCGTGGCCAGGTGCCGATCACGCCGCTGACCGCCGACGGGCTGAAAGCCTGGCTCAAGCGCCAGCCGAAGCGCCAGGCCCGCTGGGTGACCAGCACCGGATTCGATGCCGGCGCCGGGTCCGTGTGTCTCCTGCCGGGCGACGACGGTGCCTTGGCTGGTGTGCTGGTTGGGGTTGTAGCGGACGACGATCTCTGGTCCTGCGCCGGCCTGCCGGAGCGTTTGCCAAACGACCCGCCGGGCGGCGCCTACCGGCTGGACGCGCCGGCGGAACCGGCCGCGGCAACGCGCATGGCCCTCGGCTGGACCCTGGGCACCTATGCCTTCACCCGGTACCGCAAGGCGCCGCGCCGTAGCGCCGATCTGGCCTGGCCGGCCGGCGCCGACCAGGCGGCCGTGCGGCGCACCGCCGAGGCCACGGCCCTGGTGCGCGATCTGATCAATACCCCGGCGGAGGATATGGGCCCGGCGGACCTGGCGGCGGCGGCGCGCCGTCTGGCCCGGTCGCACAAAGCCAAGGTCTCGGTCATCACCGGCGATGCCCTGCTGGCGAAGAACTATCCGGCGATCCACGCCGTGGGACGGGCGAGCGCGCGGGCGCCGCGTCTGATCGATCTGCGCTGGGGCAGCCGCGGTCCGCGGGTCAGTCTGGTGGGCAAGGGTGTGTGTTTCGAGTCCGGCGGTCTCGATTTGAAATCGGCCGCCGGCATGAAGCTGATGAAGAAGGATATGGGCGGGGCGGCCCACGTGCTCGGCGTCGCCGCCATGGTCATGGCCGCCAAGTTGCCGGTGCGCCTGCGGGTCCTTATCCCGGCGGTGGAGAACAGCGTCTCCGGCAATGCCATGCGCCCGCTCGATGTGCTGCGCACGCGCAAGGGCATCACCGTCGAGGTCGGCAACACCGACGCCGAGGGGCGCCTGGTCCTGTGCGATGCCTTGGCCGAGGCGGATCGGGAACGGCCCGATCTGCTGGTCGATTTCGCCACCCTGACCGGCGCCGCCCGGGTCGCGCTGGGGACCGACCTGCCGGCCCTGTTCTGCAACGACGACGGGGTGGCGGATCGGTTGCTCGGCCATGGCCGGGCCGAAGCCGATCCGCTCTGGCGGCTGCCCTTGCATGCGCCTTACCGGCGCCTGCTCGACTCGAAAGTGGCCGACATCAACAACATATCCGACGGGCCCTACGCCGGGGCGATTACAGCCGGCCTGTACCTGGCGGAGTTCGTGAGCCCGCGCACGCCGTGGGTGCACATCGATGTGATGGGCTGGAACGTCGCGGCCAAGCCGGGCCGGCCGGAAGGCGGCGAGGCCATGGGCGTGCGCGCCGTCTATGCCTTGATCGAGTCCCTGCGCCGCGCGCGCTAACAAGTCGGCACATCGTGTGTTACGCTTCGTCGCGTCCAGCAGACGGAAGAGGAAGCGATGTTCAAGAAAATCGTGTGCGCGGTGGACGGCTCCCGCCATGCCCTGCGCGCCGCCGAAGTGGCTAGCGAGCTGGCGGCCAAGGTCGGCGCCAAGCTCATCTTCCTGACGGTGGCCAAACCCATCAAGATGACCGAGGACGTGAAACGCTACATGGCGGCCGAACATCTGACCGGTTCGCCGCAATACGTGCTCGACGAGTTGACCGAACAAATCCTCGACGAGGCGAAGGCGTGCGCTCACCGGTGTGGCGTTGCCAAGGCCGTTACCGAGGTCAAGACCGGCAGCCCGGCGCGCACCATCGTTGCCTTCGCCGACAGCGCCGGCGCCGATTTGCTGGTCCTGGGCAGCCGCGGCCTGGGCGATCTCGAGGGCATGTTCCTGGGCAGCGTCTCGCACAAGGTCACCAGCTTGGCCAAGTGCACCTGCATGACCGTGAAATAATCGGACAGCGCCCTGGCGCCTTGCCAGCCGCCCCCGGGTGCGCCATGGTTCGTTGCGCATCCGAAACGGTAGGGGGGGGTGCCCATGGCCCTCTCGGCGCAGCAGATACTTGAGCTTTGGCGCCGGGTCTTGGTCGCGGACCTGCGCCGTGACCATCCCGACCTCACGGCGCGGCAGTTCGCGCTGCTGCTCCACGTCTACCTGACCCCGCCGCCGCATACGGTGCGGGGCTTAAGCGCGGCGCTGAGCTTGTCGAAGCCGGTGATCACCCGCGCCTTGGACCGGCTTGGCCGGTTCGACTATGTGCGCCGCAAGCGCGACCAGACGGACAAGCGCAACGTCCTGATCCAGCGCACCATCAAGGGATCCGTCACCCTGCGCGAGTTCGGCGACCTGGCCGCCGAGATCGCGGCGCCGATGCAACCGCCGCCGGTTGCGCTGACACCCCCGCGCTAATATCCCCGCCGCAGATCGACGACGTGGTGCAGCGGCTGGCCGGCGCGCAGGCGGCGGATGTTGGCGACCACGGCCTCGGCGGCGCTGTCGGGGATGGTCATGCTGGCGACGTGCGGGGTCAGAATCACCCGCGGGTGTGCCCAGAAAGGGCTCTCCGGCGGCAGCGGCTCCTCGCGAAACACATCCAAGGTGGCGCCGCCAATCTGTCCCGAGTCGAGGGCGGCGAGCAGATCCGCCTCCACCACGTGGCCGCCGCGGCCGGTGCTCACCAGCGCCGCGCCGCGCGGCAGGGCCGCGAACGTGCGGGCATTGAGAATGCCTTCGGTCTCCACCGTCAGCGGCAACAGGCAGACCAATATGTCGCTGCGCGCCAAGAAGGGCTCCAGCCCGGCTTCCCCGTGAAACGTCGAAATGCCGGGCCGCTCTTTCGGGCTGCGGCTCCACCCGGCCACGGCGAAGCCCAGGGCGGCGACCTTGTCCGCCGCCTCACTGCCCAGGACCCCCAGGCCCATGATGCCGACCCGGCGCCGCGCGGCCGCGATTTGCGGGATCTCGCGCCAGATCCTGGTCCGCTGTTGGGCCGCGTAGTCGAGCATGAAACGGTGATGGGTGAGCACGCCGAGAATCACGAACTCGGTCATGCCGGCGGTCAGACCAGGCTCGACCATGCGCACGACCGGCACGCCGTCGGGCAGCTCCGGGTCCGACGCCAGGTGGTCGATGCCGGCGCCGATGGAAAAGATCGCCTTGAGATCGGCAAACCGTCGCAATGCCCCGCGCGGCGGGCCCCAGACCAGGGCGAATTCGATCTCCGCCGGGTCGCCGTCGTACGGCCAGTCGTGGACGGTCATGTCCGGGTCGGCCGCGTGCAGCGCCCGCTGCCAGGCGTCCCCGCGCTCGATATCAGTTTTCAAAAGAAGGGCCATGACGGCGGACTTTACATGCGCACGACGCCGTCTTCCACCGCTTCAAGATCGAAGGCGGCCTTCATCAGGGCCCGGGTATATGGATCGGCCGGCGCGTCGAATATCTGATCGGCGCTGCCGTGCTCGATCACGCGTCCGTCGCGCAGGACGATCACCTCGTCGGCCAGCGCCCGCACCACGCGCAGATCGTGGCTGATGAACAGGTAGGCCAACCGGTTCTTCGCCTGCAGATCGCGCAACAGATCGACGATCTGCGCCTGCACCGACACATCCAGGGCGGATGTCGGCTCGTCGAGGACCAGCAGGCGCGGCTTCAGCACCATGGCGCGGGCGATGGCGACCCGTTGCCGCTGGCCGCCGGAAAACTCGTGCGGGTAGCGGTGCCGGCTCTCCGGATCGAGGCCGACTTCGCGCAGCGCCTGGACGATCATCGCCTCGCGCGCCGCCGCGTCGCCGCCGAGACCGTGCACCTTGAGGCCCTCCTCGACGATCTGCGCGATCGACAGGCGTGGGCTGAGCGATCCGAACGGGTCCTGAAAAACGATCTGCATCTCCCGCCGCAGCGGGCGCAGGTCCTTCGATTTCAAGCCTTGGATCGACGTATCGCCAAAGCGGATCTCGCCCTGGCTCGAGATCAGACGCAACAGCGCCAGGCCCAAGGTGGTCTTGCCCGAGCCGCTTTCGCCGACGATGCCCACCGTATGCCCCTCACGCACGGTCACGGAAACGCCGTCGACCGCGCGCACATAATCGACGGTGCGCTTGAGCAGGCCCTTCTTGATCGGAAAATGCACCTTGATCTCGTTGCCGGCCATGACCACCGGGGCGTCGGGCGCGGCCTTCAACGGCGCGCCCTTCGGCTCGGCGGCCAGCAGGCGCTTGGTATAGGCGTGCCGCGGCCGCTCGAAAATATCGTCCCGCGGACCTTGCTCGACGATCTCGCCGCCGGTCATGACGCAAACGTCGTCGGCCATCTTGCGGACGATCCCCAGGTCATGGGTGATGAGCATCATCGCCATGCCGAGTTCCGCCTGCAACTCCTTCAGCAGCTTCAGGATCTGCGCCTGAATGGTGACATCCAGGGCGGTGGTCGGCTCGTCGGCGATCAACAGGTCCGGCTCGTTGGCCAGGGCCATGGCGATCATCACCCGCTGGCGCTGGCCGCCGGAAAGCTCGTGCGGATAGGCGCCCAGGCGCTTGTGCGCCTCCGGAATGCCGACCAGATCGAGCAGCTCCAGGGTGCGCTTGCGGGCCGCGTCCCGGCCCAGGCCCTTATGCAGGAACAGGGTTTCGTTGACCTGCTTTTCCACCGTATGCAGCGGATTGAGCGAGGTCATGGGCTCCTGGAAGATCATCGAGATCTCGTTGCCGCGCACCTCGCGCAGCACGGACGCCGACGCGCCGAGCAGCTCCCGGCCCTTGAAGACGATGGAGCCGGCGGGGTGGCGCGCCAGCGGATAGGGCAGAAGCTGCAGAATGGACAGGGCGGTCACCGACTTGCCGGAGCCGCTTTCGCCGACAAGCGCCAGGGTCTCGCCCTCGCGGATGTCGAAATTGGCGCCCTTGACCGCATCGACCGGCCCGCTGGGCAGGGCGAACTGGGTCGACAGGTCGCGTACTTGCAAAAGCGGGTCGGCCATCAGGCACCTCCTCCGGCGGCCGGTGCCGGCGCCGGCGCCGCCTCGGCCGCGGTCTCGGGCGGCGGCTCGCCGGCGAACAGCTTGCGCGGATCGAAGGCATCGCGCACCGCCTCGCCGATGAAGACCAGCAGGCTGAGCATGATGGCCAACGTGAAGAACCCGGTTAGGCCCAGCCACGGCGCCTGCAAATTGGCCTTGCCCTGGGCCAGCAGCTCGCCCAGGGAGGCGGAGCCGGGCGGCAGGCCGAAGCCGATGAAGTCCAGGGCCGTCAAGGTGGTGATCGAGCCGGACAACACGAAGGGCAGGAACGTCAGGGTCGCAACCATGGCGTTCGGCAACACATGGCGGAACATGATCACTCCGTTGGATACGCCCAGGGCCCGGGCTGCCCGCACGTAGTCGAAGTTGCGCGCGCGCAGGAATTCGGCGCGCACCACGCCGACCAGGCTCATCCACGAGAACAACAGCATGATCCCCAGTAGCCACCAGAAATTCGGCTCGACGATGGAGGCCAGGATGATCAGCAGGAACAAGGTCGGCAGGCCGGACCAGATTTCCATGAAGCGCTGGAACAGCAAGTCCGTCCAGCCGCCGAAGTAACCTTGTACGGCCCCCGCGGCGACGCCGACAATCGAGCTGAAAATGGTCAGCACCAAGCCGAAGAGCACCGAGATGCGGAAGCCGTAGATCAGGCGGGCGCTGACATCGCGGGCCTGATCGTCGGTGCCTAGCCAATGCTGGGCATCCGGCGGCGAGGGCGCCGGCACCGGCAGGTCCCAGGCGACGCTGCGGTGGTTATAGGGAATCAGCGGCCAGATCATCCAACCGTGCGCGTCGATCAGATCGGCGACGAAGGGATCCCGGTAATCCGCCTCGGTCTCGAAGGTGCCGCCGAAGGTGGTCTCGGGATAGGCCTTGGCGATGGGTGCATAGAACGCGCCGTCGAAGAAGATCAGCAGCGGCTTGTCGTTGGCCACCACCTCGGCGCCCACGCTGCCGATGAACAACGTCAGGAATATCCACAGCGACCAATAGCCGCGGCGGTTGGCGTGGAAATTGTGCAGCCGCCGGCGCGTCAGCGGCGAGATCGCCACGCCAAAAAACCGATCGGCCCGGGGGGCGGCCATGGCGCCTAGACCTCGCGGCTTTCGAAGTCGATGCGCGGATCGATGATGGTATAGCTCAGATCGCCGATCAAATTCATCAACAGCCCCAGAAGCGAGAAGAAGTAGAGCGAGCCGAACATCACCGGATAGTCACGGTTGAGCGCCGCCTCGAAGCCGAGCAGGCCAAGCCCGTCGAGAGAGAAGATCACCTCGATCAACAGGGCGCTGGTGAACAGGATGCCGATGAAGGCGCTGGGAAAGCCGGCGATGACGATGAGCATGGCATTGCGGAACACGTGGCCATAGAGCACGCGCCGCTCGGTCAGGCCCTTGGCCCGTGCCGTAATAACATATTGCTGATGGATCTGATCGAGGAATGAGTTCTTGGTCAGCATGGTCAGCCCGGCGAAACCGCCGATCACCATGGCCAGGACGGGCAGGGTCATATGCCAGAAGTAATCGGTGATCCGCGCCGGCCATGACAGATCCCGCCAGTTATCGGAAACCAGCCCTCGCAGGGGGAACCAGTCCAGATAGCTGCCGCCGGCAAACAAGACCACTAAGAGTATGGCGAACAGGAAACTGGGAATGGCATAGCCGACGATGATCACGCCGCTGCTCCATATATCGAAACGCGAGCCATCGCGCACCGCCTTGGCGATGCCGAGGGGAATGGAGATCAGATAGACCAGCAAGGTGGTCCATATGCCGAGCGATATGGACACCGGCATTTTCTGGAGCACCAGGTCGACCACTTTCTGGTCGCGGAAGAAGCTGTCGCCAAAATCGAAGACCACATAATTGCGAACCATCTCCAGGAAACGCACATAGGCGGGCTTGTCGAAGCCATACATGCGTTCGATCTCGGCGACGAATTCCTCGGGTAGGCCCTGGCGGCCGCGATAGGCGCCGCCTTTGTCGCCTTGCTGTCCGCTGCTCTTGGAAATATCGACGGATTCGCCGGAGACGCGGCTGGCCACCACGTCGACACCGGTGCCGGTGATCTGGCCGATCAGCTGCTCAACCGGGCCGCCGGGCGCCGACTGAATGACCACGAAGTTGACCAGCATGATCCCCAGCAGGGTGGGAATGATCAGCAGCAAGCGGCGGGCGATGTAGGCGAGCACGGAAGTTGTCTGGTCCTCAGTTGGCTGAAGGCTGCGCCGCCGGCTGCTGCGCCGGCCGTTGTGCCACTGGACGCTGGCGGCTTTGCAGCGCCTTGGCCTTTTCCGGATCGACCCACCAGAAGCTCGTGGATGTGCCGTGGACGGGAATCTTCTCCGGCCGGCCGAACTTGTACCAATACACATAGCGATCGAAGGGGGCGGCCAGATTGGGCACGGAATAGTGGCCCCACAGCAAGACCCGGTCCAAGGCCCGGGTGCGTACCACCAGGCTTTCCCGATCCGGTGCCGAGATGACCAGATCGATCAGCTCGTCGACCACCGGGTCCTTGATGCCGGACATGTTGCGGCTGCCGGAATCGTCCGCCGCCGCAGAGCCCCACCAGATGCGCTGCTCGTTGCCGGGCGACAGGGATTGGGCCGAACCATAGACAATCATGTCGAAATCGAAGGCGCGCAACCGGTTGATGTACTGGGACGTATCGACCACGCGCAAGCCGACGTCGATGCCCAGGCGCTGCATGTTGCGCATATAGGGCAGAATGGCGCGCTCCAGGCTTTTCTGCTGGACCAGGATTTCGATGCGCAACTGCTCGCCGGTCTCGGCGTTGACCAGCTTCATGTCGCGCACCACCCAGCCGGCCTCGGCCAAGAGCTCGAAGGCGGTGGTCAGATTGGCGCGCTGCCAGCCAGACCCGTCGGTTTCCGGCACCGTATAGACCGTGGTGAACACGTCGTCGGGCACCCGGCCGCGATAGGGCTCGAGAATCTTGAGCTCCTCACCGCTCGGCAGGCCCGAGGATGCCAGCTCCGTGCCAAAGAAGTAGCTGTTCGGGTGGATGTACTGACCATAGTAGATATTGCGGTTGGTCCATCCGAAGTCATAGGCGAAGGCCAGCGCCCGGCGCAGCCGGCGGTCCTTGAACTTCTCCCGCCGGGTGTTGATGGCATAGGTCTGCATGCCGCCGGAGCTGTGGTCCTCGAAGCGTTCCTTTAACAGCCAACCCTCGCGCACGGCATCGGTGTCGTAGGCCAGCGCCCATTCCTTAGCCGAATTTTCGGTGAAGATGTCGACGTTGCCGGCCTTGACGGCCTCGCGCACCACCGTTTCATCGCGGTAGTAGTCGTAGCGGATGCGGTCGAAATTATCGCGCCCCAGATTGACCGGCAGATCCTTGCCCCAATAATCTTTCACCCGCTCCAACTCGACGAACCGTCCAGCCTCGAAGCTGGCGACCCGGTAGGGGCCGCTGGTCAGGGGTGGCTCCAACGTGGTTTTCGCGAAATCGCGGCCCTCCGCCTCCCAGAAATGCTTGGCCATGATGGGCAAATCTTGGCCGACGATCAGCGGCAATTCGCGGTTGACCGTTCCGGCGAAGGTGAATTTCACCCGGTGCGGCCCCAACTTCTCGGCGGAAAGCACATCGGCGAAATAGAACCGCTGTACCGGACTGGCCTTCTCCTTGATGGTGTTCAGGGAAAAGATCACATCTTCCGGGGTGATCGGCACGCCATCCTGCCAGCGCGCCTCGGGCCGCAGATTGAAGATGATCCACGAGCGGTCCTCGGGCCATTCCATGGATTCGGCGATCAGCCCGTAACCGGTGAAAGCCTCGTCCTCGCCCCGCTGCAGCAAAGTTTCATAGCCGACGCCGGCGGCAGCATCGCCCTTGGCAATGTACGGGTTGAAGCTGTCGAAGGAGCCGCGGGCGCTGAGCTTGACCGTGCCACCCTTGGGCGCGTCCGGGTTCAGATAGTCGAAATGGGTGAAGTCCGGACCGTAAGCCGGCTCGCCGTGCATGGCAATGGCGTGCGCCACATGGATGCGGTCGAGCGGGATCGGCCGCTCGTCGGCATGCGCGCCAGCCGCGAATTGTGGCACGGCGCACAGCAAGACAGTGGCAGCGGTTCGGGAAAGGTTGCGCATGGCCTCCGGCGCGAATCGGCGATGGCGCACTATAGACAGATTCTCAGTCCGTGGCCATTTTCCGCCCGTTGGTCGAGAGGTTGTGATAGCGGCCTTAGCCAGAAGCTTTCAGCAGATCAAGGGCTGCCGTGTGGCAGCGGCGGTCGCCGGCGGCGATCACCCGCCCGTCGGAGCCAAGGCCCAGCGCCGCGCCCTGCCAATCGGTGATCGTGCCGCCGGCGCCAACGACCACCGGCACCAGCGGCAAATAGTCGTAGACGCCCATGGTCGCCTCGACCACCAGATCGACAAAGCCGCTCGCCAACAAACCGTACGCGTAGCATTCGCCACCGTACATGGGCTGCCTGGCGCGCCGGCGCACCCGTTCGAAGGACTGGAAATCGTCGCCGGGAAACATGTGCGGCGAGGTTGCATACAGGACCGCATGACCCACATCGGCGCAAGAACGGACCCGACTCGGCCCGGTGCCGTCCGCGTGGCCATGAGTGGTGCTTCGGCCGGCGGCGCCGATCCAGCGCTCCCCCATCATGGGCATGTCGATGACGCCGAGGATCGGCGCGCCATTGTGCAACAGACCGATCAAGGTGCCGAACTGCGGGTGGCCGCTGATGAACCGCTTGGTGCCATCGATCGGGTCCAGGATCCACACGTACTCGGCGCTGCTGCGCTCGGCGCCGTGCTCCTCGCCGACCATGCCGTGCTCGGGGTATGCTGCGGCGATCAGGGCACGCATGGCGCTTTCGGCCTCGCGGTCGGCGATGGTCACCGGGCTTTGATCGGGTTTCTGCGCGACGTCGATCGGTTGGCGGAAATAGGGGCGGACAACCGCCCCCGCCGCGTCCGCCAGGCGTTCGGCCAGGGCGACGAACGCCTCCGGACAGGGCGTCTCGGCGCCGACACTCACTCCGGAATCGGCGGCGGATTGCTGTTCTGCTGCCGCAGGTAGGCCAGCAGCGCCGCCCGGTCCTCCGGCTTCTTGATCCCGGCAAAGGACATCTTGGTCCCGGGCGCCCATTCCTTGGGCGACGTCACGAAGGCGTCGAGATCCGCATAGCTCCACGTCTCGCTCGACTTCGCCGTCAGCGCGTCGGAGTATTTGTAGCCCTCGTGACTGGCGATCTCGCGCCCGATCACCCCATACAGGTTTGGGCCGACGCGGTTGGCGCCGCCCTCGTCGAAGGTGTGGCAGGCCTTGCATTTACGGGCGACCTTTTCGCCGGCGCCGGCGTCGGCGGCGGCGATCAGCGCGCCGAGGTTCGCACCGCCGGCGGCCGCGGTTTCGGTCGTTGGGGCTGTCTCGGTCGTTGCGGCTGTCTCGGTCGTTTTCTGGGTCTCCGGTGTTGCTGCGGCCTCCGTCGTCGCTACCGCCGATTCCGTGGACGCGTTGGGCAACGGCACCGGGGTGTCGCTCAAGCTGCGCAGATAGGCGATGAGATTGGCCCGGTCCTCGGGCTTCTTGACGCCGGCAAAGGTCATTTTGGTGCCGGGCGCGAACTCCTTGGGCTTGGTCAGGAAGGCGTTGAGATGGTCGTAGGTCCAGGCCTCGCCTGATTTCGCCTTTAATCCATCGGAATAGCCGAAGCCGTCGGCCGCGGCGATCGGCCGCTCGACCACGCCCCACAGATTGGGGCCGATCTTGTTGGCGCCGCCCTTCTCGAAGGTGTGGCAGGCCGTGCATTTCTTCGCCACCGATTCGCCGGCACCGGCATCGGCGGCGGCAAGCAGACGGGCAATCGGCTCGGGTGCCTCGGCGGCGGCGTCACTGGCCGGCTCCTGCGTCTCGCCGACCGCGGCGATTTGGTAAGCGTTCTCCTCGATCTCGCTGCCTTCGAACAGCAACTCGGCGACGAAGCCGCTGCCCAGGGCGACAACGCCCGCGGTCAACAGGGCGGCAACAATTTTGTTTGCTTCGAAAAACGACATGTCGTGGTCCCGTCCGTGTAAGGCCTTGGCGCGCGCCGGCGGACAATAGACGCGTGACCGGAGCCGTTCAATAGGACGACGTTAAGAAAAGCATTTTTTGCGCGTGGGCGGCCCGGTATCCTGCGCCGCCCACGCGCGCCCCCGATACAGCAAAGACGTTCATATGAGTCGACCCGCATCCGCCATCCCCGCGACTCCGGTTATCGTCATCCCGGCGCGCCTCGGCGCCACCCGTTTGCCGGACAAGCCGCTGGCCGATATTCACGGCGCGCCGATGATCGCCCACGTCTGGCGCCGGGCCATGGACGCAGGTGTCGGCCCGGTGGTCGTCGCCTGCGCCGAGGAGGCGATTGCCGAGGCGGTGCGCCAGGCCGGCGGCGAGGCGGTCCTGACCCGGCCCGACCACGCCTCCGGCTCGGACCGGATCTTCGAGGCGGTGGAGACCATCGACCCGGACCACCGGTACGACACGGTCATCAACCTGCAGGGCGACCTGCCGACCATCGCCCCCGAAATCGTTCAGGCGGTGCTGCGGCCGCTGGCCGAGCCGGCGGTGGACATCGCCACCGTGGCGGCGCCGATCAGCGATCCGGCGGAACGTCGCGACCCCAACGTGGTCAAGGCTGCGGTCGGCTTCGCCGCCGGGCCCGTTGCCCGCGCCCTCTATTTCAGCCGCGCGCCCGTGCCGTGGGACGGCGGCGATGCCGGCCGGCCGCTCTATCATCACATCGGCCTTTACGCCTTCCGGCGGGCGGCGTTGCGGCGCTTCGTCGCGCTGCCGCCAACGCCGCTGGAGCAGCGCGAGCGCTTGGAGCAGTTGCGCGCCCTCGAAGCCGGCATGCGCATCGACGTGGCGCTCGTTGACACCATTCCCCTCGGCGTCGATACTCCCGCCGATCTGGCACGGGCCCGCGCGCTGCTGGCGCCGGCCCAAGGCTAATCCACCCTCGTTAATCGAACACCTTTTGGTCGAACACTGCGGCTGTGTAGAGCATGGCGAAACCCAAATCAGCGGTCCGGCGCGGCCAGAGCAAGCCAGTCGATCCGGCGCAATTGATCGCCTTCCAAGGCTCGCCCGGCGCCTATTCCGATATGGCCTGCCGCGCCGCCTATCCCGACCT
>JAJFGI010000311.1 GCA_021776215.1 Kiloniellaceae bacterium | reverse complement strand
GCGCCGCGTCTTGAACGATCGTGCGGTACGGTGACGGCCGACTGGATCAAGATTGCGCCCTCATGTCGGGGAGTCGAGCGGATCGAAGCCTTCTTTTCAGGGCATGCTTTCGATCCGCACCGGCACGATACGTACGCGATGGGCTTCACGACCCACGGCGTCCAGTCCTTCAATTACCGGAAGGTCTCGGAGCACAGCGTGCCCGGCCAGGTGTTCGTACTTCACCCGGACGAGACCCATGACGGTCATGCCGGAACCAGCACCGGCTTTCGCTACAGGATTGCCTACGTCGAACCCCGCGCCATCCGGGACGCTTTAGGTGCAGCGCGCCGCCCCCTTCCCTTCGTGCGCGAGACGGTATCGAACAACAAAGCCCTCGCCGCCGCGATCATGCCTGCGCTCGATGATCTCGACCGGCCTTTGGAGGATCTGCACCGCGACCAGATCATTCTCCACCTCGCAGAGGCTCTCGCCACGGTTGATCCGTCGGTCACGCGGAGAAAGCTGTCGGCGCGGCACTGGCGTGCTGTCGGCAAAGCGCGCGATTTCCTCGACGCCAATTTCCGGACGGGGGTCACCTCGGCAGAACTGGAAGCCGTTACAGGGCTGACGCGCTACGCCGTCGCGCGGCATTTCCGGGCATGTTTGGGCACAAGCCCTTACAGATATCTCACCATGCGGCGCCTCGACCAGGTACGCTCGCTGATTGGGCATGGCAGATCGCTGGTCGATGCGGCACTGTCGAGCGGTTTCGCGGACCAAAGCCACATGACGCGCCAGTTCAAGAAGGCCTACGGCATGTCGCCGGGCCGGTGGTCCGCGGCAGTGGTTTAAGAGTCGTGGCTTTGTCGGCCCGTTGACGTTCAGTCGGCGCTGGCGGTTTGGCTCATAGCCCCAACCTGTTCATGAAGCTCATGTCGTAGGACACGCCGCCCTCGAGCGGCAACTCCTCCTTGGGAACGTCGTGCAAATGCACATGGTCGGCACCACATTTCTCAAGAATTTCGCGCACTTTGGCTTCCCGTTCCGCGCCGTCGACCGAAACCCACAGCAACAGGCCGCCGCGGTCGAGTTGATCTTGGAGGTAGTGGGCGTGGTGCCGATCCATGAAGCGAGCCAGCGCCGCCCCGACCAAGCCACCGAGCCCGCCGGCCGCCGCCGCCCCCAGAATCGCCAGGCCGACGGTCCCGCCCGTGCCGACGATCGCGCCGACGGTGCCGATCGCCCCGACGTAGGCCAGGCCGCTGATAGCCGCGGCCTCGCCCTCGACGCGCGAATCCTTGCCGATAAAGGCGGCGCGCGGCACCGACAGATCGTCCTCGACGTCGGCCACCTTGTCGTACTTGTGGCCGAGTTTTGCCTCGACGGCGTGGGCGCTGGCCAGAAGGCTTAGGGTCGAGCGGTCGAACCCGGCAAGGAGCAACTCGTCGACAGCGCTTTGCATGGCCGGCTCGTCGTGGAATACACCAACGGCTTCGCGGCCAGAATTATCCGCCATGATTCGCTTCTCCCTTAACCGAACCCATCAGGGGCGCGAACCGCTGATGGCCGCACCTCCAGGCATCCTTTCAGTCGGAGCAGCAGTGTAGCACCAATCACCAAGCCAATGAATTGACCTGTCGCAAGATTGTGCCCATGCGTCACCGGCGGTGCAAAGCGGTGATGATCCGCCCGCGTTCCGTGCTACATAGCCTCGATCATTGGCGGCAACGGGAGAAAGCCGGTGAACGGCGACGAGCTGAAGTTGGCGGCCGAAACCTTCGCGCAGGAGTTGCGCGGCAAGATCGAACGCGAGCAGGGCGGGGTCGCGACTTTCTTCAACAACTTCCTGCTGCGTACCATCCGCGAGCTCAACCGGCTCGACCCGGCCCTGCCGTGGGAGGAGAGCACCCGCCGCCTCGGCGGTGTCACCGGCGAGCGTCTGCGCCGGGGCCTCGCCCTACTTCGGGGGCATCTGGCGGCGCGCGCCCGCGGACGTTTCGTCGCCTATCACGAGCGCCTGCCGGTCATCCCCGAAGCGGCGCCCTGGGCCAGCGATATCGACCAGGCGGCGCTGGCCATGAGCCAGGGCACGACCGACTGCTTGCAATGGCGGGGCATGCCGCTGTTCAAGACCGCTTTCGACATGAGCATCTATGCCATGCTGGTCTGGGAGCAGAAGCCGCGAACGGTCATCGAGCTCGGCTCCGGCAGTGGGGCGAGTGCCCTGTGGATCGCCGATCTGCTCGCCGTATCGGGCATCGACGGCCATGTCTATTCCCTCGATGTGCAGCCGCCGGAAATCGAGTGCCCCCATGTCACCTTTGTTGCCGGCGACTGTCGGCGCATCGAGGCGACCTTTCCGGCGGCGTCAATGGCCCGTTGGCCGCACCCTTGGCTGGTCATCGAAGACGCGCACGTCAATGTTGCAGGGGTTCTCGATTACTTCCACACCCGACTGCAACCGGATGACTACCTCATCGTCGAGGACAGCCTTCAGAAGCGCAAGGAAATCAGCGTGTTCGTCAATAAACATACCGGATCATATGAAGTCGATACCCGGTATACGGATTTCTTCGGCCGCAATGCGACCTGCGCCTTCGATTCTATCTTTGTGCGGCGTTAGCCCTCGACAACCGCTTGGCGCACATCGAGGGCTTCGGCCAAGGCCGTGAAGCGGCGCTGCACGGCCTCGCCGCCAGGCGCCGAGCCGTCGCTGGGCAGGATGAGGCGCAATGTCCGTGCGGTGCTGTCGAATTCCAGCGCGCTGCGCTTGAGCACGGCCCCTGTCGCCCCCGAGACACGGTAGGCCAGGCGCTGCGCCAGCCCCAATACACGGGCACGGCGGGCCACGTCGGGCTCAAGCAGGCCCAGATACGGCAACGCCTCGCGCCCCTCCGCCGCGCCGCCGTACCGGGCGTACACGGTAACCGCCAGAAAAACGCGCTCGTCGTGGTCGATGCCGCTCATGGGATAGTGCAGGATCCGCAGGAGCGCCTGCCCGGCGCGATAGTCCGGGTGTTCGCGCCAGGCAACGTCGGAGAGCAGGCATGCCGCCGATCGCAGGCGCCGCTGCGCCGCGCTTTCGCCGACAAACAGGCAATCCGTCCAGGTCAGCAGATCGTCGCCCATCATATCGAAGCGGGCGGCGCGCGCGGCAATGTCGGTGGCGACCGCCAGCAGCGGATCGCGCGCTCGTTCCGTCGCGCTGAGCAAATCGAAAAGGTGGCCCTCGCGCAGGCCGAAAGCGGAGAAGACCACCTTGCGGCAATCCAGGGCGCGCAGAACCCGGCTCAACACCAGGGCCGCCGCCGGCAGGGTTTCCAGGCGCGGCCGCGTGATTCCCTCGATTCCGGCCAGCGAGCGGTGGCTCAGCCGGCTGATGACCTGGCTCAATTCATTCATTTGGCTCCGGCGCATGGGATAGCCGTGGACGACATGCAGAGGATAGCCGCTTTGCTGCATATGGATTCGGGCCAGCGAACGCCACGCCCCGCCGACCGGATAGAACGTGGCCGCGTCCGCCGCCGGCGCCGTGTCGCGGGCCCAACCGGATGCGGCAAGCTGCGCGTCTATCTCCGCCCGCATGGCCGGCAGGTCGCCGGCGAAGCGCTCCATCAGCGAGAACGGCCCAAGCCGCAAGGTCGTCGAGCGTCCGGCGTCGCCATCCGCCAATTCGACCAGCTCCAGGCTGCCGCCGCCCAGATCGCCCATCACCCCGCGCGCCGCCGGAAAACCGGCCAGCACGCCGAGAGCCGACAGCCGCGCCTCCTCGATACCGTCGAGCACGCGCACCGGCTGACCGCACAGATCCTCGATCTCGGCGACGAAGGCGGAGCCGTCGGTGGCCTCGCGCACCGCCGCGGTCGCGAGCAGGTCGATCCGCCGCACGCCCATGGCCTTGGCCAGGCGCGTGAAGCGCACCAGGTTCTGCCGGGCCATCTCGACCCCTTGCGGATGCAGACGGCCGCTGCCCGCCAAGCCGCGGCCCAGGCCGCACAGCACCTTTTCGTTGAACAGAGTCGATGCCCCCCGCTCCAACCCGCTGAAGACGACCAGGCGGATCGAGTTGGAGCCGACGTCGATCACCGCCACCGGCCCAACGTGAGCGGGGTCGGCACCGGGCGCCGGTACACTGACGACCGCCATCGCGCTCAGGCTTTCTTCAGCACCAGTCGGGGGGCCTTCTTGGCCTCCTCCAGGGCGCTGCCGCGGCCGGAGAGGCTCGGGTTGGTCATGAAGTAGGTGTGCGCGCTGAACGCCTCGTCGCCGGCCTCCACACGCCGGTATACGCCGTCCTCTCCCAAGATCCAGCTTTGCGCCTCGTCGTTGAGATTGGCGATCATGATCTGCTCGAGGACCTGTTGGTGCGCGGTCGGGTTTTCGATCGGCACCAATGCCTCCACCCGCCGGTCGAGGTTGCGCGGCATCCAGTCGGCGGACGAAATGTAAACCTTGGCCTCGGCCGCCGGCAACCCGTGGCCGGCGCCAAAGCAGACGATCCGGCCATGCTCCAGGAA
>JAJFGI010000032.1 GCA_021776215.1 Kiloniellaceae bacterium | reverse complement strand
GCCGATCTGCCGGCCAACGACCGCCGCCAGGACTATCTGCGGGCCCGCTTGAGCGTCGATTCGGCGGGCCGGCGCTGCGCCGCCCCCTTTCCGCGCCAGGACAGCTCCATGCTGGCGACCCTGGCGCACGCCGATTGCCTGATCGTCCGGCCCCCCCTCGCCGCCTCCGCCAGCGCCGGAGATGTCGTTGATATCATAATGCTTTCCGGCGGAATCCTGGGCATCTGACCGATCCCGGTGGGAAAACGCGTCGGCACCCCGGTCGGCGGCCGCAGGAAGCGCTTGACGGGGAATGAGAACCAAACTAGAACATGTGACGACGTTTTTGTTTTGTTCTATATGTTGTGGGTCCCCAGGAATCGGGGTGCCAAGGGGTTAAGCCGACCATGTTGACGCGCAAACAACACGAGCTGCTGCTCTTCATCCACCGCCACCTGTCGGAGCAGGGCGTCTCGCCATCCTTCGATGAGATGAAGGATGCCCTGAAGCTCAAATCGAAGTCCGGCATTCACCGCCTGATCACCGGGCTGGAGGAGCGCGGCTTTATTCGCCGCCTGCCGCACCGCGCCCGGGCCCTCGAAGTGGCACGCCTGCCGGAAGATCTCGGGCGGACCCCCGCCGCCCCCGCCGCCCCCGTCGGGAATGGCAGTCGCTTTGCGCCCAAGGTCATCCAGGGCGACTTCGGCGGTGCGCTTGCCGGCGCCAGTCCGCCGCCCGAAAGCGAGGCGATGCAGTTGCCGCTGTACGGCCGGATCGCCGCCGGCACGCCGATAGAGGCGCTGCGCGACCATGAGACCTTCGTCGACGTACCGGTTTCCATGGTTGGCAAGGGGGAGCATTATGCCCTCGAGGTGGACGGCGATTCGATGATCGATGCCGGCATCTTCGAAGGCGACACGGTGATCATCGAGCGCTCGGACACCGCCGACAACGGGGCCATCGTGGTGGCCCTGATCGACCGCGAGGAAGCGACACTGAAACGCATCCGCCGCAAGGGTGGCGCCGTCGCCCTTGAACCGGCCAACAAGAGCTACGAGACCCGAATCTTCCCGCCCGAGCGGGTCAAGATCCAGGGTCGCCTGGTGGGATTGATTCGGAAGTACTAGCGGGCGACGCAGGCCATTTGCAGCACTGCTGATGGCGGGTGTTCATCCTGCTTTTGTTTAGACTTCTGATCTGCCGATCAGGATATTATTGAGTCGGATCGTCCGGCCGTAGAGAGCGGTAGCGAACCGAGGACCGGTCCACCTCAATGAACCGGCTGGCCCTGCCTTCGGCAGAGCAGGTTCACCGGACGGCTTCCGGCGGACAACAATTGGACGCATATTTGCGCCCAGGTATGAGCTGTCGGTTTTCCGACCGCCCGTATTTGCTTGTCACTCAGGCGTAAAACAGTTGCTCCTGCGAAACGCCTTTGTCCCCGAACGTGATCATTCCGGCACCAACAATGTCGCCCACCTGCCACTTACACCACGCCGTGCCGCCATCAACCACGACGTCGGTAATTACCATCTTATCCGCCAGCTTTCTGAGCTCCGCAATGTAGCCAGGCAGGTCACCCTTGCGATAGATCTTTCCGTCTTTATCGAGAAGCTTGTAATCGTCAGTCACATTCGCAGCCAATGTGTCCGCGTTCAGGTTCCCAAAGCCCGTTGCATAGCCACCCAACTTGTCTGCCGCCGCCATGTCAGATCTCTCCGTCGCTCGCGTTGATACGTCACGTGTGAAATGTAAATAGCAGAAGTGAACAGGTGGCACCACCACACGAGCGGCCTGCTGAATACTGTCTATCGGCCAATGGCGAGAGCCCGCATGCCGCGCTCACCCTTGACCTGGAGAGACCCATTACGCACGACTTCACCCGAATTCATCACTTCTCCGGCCGGCCTCGGATAGTTGTCCAGGGTCGCCGGCCGCGGCGGTCGGCGACGGTTTCGATGCGCGCGCCGCTTTCGGACAGCCACACGGCATGGCCCCCTTTGCGCCACAGGTCGAAGCGGTCGATGACCAGGGGCACAGCGTCGCAGACAGCCGTGCGAATAGGCTCTCGGCTGATGATAATCGTCGCCGCTGCGCAGTCATCGGCCAGGGCGCGGCCGTCCTGAACCAGGGCCACGGATTGGCCGCGCGCCCGGTATAGGCAGCCCAACGGGTCGCAGGTCAGGCGGCCCCCGGCCGCCGTGCCGGTGCGCGGCCACCGTTCCGCCTCGCCCTCGCCACTGCGCCGGGCCCAGACGTCGGCGTCATAGCGCCGGGCCCGGCCGCTCGAAACGAGCATCTCGCCCTCCGGGGTGCGCACGGCGAAGAGGCGCCCGTCGCCGCTGGCAAGAACGTCCGGCGGCGGGTTAAACGCGACCGTAAGGGCGCCTGCAAACAGGGCGGCCAAGCCGGCATAGCGCCACCGCCGCCGCCACAGACACAGCCACAGGCCGCCCATGGCGATCAGCACCAGGCCGCTTGTCGGCATGGCCTGGACCAAGCTGATCGCCCCGGGCCAACCGGCGACCCCTTGCGCCACGGTCAGCATGGCCTCGATGCCCCAGCCCATCGGGACAAGGGCCAGTCGCTCCGCCCCGAACGGCATGAGCAGGAAGGCGACAACCGCCCAAGGCATGATCCACAGGGCCGTCAACGGCACCGCCGCCATGTTCGCGGCCAGGCCATACCACGCGATCCGGTTGAAGTGGTAGACCGCGAACGGCGCCGTCGCCAACCCGGCGATGAGCGAGGTGAGGGCCACGCCGCCGATGTAAAAACCGCCACGGACTATCGGTCCGCGCTCCCGGAACAGCCGGTTGCCCCGCTCCCGCCGATCGCGCAGCGCCTCGTAACCGGCGATTAGAGCGATCACCGCTGCGAATGACATCTGGAAGCTGGCGGAGAGAAGTGTTTCCGGGGCGACAACCAACACAGCGATGGCCGCCCAGGCGACCATGCGGGGTGAAAACGGCGTGCGGTCCAAGATCACCGCAAGAAGGGCCAGGCTGATCATCAAGACGGCCCGCTGGGTGGGCACCGTCACCCCGGTAAGCATCAGGTACGCGACCGCACCCGCCGCGGCCAGCACCGCGGCCCACTTGCGGATCGGATACCGTAAGGCGAGCCAGGGAATCAGCGCCAGGATCGCCCGCGCCGA
>JAJFGI010000310.1 GCA_021776215.1 Kiloniellaceae bacterium | reverse complement strand
GGGCCGACCGCGTGCGCCCGACCCGCCAACAGGGCAAGCGCGCCAAAATCGTTGGCCTCGACTAGGTCCCCCGCCGCCAAATCCCCCGCGGCCTCGTCCGCGCCCGCGCACACGGCACGCACCGACTCGCCGTCGCGGCCGCCGACCACGAGCGCCAAGGTGGACCACACGACCTGCTTGCCGGCCCGGCGCAGGCGCTCGGCCACCGCCGCCAGGTCCGCCGCATACAAGGGGCTGCGCTTGCCGCAGACCACCTCGCCCAGACAGACCGCATCGACCGGCGCCTCGTCGGCGATGCGCGCGTAGAAGTCCAGCCGCTCTCGTGCCGGCCAATTGAACAGCAGCGGGCCGAGGGTCAGGGCGGCCGCCGTGGCCGGTGCCGGCTCTATTGCCATGATTTCAGGTAGGCGCCGGTGGTCTGGCGCTGTCCTTCGGTCAGGGCATCCAGGGTGCCGTCGGACACCGGCGTTTCGCCCCTGGCCAGCGCATCGAGGGCCTTGCGGTAGGCGCCGACGACCCGCGTCACATAGGCGCGGCCGCGCTGGCGGCCCTCGATCTTCAGGGCGCGGGCGCCGGTTGCGGCCAGCTTCGGCAGCAAGCCGATGGCATCCAGCGAGGTCGGTTCCTCGAACAGGTGGCCGCTGCAGCCGCCGGCGACGAACCGGCCCTTGCACAAGGTCGGATAGCCGGCCGGGGTTCCGTCCGCGATCTTATCGATGGTGAACGCGCCGAGGCGCGAGATCTGCTTGCCGTCGCGCCGCTCGTACCGGACGTGGCTGGCCGGCGAGCAGACGCCGTTGGTATTCGGCGACTGTCCGGTGGCATAGGACGACAAGGCGCAGCGCCCCTCGGCCATGACGCACAGGCCGCCGAAGGCGAAGATCTCGGTCTCCACCGTCACCTGCCGGTTCAGCGCCGCGATCTCGGCCAGGGTCAGAACGCGCGGCAGCACCACCCGGGCGACGCCGAAGGCCTCTTGGTAGAAGCGGATCGCCTCCGCGTTCGACGCCGAGGCCTGCACGGACAAATGGCGGCGCAGGGTCGGATGGCGGGTCGCCGCGTAATCCAGCATGCCGACATCCGCCAGGATAACCGCGTCGGCGCCGCCCTTCGCGGCGAGGTCCACGGCATCGTGCCAGGGGCCGGGCCGGCCGGCCGGTGGAAAGGTGTTGATGGCGACGAAGACCTTGCAGCCGCGCGCATGCGCAACGTCCACGCCCTCGCGAAACTCCCCCTCGTCGAAATTGAGTCCCGGAAAGTTCCGCGCATTGGTGGCGTCGCGAAAGCCCAGATAGACCGCATCGGCGCCGGCCTCGACGGCGGCGCGCAGGGCGGCCGGCGTGCCCGCCGGGCAGATCAGCTCGGGGATTTCGGTATGCATGGCCGGCATGTCCTATCCGCTCCGGGTTCGGGCCGGGCGCTGGTGCAGCCGCCGGCGCAGCTCCCCGACTTGGTCTTCCAGGGCCGCCAGCTCGGCGGCCTGGGCGGCGCACCGCCGGGCGAGGGGCGCAGTCAGCGCCGCCTGCACCCGCCCCATGTCGTCGCGCAGCCCACGCAGCAGGGTGCGCCCCGGCCGGGCCAGGCGCCGCGCCGGCCCGGCGAGCGGCCCGAGCACCGCGAGCATGATCTCGAAGACGTCGATATCGGCCCCGTCCAAGGCATTGCGCAGGGTCAGGGCTGCCTCCGTATCGCCTTCGATGGCGAGATCGCGGGAGAAGAACAGGGCATCGCCGTCGGCCCGCCCCTGCAACAGGTCGGTCAGAGTCGCCAGGGCGCCGCTGATGACCACCGCCGCGGCGGGCGCCGGCTGGTCGTCGCGGACCACGCATAGGGCCGGCGGCTGGGCGCCCGGCCGCACCACGGCCTTGAACGGCACGTCCACCGGATCGATCAGGAACGCGGTATCGCCCAGGGGCCGCAGCCGCGCGAACACCTCCGGGTGGCCGGCCTGGACCCGCCGCAAGGCTTGGCGCAAGACCGCTTCGACGACGGCCGGCGGTAGCGGCCGCGCGGCCATGCCGAGCAGCAGCACCGGCGACAGCGGCGGCGTTTCCTCAAGCGATGCCATGGGCATCCCGCATGCTCCCCGATTCGTGGAAGGTGGAGATAGCACCGGAATAGAGGCGCGCCGGGCCCGCCGCCTTGACCTATCTCAATTCGCGGTGCGGCTGGCGGATTTCCGGAGGACCGGGGCGGCTTGACGCTGTGCCGCGAAGGCAATACCTAAGGGACCCGGAAAACCTGCAGGGCCAAAGACCAAGCGCACTTGCCATGGCCGTACGTCCCATCATCATCGCGCCCGATCCGCGTCTGAAGCAGATCTGCGCCCCGGTCGACCGGGTCGACGACGACGTTCGCCGGCTCATGGACGACATGCTCGAGACCATGTACCTGGCCCCCGGGGTCGGTCTGGCGGCCCCACAGGTCGGCGTCCTCAAGCGCGTCATCGTCGTCGACGTGGGCAAGGACGAGAGCGAGCGGCAGCCCTATCGCATGGCCAATCCCGAACTGGTCTGGGTCGCCGACGAGGATGCCAGCGCCGAGGAGGGCTGTCTGTCGCTGCCCGAGCACTTCGGCGACGTGGTGCGCCCGGCGTCGATCCGCGTGCGCTATCTGGACCACGAGAACGAAATTCGCGAAAGCGCCGCCGACGGCTTGCTGGCCACCTGCATCCAGCACGAGATGGATCACCTCGAGGGCATCCTCTTCGTCGATCACATGAGCGCGCTGAAGCGCAACATGATCCTGCGCAAGCTGATCAAGGCAAAAAAGGCGGGAGATCTGCCCGTGGTCGAACCAGCGGCCGTCTCCTGATGCCCGGCGGCGGGCGGCCGTCCCGATGACGCGACTACGCCTGGCCTTCATGGGGACGCCCGATTTTGCGGTCCCCGCCTTGCGCGCCTTGGCCGACGCCGGGCACGAGATCGCCGCCGTCTACAGCCAGCCGCCGCGCCCGGCCGGGCGGGGTCGGCAGGCCAAACGGTCGCCGGTGCACACCGTTGCGGCCGAGCGGGGCTGGCCCGTACGCACACCCGCAAGCCTGAAGGACCCGGCGGCCCAGCGGGATTTCGCGGGGCTGGCCTTGGATGTCGCTGTGGTGGTCGCCTACGGACTGATTTTGCCGCCGGCGATCCTGTCGGCGCCGCGGCTGGGCTGTCTCAACATCCATGCCTCGCTGCTGCCGCGCTGGCGCGGCGCGGCGCCGATCCAGCGCGCCCTCCTGGCCGGCGATACGCAGACCGGGATTACCATTATGCAGATGGCCCAGGGCCTGGACACCGGACCCATCCTGGCGCAGCGGGCGGTGCCCATCGGCGCGGAGGACACGGCGGCGACCCTGCACGATACCCTGGCGGCGTTGGGCGCTGAGATGATCGTCGTCGCGTTGCGCGATTTGAGCGAGGGCACATTGACCGCCCGCCCGCAGCCGGACGAGGGGGCCACCTACGCCGGCAAGCTGTCGCGCGCCGAGGCGGGGCTGGACTGGCGCCGTCCGGCGGCGGACCTAGAGCGTCAGGTGCGCGCCTTCGCGCCCTGGCCGGGAGCGCACTTCGCGGTGAATGGCGAGACCATCAAGGTGCTGGCGGCGGAGGTCGATAGGGGCCGCGACACTGCCGCGCCCGGTACCGTCCTCGACGACCGCCTGACGGTGGCGTGCGGCGACGGCGCGCTGCGTCCGACCCGGGTGCAGCGCGGCGGCCGGGCGGCGTGCGACACGGCGGCGTTCCTGCGCGGCTTCGCCATCCCGGCGGGCGCTCACCTGCCGCTGCCCGAGGGATCGGCGTGAGCCGCTACAAGCTGGTTCTGGAATACGACGGCCGCGGCCTCGTCGGCTGGCAGCGTCAGGACAACGGCCCCAGCGTGCAGGCGGCCCTGGAGGAGGCGGTGTTCCGCTTCTGCGGCGAACGAGTCACCTCCCACGGCGCCGGGCGCACCGATGCCGGGGTGCACGCCTTCGGCCAGGTGGCGCATGTGGATATCGAGAAGCCGACCACCACCGATACCCTGCGCGATGCGGTGAACCACCACCTGCGGCCGGCGGCGATCGCCGTGCTCTCGGCCGAGGCGGTGGCGGACGATTTCCACGCCCGCTTTTCGGCCGTGCGGCGCAGCTATCTCTACCGCATCGTCAACCGGCGGGCGCCGTTGACCCTCGATCTCGGCCGCGCCTGGTGGGTCCCGGCGCCCTTGGATGCGGCGGCCATGCACGGCGCCGCGCGGATCCTGGTGGGCAAGCACGATTTCACCAGCTTCCGCGCCAGCGAATGCCAGGCCAACTCGCCAGAAAAGACCCTGGATGTGCTGGAGGTCGCCCGCCGCGGCGAGGAGATCGAGGTGATCGCCAAGGCCCGCTCGTTCCTGCACCACCAGATCCGCAACATCGTCGGCACCCTACGCCTGGTCGGGGCGGGCAAATGGACTAGC
>JAJFGI010000309.1 GCA_021776215.1 Kiloniellaceae bacterium | reverse complement strand
GGTGGCTGCCCAGACGCCCGGCCGTGTCATGTCGGCAAACCAATCGCCGATTGTGCGCTTGGCATCGGTGTCCACCACCGCCGGACGGACCAGGCCCCGCGCCCGTGTGAGCAGCCCGGTAGGGGCGCCGGCCAGAGGCGTATCCGTGTGCGCCGCCCGGGCCGCGATGACCAAATCCAAGGCGTCCGGCGAACTGGCCATCCAGGCTTCAACTTGGTCGCGGGCCTGTGGGTCCAGCTTGCCATCCACATAGGCAGCGATGAGCAGCGGGTCCGGTGCCTCCGGCCCATCTCTTAGCTCAGGCCCATTTCTTAGCTCAGGCCGGGCCCGCCGCCAAAGCTCGGCCGCTTCCGGCGACCCCAGCGCATCGTCTTTATCTGACCTATTCATGGCCTGATGGCCTCCAACACTGAACTTTGTACGTTGATCATAGCTGAAACATCCCCATTCTGCCCTAATCCTCGGACTCTCGAAAATGCACTCTGAGCTTGGTTAAGGCCTTGTGGTGGGTACTGCGGATGGTCTGTGGGTCGACACCCAGGAGTGCGGCCGCTTCGGCTACGTCCATTTCCCGCATATAGAGCATATCCAGGATCAGGGTCTGGCGGGGCGATAACAGGCCGTCCGGGATTTGCAGGCGCACCGGCTCGACCGGATCGACGGCCAGGGCCGCCTCGGGGACCGCATCCAATGGCTGGGTATAGCCGCGCTGGCGCCGCAGGTGGTCGATGGCGGCGCTGCCGGCGATCACGGTAAGCCAGGTGGTGATCCGTGCCCGGCTGGCATCATAGGTGCGCAGCAGGCGGAAATCGCGGGCGCACAAGCGGACGAAGACGTCCTGGGCCACGTCCTCGGCGTCCTCGCCGCGGCCGGCCGGCCCCAGGCGCCGGTGCACGGCGGCGAAGATCACCGGCGCATAGCGGCCGACGAAGCGGTCCCAGGCCGGCTTGTCGCCGTCGAGCAGGCGGTCCAGGTCGGCCGTCTCCGCAGTCATGGCGACCGTTCCCGCGCGCTTGTGCCGCATGCTCTCATGCGACCGAGTCCTACACGCTTGCACCCGCGCAGACCAGCCAGGGTTGCCCATACCGGCGCGGGCGCGGTCCGGCTATAGTCGGACCGATGCACCCCCCTGCCCCGCCCCACGCCGCCCCGCCCCAACCCGCCGCCGGCCACACCGTGCTCGTCCCCGAGGCGCCGGTGGTCATCGCCGGTCTGCGCGAGGCCTTGTGGGTCAGCGCCGACGGCGAGGTCGCGCACCTGCCGACGGCCGAGGCGGCGCGCCGGGCGCGGGCAGCCCCGCCCCTGCTGTGCCATGCCAAGGCGACGGCGCGGCGCCTGGGGTGCGAGCTGTTTCCGGCCTTCGACGTGCTCGAGCTGTTTGCCTTCGTCCGCCCGGCCGCGTTCTGCACGCCGACGCCGCGCGGCCTGGCCGCCGCCTTGGGATTGGCGGTGCCCGGCGATCTCTTCGCCGCGGCGCGCAGTCTGCACGATGCGACGGCGGCGCTGCTCGGCGAACTCGCCGCCGGGGACCGCAAGCGCGATCCGGATGCCGCCGACATCGCCGCCGCCATGGCGCACGGCGGCTGGAGCTGGGGCCGCTTCGTCCTGGCGGCGCTGCAAGGAGAAGCCGCCGGCGGACAACGCCGCGGCCTGGCGGTGTGGAACAGGCTGCCGAGCTGGAGCGAGCAGGCGCCGCCGGCGCCGCCCGGCCAAGAGCCGGTGTCCACCGCCGAGGCACGGACCCGCCTGGCGCAGATGCTGGGGTCCGAGGCCGAGCCGCGGCCGCAACAGGCCGACTATGCCTCGGCGGTCAGCCAGGCCTTCGCGCCGCGCGCGGCCGCCGGTGAACCCAATCTCGTGCTTGCCGAGGCCGGGACCGGGGTCGGCAAGACCTTGGCCTATCTGGCGCCGGCCAGCCTGTGGGCGGAAAAGAACGGCGGCACCGTGTGGATCTCCACCTATACCCGCAACCTGCAGCATCAGATCGACGGCGAACTGGACCGTCTCTATCCGAACCGGACGGAGAAGGCCGAACACGTGGTGGTGCGCAAAGGACGGGAGAACTACGTCTGCCTGCTGAACCTGGAAGAGGCCGTCAACGGCCTGACGACGCGGCCCGGCGATGCGGTCGCCGTCGGCCTGATGGCGCGCTGGACCGGGCGCAGCCGCGACGGCGACATGGTGGGCGGCGACTTTCCCGGCTGGCTTGCCGATCTGGCCGGCCGGGGGCGCACCCTTGGCCTGACCGACCGGCGCGGCGAGTGCATCTATTCGGCCTGTCCGCATTACGGCAAATGCTTCATCGAGCGGGGTATCCGCCGCGCCCGCAAGGCCCACATCGTCATCGCCAACCACGCCCTGGTCATGGTCCAGGCGGCCCTGGGCGGCGGCGAAGAAGGCCAGCTCCCCACCCGCTATGTGTTCGACGAGGGGCATCACGTCTTCGCCGCCGCGGACAACGCCTTCGCCGCGCACCTGTCGGGGCAAGAGGGACAGGCCCTGCGCCGCTGGCTGCTCGGTGCCGAAACCAGTGGCCGAAGCGCCGGCAGACGGGCGCGCGGCCTGCGCCGCCGGGTGGAGGATCTGCTCTATGACAAGAGTGGTCTGGAGGAACCGCTGAGCGCGGCGATCCGCGCCGCGCATGTCTTGCCCGGCGACGGCTGGCACCAGCGCCTGGCCGGTGGCCAGCCGCAGGGGGTGTGCGAGGCGTTTCTCGCCGCCGTCCGCCAACAGGTCTATGCCCGCGCCGACTCGACGGACAATCCGTACAGCCTGGAAGCGCCGCTGCACCCGCCCCTGCCGGAGATGACGGCCACCGCCAAGGACCTGGCGCAGGCCCTGGCGCGGTTGGCCGAGCCGTTGGCCCTGTTCCGCACGCGCCTGGCCGCGCACCTGGATGACAAGGCGGCGACCCTGGAGAGCGAGGCGCGGCGGCGCATCGAAGCTACGTGCCGCAGCATCGAGCGGCGAGCCATCCTGCCGCTGGTGGCCTGGCAGCGCATGCTCGGCACCCTCGGCGCGGAGACGCCGCCCGAGTTCGTCGACTGGTTGGCGGTCGAGCGCAGCGATGGCCGCGACGTGGATGTGGGCTTCTTTCGCCACTGGGTCGATCCGACCGTGCCCTTCGCCGCCACGGTGCTGGAGGGCGCCCACGGCGCCGTCATTACCTCGGCGACCCTGACCGACAGCAGCGGCGACGCGGACGCCGACTGGATTGCGGCGGAACAACGCACCGGCGCCCACCATCTGCCGAACCCGGCGATCCGCGCCCGGGTCCCCTCGCCCTTCGATTATGCGGCGCAGACCCGGGCCATCGTGGTCACCGATCTGCAAAAAGGCGACATGGCCCAGATCGCCGCCGCCTATCGGGAGCTGTTCCTGGCCGCCGGCGGCGGCGCCCTGGGACTGTTCACCGCCATCTCCCGCCTGCGCGCCGTGCACGGGCGCATCGGCGGGGCGCTGGAGGAAGCGGGCCTGAGCCTCTATGCCCAGCACGTGGACGGCATGGACGTGGCGACCTTGGTGGATATC
>JAJFGI010000308.1 GCA_021776215.1 Kiloniellaceae bacterium | reverse complement strand
ATCGCCAGTGTATGAGCCTCGACTCTGGTCCTGAGCCGGTCGCTCCCTCCCGCTCGCCGAGACATCGTAGAGCAGGCCATCAGCGCCTCGTACAAATGTCCCAACCGGTACCATAGACCCCATCACAGTCCCCTTTTCTCGCAATTCGTTAATCCCATGGAATTAACCATATATGATCGGCGCCAATTTGTCACAAATTTCTGCTAAATTTTCCGCAAATCTTTTGTTACATCCGATAGTTGAGTCGAAAGCCTGATCTGAGCGCGGGAGCGGTTCGGCGCGCCCTTTGCCGCGCCGTTCGTTCCGGGCAGCAGAGCGCGGTATTGGGCCAGGGGTCAGCGAGGACGTTTCCACGAAATACACGGAAAACGTGCCAATAAACCCCGTGAACACCATCCACAGGTTGCATTGTCGGGGCATGGAGGGTCGGCCAAGCGAGGCCCAAGCGGGTTCGAAACCATAAATTAACGCAGCGGACCTAGGGTTTGGAGCGCTCGTCTCGCCGGATTGCAATGAAACATACGTAGCCGACACTCGTGACGAATACGTCGCCCACTCAAGAGCAGCCATGCCGACCTTCTGCAACGCGCCAGCGGTCGAACCCATCGCCGATGGTGCCGACAAACCGGCGCTAGAGCCCAGCAATCAACGGATCCTGGCCGCTCAGCTCGCCCGGCTGACGGAGTTCAGCATCTGGTGCCAGTACGGCTGGGTTCTACTTGGCGGCCTGGTTGCGGGAGTCCTCTCGGGGCTGAGAGCGGACTGGCAGATTCAGGGTTTTCTGGGGCTCGATCTCGCCGGCGTCGCAATTTTCGCGCTGCTGGCCCATCGTTTTCGAAAAATACACCTAAACCATGAAAAACACGCCCGTTGGCGCTACCTGTATACCCTGATCTCACTGATCCTCGGGGTCATCTGGGGCGCGGCAGGCCTTTTTCTTTTCGTTCCGGACTCACTTGCTCATCAGGCGTTTTTGGCTTTGGCCATCGTCGGCATGGCGGCCACGTCGGCGGCCGGCCTCTCTTGGCACATGCCGGCGTTTCTTGCCTTCGTGTTACCGTCCGTCGTGCCGATGTCGCTACGCTTCTTGGCCGGCGACAGCAGCCTGCAACTCGCCATAGGCGCGATGGCGGTCGTGTATCTCGTCATCGTCGTTGGCCTGGGCTGGTCATTGAACAGGCGGTTCGCCGAGTTCATCGCCCGGCGCTTCGAAAACGAACGCCAGATCGAGAACTTGCTGACCGGACGCGCGAGCGAAAACGCGGTCCAGGCGCGCCTCGAGATGGCCCTGGAAAGCATGTCCGAAGGCTTGGCGGTGTTCGACGCCGACGATCGCCTGGTCATCTGCAACCGGCGGTTTTTCGGCGAGCAACAGGCCGGCGGCGCGCCGGACATCACGGGGATCACATTCGAGGAGTTGGTAAGAGGGGACGTTAAAAGGAAGCCGGCCCAATCGGACATTGAAAAGGCGGGCATCGTCAACGCCGAAGGCCGCGAGGAAAAATACATTGAAGAGCGTTTGGCATATCACCGCAATCCTGTCGGGGCCTTCGAAATCGAGCTCGTCGGCGGCCGCTGGCTACAAATTCGCGACCGCCGAACCGCCGATGGCGGCACCGTCATCGTTCAGACCGAAATCACCGCCTACAAGCGCGCCGAAGAAATCCTTCGCGCCGCGAAAGAGCGGGCCGAATGGGCGAGCCGGAGCAAATCCGAGTTTCTCGCCAATACCAGCCACGAGTTGCGAACGCCCCTGAACGCTATCATTGGGTTCTCGCAGATGATGGAATCGGAGATGTTCGGGGAGTTAGGCAACCCGCGCTACCGCGACTACGCCAAGGCCGTTCGCGAGAGCGGCGAGCATTTGCTCTCCGTCGTGAACGATCTTTTGGACTTGTCGAAGATCGAGGCGGGCAAATTGACGCTCAGCGATGAGCTGATCGATGTTTCCGAAACTCTCTTCGCGGCCTGGAACTTGGCGAAGGAGCAGGCGGAGAGTGCCGAGCCGACGCTCATCACCGATATCCCGGATTCCCTGCCGCCATTGCGGGCGGACAAGCGCATGTTCACGCAAATTGCCCTGAACTTCCTATCCAACGCGGTCAAGTTCACGCCGGCCGGCGGGAGGATCGGGATTACTGGAAAGATCGGTGCCGACGGGTCTCTGGTCATCCAGTTCGCCGATACCGGGATCGGCATGACGGAAGAGGACATCGAGCGGGCGTTCGAGCCCTTTGGCCAAGGCAGTAACGCCTTGATTCGAAGACATGAGGGAACCGGCCTGGGCGTCCCGTTGTCCAAGTCGCTCATCGAGCTGCATGGCGGTACGCTGAGTATCGAGTCCGAGCAGGGCAGCGGGACCACGGTGACCGTCCGCTTCCCCCGGGATCGGATCGCGGTCGAAGCCTAAGGCCCGAACGGACAAACCTGAACCGGCCCGAGTGGTTGCCGTCCGAAACGTTCAGACCCCCGAATGATCTTCGGTGAGCAGGTCGTATAAGGTCAGGGCTACGACCTGCGTCGCCTTGTGCAGATCCGCCAGCGGCAGGCATTCGTCGGCGCGGTGGGCATTCGCCTCTTGAATGGTGTGCGGGCCGGCGCCGTAGAGCACGCAGGGAATGCCGGCGGCGGCATAATGGCGCGCATCCGTCTAGAGGGGTACGCCCTTGGCGGTGACCGGCTCGCCCATGATCCGGC
>JAJFGI010000307.1 GCA_021776215.1 Kiloniellaceae bacterium | reverse complement strand
ATGGTTTGCAGCACCCGCTCCGGCGTCGCCGGCGGGTCGAGGCGCGGACAGATGCGGTGTCCGGCGACGCTGGCGACCGCGTCAGACAGCGCGTGCAAGACCGAAATAGCCAGCATCAGCGGCGGTTCCCCCACCGCCTTGGAGCGATAGATGGTCTCCTCCCGGTTGCGGGCGCCGTGCACCATGTGGACATTGAAAACCCGCGGCCGGTCGCCACAGGCGGGAATCTTGTAGGTGCTCGGCGCGTGGGTGCGCAGATGCCCCTTGTCGTCCCACCACAGCTCCTCGGTGGTCAGCCAGCCCATGCCTTGCACGAAGCCGCCCTCGATCTGGCCCATGTCGACGGCCGGGTTCAGGGACGTACCCACATCGTGCAGGATGTCGACCCGTTCCACCTTGTACTCCCCGGTCAGCGTATCCACGCACACCTCCGAGCAAGCCGCGCCATAGGCGAAATAAAAGAACGGCCGACCGCGCCCCTTGGCCCGGTCCCAATGGATTTTCGGAGTCTTATAGAATCCGGTGGAAGAGAGAGAAACCCGCGCCATGTAGGCCCGGCCGATGAGCTCGGCAAACGGCACGTCCTGGTTGCCGATGCGCACCCGGCCGAGCAGAAAGGCGACCTGGTCCGGCGGCACGCCCCAGGCCTCGGCGGCAAACGCGATCAGCCGATTCTTGATGGTCCGCGCCGCCACCTGCGCCGCCATGCCGTTGAGATCGGACCCGGACGACGCGGCGGTGGCTGAGGTGTTCGGCACCTTGGCGGTGGTGGTGGCCGTGATGCGCACCCGGTCGATATCGACCTGGAATTCCTCCGCCACCACCTGCGCCACCTTGACGTAAAGGCCCTGGCCCATCTCGGTGCCACCGTGATTGAGGTGGATGCTGCCATCCCGGTAGATGTGCACCAGCGCCCCGGCCTGGTTGTAGTGCGTAGCGGTAAAGGCGATGCCGAACTTGACCGGGGTCAGCGCCAGGCCGCGCTTGAGCACCCGCGATGCCGGGTTGCTGGTACGGATGTCCTCGCGCCGCCGCCAATAGTCGCAGCTTTGCTCCAGGGTTTCGATGATGTCGCGGGCGGTCGTCTCCTCCACCGTCTGGTGATAGGGAGTCAGGCTGCGATCGCCGGGCTCGTATAGATTAAGCTTGCGGATCTCCAGCGGGTCCTTGGCGGTGGCGAAGGCGATCTCCTCGATCAGCCGTTCGCCGCCGAGCATGCCCTGCGGTCCGCCGAAGCCGCGAAAGGCGGTGTTCGACACCGTGTTGGTTTTCAAGGGCTGTGAGGCCAGGCGCACATGCGGATAGAAATAGCAGTTGTCCGCGTGGAACAGCGCGCGGTCGGTCACCGGCCCGGACAAATCCGACGACCAGCCGCAGCGCGCCGCGTAGGTCATATCGACGGCCAGAATGCGGCCGTCGTCATCGAAGCCCACCGCGTAGTCCACCAGGAAGTCGTGGCGTTTGCCGGTGATGATCATGTCGTCATCCCGGTCCGGACGCACCTTGGTCGCGCGGCCCGTCTTCTTGGCGACGAGGGCGGCGACCACGGCGAACAGGTTGCCCTGCGTTTCTTTGCCGCCAAAGGCGCCGCCCATGCGCCGCACCTCCACCGTCACGGCGTTCGCCGGTATGCTCAGAACCTGGGCCACCATAAGTTGGATTTCGGTGGGATGCTGGGTCGAGGAATAGACCGTGACCTCGTCGTCCTCGCCCGGCACAGCCATGGCAATCTGACCCTCCAGGTAGAAGTGGTCCTGACCACCAATATGCATCCTCCCGGACATCAGTCGCGGCGCCTCCTCCAAAGCCGGGCCTGCATCGCCACGGATTAGGGTGAGCGGCTCGGTCACCAGGGTAGCGGTCTGTTTAGCCGCCTCGATGGAGAGCACGGCCACCAGCGGCTCATAGGTGACCTTCGCCAGACCGGCGGCCCGGCGCGCCTGGTCACGGGTGCGCGCCGCCACGGCGAAGATGGGCTGGCCGGCATAATGCACCGTCTCGGTGGCGAAGACCGGCTCGTCGTGGCGATGGGTGGGGCTGATGTCGTTTTCGCCCGCAATGTCGGCGGCGGTGAAAACCGCGACCACACCCTCGGCGGCACGCACCGGCGCCAGATCCGGCGCGGCGATGCGGGCGTGCGCCTCGCTGCTGATGCCGAGATAGACGTGCAGGAGGCCCGGCGGCTCCGGCATGTCGTCGATGTAGACGGCCCGGCCGGCGACGTGCTTGTGGCCGCTGTCGTGCGGGCGCGGTTCGCTCACCGCGCCGGCGATGGCCTCGGCCCGGTCGTCGTGGCCAGGCGCCGGCCGGTCAAGCATGGGCCAGTCCCCGGTCACCCACCAGCCGCGTCTCGGCGGCGGCATCGGTCGTCTCGATAAACAGGCGCAGCAACAGGTTCTGCGCCGCCCGCATGCGGTAGTCGGCGCTGGCCCGCCAGTCGCCGATCGGCTGGAAGTCACGGGGCAGTTCGGCCATGGCGGCGCGTACCGTCGATTCGCTCCAGGCACTGCCGGTCAGGCGTGCCTCCACGGCCCGGGCGCGTTTCGGCGTGGCCGCCATGCCGCCATAGGCGATGCGCGCCTCGGCCACCGTCTCGCCGTCGAGGCGCACCGCGAAGGCACCCAAGACCGCGGAGATATCCTGGTCGAAGCGCTTGCTAATCTTGTAGGCGCGAAAGCGAGTCCCCGGCGCCGGGAGGGGCACGATGATCTTTTCCACGAACTCCCCCGGCCGCCGGTCCTGTTTGCCGTAATCGAGAAAGAAATCCTCGATGGGCAGGGTCCGCTGTTCGGCGCTGCCGCGTAGGTGCAGCGTCGCTCCGGCGGCGATCAGCATGGGCGGCGAATCGCCGATGGGTGAGCCGTTGGCCACGTTGCCGCCGATGGTTCCGGCGTTGCGAATGGGCACCGAGCCGAGGCGGCGAATGACCTCGCCCATGTCCGGGTAGTGCCGGGCCAACGCGGCGGCGGCATCCGTGTAGGAGACGGCGGCGCCGATTTCGATGCCGTCGGCGGTTTCCTCCAGGGATGCCAGCGCCGCCACGCGGCCGACATAGATGACCGTTTCCGGACGGCGCATCTGTTTGGTCACCCACAGGCCTACATCCGTAGACCCGGCTACCAAGACGGCGTCCGGATGGGCCAGGGCCAAATCGGCCAAGGCCTCGACGGTGGCGGGGGCGAAGAAGCGTCGCTTCCCCTGCGCAACAGCGATGGTCTGTGTATCGGCCAGGGCGTGTAGCGCCGACACGGTCTCGGCTTCCCGCGCGGTGATCCCGTCGGCGCGCGGATCCAGGTCGTACATGTGTTTGGCCGCGCGCGCGATCGGGGCATAGCCGGTGCACCGGCACAGGTTGCCCGCCAAGGCATCGTCGATGGCCGAGTCATCGGGCGCCCCGTCATTGTGCCGGGTCAGCGCGAACAGCGACATGACGAAGCCGGGTGTGCAAAATCCGCATTGCGATCCATGGCACTCGACCATGGCCTGCTGAACGGGATGCAAGCCGTCCTGGCCATCGGCGAGATGCTCGACCGAGAGAAGCTGACAGCCATCGAGGGTGCCAACAAACTGGATGCACGCATTGACCGCTTCATAGCGCAGGCCGCCGTCAAGCAGCCGCACGCGGACCACCGTGCAGGCGCCGCAGTCGCCCTCGTTGCAGCCTTCCTTGGTACCGACCAGTCCCTCGGTCGCGCGCAGGTAGTCGAGGACCGTCATGGTCGGATCCACCGAGCGGAGAACGCGTGGTTCGGACCCCAGGAGAAAGCGGATCTCCTTGCGTGTACCCGGGCCTCGGCGTGCTGGCGCCATGGTGCTCAACTGCCGCGATAGGTGGAATAGCCGTACGGGGAGATCAGCAGCGGCACATGGTAGTGGGCGCCGGCCTCGGCGATGCCGAAGCGGATTGGAACCTGATCCAGAAATGCCGGCTCCGTCAGCGCCGCCTGCGTACTCCGGAAGTAATCCGCCACGTGGAAGACCAACTCATAGGCACCGGGCCGCATGGCCTCGCCCGCCAGCAGCGGCGCGGCACAGCGGCCATCCGCGTTGGTCACCGCCTCGTCCAGCTTTTCGCGGCCCCCGGCGGACAGGTGGAAAAGCTCGATGCGCACCCCCGCGGCGGGCTGGCCACCGGCCGTATCCAGCACGTGGGTGGTCAGCTTGCCGCCCTTGGACGATGGGCTCCCGCCCGACGTTTTCGCGCCCATGGCAACTCCCTCCCGCGTGCGGACCCATGCCCAATTCTGCACGACCGACGGGCTTTGGGCCGCACCTTAGCAGACCGGCATTCTAGCCAACTCGCGCCGGCGCGGCGGAAGCCCGTGTTCACCCAAACGACCTTCAAATCTTTTCGTATAAACGCTCGCCGCGAAAGCGCGTTCTAGTGCAGACTGTAGCGCCCATTCGCCGCCTGGGATACGCCCATGTCAGATACTTACCCGCGCGATCTTGCCGGTTATGGCCGCACGCCGCCGGATCCGCGCTGGCCGGACGATGCCTATCTCGCGGTGCAATTCGTCCTGAATTACGAGGAAGGGGGAGAGAATTGCATTCTGCACGGCGATGCCGCTTCCGAGGCTTTTTTGTCGGAGATCGTCAGCGCCCAGCCCTGGCCCGGGCAGCGGCACATGAACATGGAATCGATCTATGAATACGGATCGCGCGCCGGGTTCTGGCGCCTCTGGCGCCTGTTCGTCGGGCAGCAGGTGCCGCTGACGGTCTTCGCCGTGGCCACCGCCCTGGAGCGCAACCCGGACGCAGCCGACGCCATGCGGGAGGCCGGCTGGGAGATCGCCAGCCACGGCCTCAAATGGATCGACTATAAGGATTTTTCCGAAGCGGACGAGCGCGCCCACATGGCCGAGGCCATTCAACTTCACACCCAGGTGACGGGCGAGCGGCCGCTCGGCTGGTACACCGGCCGCACTTCGGCGCATACCTTGGATCTAGTGATGGCGGAGGGCGGCTTTCTCTATTCCGCCGATTCCTACGCCGACGATCTCCCATATTGGGTGGCCGGCCCTCAGGCGCCGCACCTGATCGTCCCATATACTCTGGATGCCAACGACATGCGCTTTGCCACGCCGCAGGGCTTCAATGCGGGCGAGCAGTTCTTCGCCTATCTGAAAGACAGCTTCGATGTGCTCTACGAGGAGGGCCGGCAGGGGGCGCCGAAGATGATGTCGGTCGGATTGCATTGCCGGCTGGCCGGACGGCCCGGCCGGGCGGCGGCGCTGGCGCGCTTCCTCGACCATGTACGCGGTCACGAGCGGGTCTGGTTGGCCCGGCGCGTCGACATCGCCCGCCACTGGCATACGCACCACAAAGCCGGCGCATGAGCGGTTCCGTCGATCCCAAAACCCTTTCGCGTGCGGCATTCGTGGCGCGGTTCGGCGATGTGTTCGAGGCCTCCCCCTGGATCGCCGACGCCGCCTTCGATGCGGGCTTGCCGGTAGATGCCGACACCGCGAGCGGCCTGCACCGGGCCCTGTGCGCGGCCATGCGGGCGGCGCCGAAGGAGCAGCAGGTGGCTCTGATCCGCGCGCACCCGGATCTGGCCGGGCGCCTGGCTCGGGCCGGCGCCTTGACGACGGCGTCCACAGAAGAGCAGGCCGGCGCCGGGCTCGACCGCCTGAGCGAGGCCGAGCACACGCAGTTCACGGCCCTCAACACCGCCTATCGGGAAAAATTCGCCATGCCGTTCATCATCGCGGTCAAAGGGCGGAGCAAGGCGGACATCCTGGCCGCCTTCGCGGCGCGCATGGGCAACGATCGGCAGGACGAGGTCGCCAACGCCTTGGCGCAGATCGAGCGGATCGCGTTGTTGCGTTTGCAGGACCTTCTGCCGTGACCACATCGCTGGGCGCCCGCATCGAGGCCGAGGTGGAGTTCTGGGCCCGCTTCAGCGTTGAGGACGGGCGCCTCGTCCGCCTCGTCCTCACCCCGATTGATGCCCGGCTGCCGCCGCCCATCCTTAGCGAGGATTGAAGAGCATGCGCGATGCAAAAGAAACCATCACCGGCTTTCTAACCGGCGCGCGGGAGGCGCAAACAGCTTTCTTGGCGGAATTGGTCAAGGTTCCCTCCGACAATCCGCCGGGCGACTGCTTTGCCCATGCCGAGCGTGCTGGGGCGCTTTTGCAGGACCTTGGTTTCGCGGTCGAACGCCTTGTTGTGCCTGAGGCGCAGGTGACGCGGGTGGGCATGGTGCACGCCACCAACCTGGTGGTGCGCCGCCGGTTCGGCGACGGCCCGGTGATCGCCCTCAATGCCCATGGCGATGTGGTACCGCCCGGCGAAGGCTGGACGCACGATCCCTATGGCGCCGAGATCGTCGATGGCTGGATGTACGGCCGGGGCGTCGCCGTCTCGAAATCGGATTTCGCGACATATGCCTATGCCCTGCTGGCCCTGGAAAAAGCCGCGGCGGCTGGGCTGCGTCTGGCGGGCACGGTGGAGCTGCATCTCACCTATGACGAGGAGGTGGGCGGCGACATCGGACCCAAGCTGCTGATCGCGGAGGGCATCAGC
>JAJFGI010000306.1 GCA_021776215.1 Kiloniellaceae bacterium | reverse complement strand
GTGCGCTCGGGATTGTGCGCTCAATGCAGTCTTTGCGACCATCGGTGAATACGATCAGCGCGGTCTGGCTCATCGTCTCAACCTCAGTTCTTCTAACACGTGGTCCTTTCTCATCCGGCGCATTAACTCCGCTGCCTCCTTTGGGGATAGGTCGTTCCGGCCCTTAGGCTGCACGTAGGCTCGGTAAACCGCTCTCGGTACCTGCTCTATCGTCGCCCCGCGCAAGAGGCAGCGGACCCACAGATCCCAATCCTCCCAAGCCGGGTATGCGCGGAAGCCCCCCACCGCTTCGAACATCTCAGCGCGAATGGCGGTCCCGATCGGCAAGTAGTTACCTCGCCTCAAATTCTTTGGGGCCAGCAGCTTTGGGGGTTCGATTCGATTCGGATAGATGTATTGAATCGCCGGCCCCCTCAGGTCAGCAGACCCGGCCATCATGGCATCCACGTAACCGGGGGCCAGTTCGTCGTCGGCGTCCAGGAAGATCAGCCACTCCCTGCTCTCCATGGCAACTTTGGCGGCCGCATTCCGGGCTTCAGCCAAGGACTTCGCGTGCACGTGGATCAACTCGGCTTGCCCCAGCGCTGACGGGATGGCCCTCTCTTGGGCCAGATCAGCCCACTTGGGATCCCCGTAGGTGCCGACGATCACCGTCACCTGGGAAGACGTTTGCCCACCCACATCTTTCTCCGCTTCAAAAACACCGCTCGGCTGGGCTCCAGTGCTATCGCGCCAATCTCGTAGGTGTCGTCGTAATCGCCCTTCCCCCAATGCGGATGTAGGTGCACGACATGGGAATCCCGCGCAAAGGCGAACGCACCCCTCGCACGCGCTACCCCCACCAGTTCGTCATCGACCCATTGGTGCGCATAGCCTTCGTGATAGATCATGTGCGTCTCACCGGGAGACGCACCGCTGTCGGCGTAAGCCCTTGTGACCAGCGAATGCGTACTGGCAACGCCGCGCTTAACGGACGGGTTCCCCAAGTCGTTGGTTCCCACCACTCCGATTCCAGGCCGTAACTTCGCTTTAGCTGCAGCTAGCCACCCCGGCCTAAAGTCCAGGTCGTCGGCCCCCGTAAAGATCAGGTCTTCGGTTGACTCGCGGTAACCCAGGTTGATCTTCCGGGCGTAGTCCCCTCCCACCGACCAAGGCATCACAAGGAAGCTGACCCCCAGGCGCTCCAGCTCCCGGATCTCAGCGCGGTCATCCTGCGTGGCGACAAACAGCACCCTGTGGGGCTGGGGGGTGGCAGCCTCGATTGACTCCAACACCCTTGCGGCGTTCGCCGGCCGACCTAGAACCGGCACGACGATGACTAGGCTACTCGGCGTCACTTTCACCCATCCCCAAAGCGGTCACCACGTAGGATACGGCCTCCATTTTCCTCATCTCGGCAGCGATGAGAGACCTAACGAACATGGAGGCGTCCCCTCGGCGTGGACAGCGCACTGCCAGCCACTCGGCCATCTCGGGGGTGATGCGAACGACAAGCTGGTTAGTGCGCATCGCTGGGTGACTCTCCGTCCACCGCTCGGCAGGGACCACCACATACCGCGCAGTAGGGCGGCTCGGCCTGGAGGCCGACGCGCTTGGCTTTTACTGCGACGCGCAGACGCTCCAGTGCCTGCCACCAATCGGCCGCGACGGCTTCTAGCAGCATCTCTGCGGCGGCTACGATGGTCCTATCCAGCATCGCCAGTCGCTCCCAGTCCGCTAATTGGGCCTCGGGTACCCACCGGCCAGAGGAGGAAGCTAGGTGGCTGGCGTCGATCGCTTTGGGGGCGGCCGTCAACTCCAAAAACAGCCCCGTAGGCATCGAGATCTCGCCCTCATTGATCCTCGCAGCAGTTACACAGGTAGCTCTCGCCGTCGCCAAGCTCTTGTATGTAGGGGCAGGGAGACTTGGTATCAAGCGGTCCGGTGCACTCTCCCCTACCCACCAATTCTTGTGACAACTGTGTTGGCGGCGGCTGGCGTGGTCCTCGCCGCTCGACGTTACTTCATCCATTGCGCTCTCCCTTAGATCTCATCCGCACATGCCTTCCTGCAGGCATCACAGCAGTCGCACCCCCTCCGGTCAAACACCCTTGCAATTCCTCCACGTAGGGCTCAACCGCCAGTGTACCGGGCTGCAATGCACAATGCAATGCGTAATCAGGGATTTAGGCAGGGAGTTTTCGGATGTCCTTCGCGATCGCCAGAAGTTGCTCGCGGCGGGCTGGACCCTGGACCCCCAGGCGGTCCAGCAGGGCTTCGATCGCCGTCATAAAGTGGCGGGCCAGATCCTCATTGATCTCTAGTTGCCGCTGGTCGATCTTTACGTCGATGCACAATTTGGCGATCCTGGCGTGTTCGGATGACCAGTGGTTGAACTCAGTCACAAAGGGGTGGATGTGATACTTGTCGCGGCCGGCACTCAGCATCGGGTCGATCTCGACGGCCGTATGCGCCTTAGCGGTATCCGTGGCTTCGACGTAAACCCGCCTAGCCCATCCTCGCCGGGGCTCCTCTCCGTCAGCGACCGCTAGCTGTGCCTCCTCGTCTAGCTGCGAACACATCTCTCCGTACAGCAGGCTCAGGTGATATGCCCGCCGAAGTGCGAACAGCAGGTGTTCGACTTCCCCCATGTGTTCGCCGGAGACTTGCATCATGCGGCGGGATTCGACTAGGGC
>JAJFGI010000305.1 GCA_021776215.1 Kiloniellaceae bacterium | reverse complement strand
AGGGCATGCTGGATGGCCTTGCCCTGCGGGTCGAGGACGCCAGGTTTAAGGGTGACGTGAACGCGAGCCTTCACCGATGACACTCCCGAATCGCGCCCGAATCGCGCAATGGTTTTTGCTATGGCGCGCACTCTACCGAGGGGCCATCGGCAAGACAAGAAGTCGCGCCGAAATGGTGTCAGGGGAGAGGCTTGTACAGGGTAAAGGCGCCGCGCAAATCGCCGATCTCGAAGCCCGTCGCCCGATCTTCGGGATACAGTCCTTGGATCAGCAGCGCCAGATCCGGATCGATGTGCGTGCCGTGACACTGGGCGCATAAGTCGCCCAGCGGGATCGCTTGCATGTAGTGGAAGAACGGCTTGCCTTGACGCTCGGTGACCTCGGTGAATTCCATGCCGGCGAGCTTCTCGCCCCCCTTGGCGCGGCCCTGGAAATCAAGCAGGACGGCCTCTTCCTCGGGGGTGGGCGCATTGTCCGGGTTGCGGACACGCAGCGCGGTGCGACCGATCAACCAGTCTCCCTGCCGCGCCGTGGTGCGGGCGATCTCGGGCGCTTCGGTTTTGCAGACTCCTAGGGCATGGTCCAGGCCGCCCTCGGCGATCGCCTCCTGCAGCGCCGTCCGGAGGGCACCGGCGAATTGTTGGACGAGTATCCGCGCTTCGCCGCGGTATTCATCGAGGTCCGGGGCGGCCCGCGCCGCCGAGGGGGCGAGCGCGAGCGCTAAAAGAACACCTGCGCGCCAGACCATCCTGAGGGCGGTAGCCTGCATGGGCCTACTCCCGTGATATGAACGCCCCCCATCCGTCCCGCCGACCGGCGGGTGGGAGGCTGTTTCCCGTCACTGTAGGACGTGAGCGTAGCCCAGAACACGAGTTCACGGGAGGACGGCCATGCATTTTCCACAGGAATAAAGTCGTATGTGAGGGATGTTCCGGACTCCCTGGCGGCTGAAAAGAGCCTTAAGCAGACATTTAGGGCCATGAAACGGTTGGGAAAGCGGTCCGAAACGGACTTCCTCGAATGTCCGGTAAATGCCAGGTAACTCATTGCGTTAACTAGTTTTTTCTGCCATAGTCATAAACTGTTAACTGGGGTGTACTTGGGGCGATGGGGATGGGATGGTCAGCCCGTATTTGCTGAGGCCTCTGCGCTCGTGGCAGGAGGCCGCGGAGGGCATGCGTGCACGGGAGGAGGCGAGTAGCCAAATTCACGCGCAGGCGTTCCGGCACACACTGAAGGCCGAGGGGCCGGGGGTTCGCTTTTGGGATTCCCGGGTACCGACGGGGCCGCGTCTGGTCTGGACCAATGCCGCTCGAGGGCCGGCACGGCGCTCGTAGCCAAATGGGGCCGTAGCCGAATGGGGCGATCCTGCCCGGGGTCAGGGAAAGAGAGGCCCCGGGCGTGACCTTGCCCGCCGTCTACTGCACGAGCGTGGGGCGGGTGGCTTCGGCCAAGCCGTTTTCCGGCAGCACGCCGAGGCGCCGGGCCACTTCCTGGTAGGCCTCCTCGACCCGACCCATGTCCCGGCGAAAGCGGTCCTTGTCCAGGCGTTCGTTCGTTTTCACGTCCCACAAACGGCATGAATCGGGGCTGATCTCGTCGGCGACGACGATGCGCATCTCGTCGTCCTCCCACAGGCGGCCGAACTCCAATTTGAAGTCCACCAGCTTCAGTCCGACCCCTAGAAACAGGCCCGAGAGGAAATCGTTCACCCGCAGGGCAAGCTGGAGCATGTCGTCCAGGTCCTGGGTGTTGGCCCAATTGAAGGCGGTGATGTGTTCCTCGGTGACCATGGGGTCGCCAAGCTCGTCGTTCTTCAGGTAATACTCGACGATGGGACGGGGAAGCTGGATGCCTTCCTCGAGCCCGAGACGCTGGGCGATCGACCCGGCGGCGATGTTGCGAACGACGACCTCGATAGGAATAATCTCAACTTCCCTAACGAGTTGCTCGCGCATGTTCAGGCGCCGCACGAAATGAGTGGGGACGCCGATGTCGGCCAGCCGCAGCATCAGGTGCTCGGAAATCCGGTTGTTCAGGACCCCCTTGCCGGTGATGACGCCGCGCTTCTTGTTATTGAAGGCGGTGGCGTCGTCCTTGAAATACTGGACCAGCGTGCCCGGCTGCGGGCCTTCGAAAAGGACCTTCGCCTTGCCTTCGTAAATCCGCCTGCGTCGCATGGGTGCCATCCAAAATGGGGCCGCGGGGCCCACCGCTGCCGTGTGTACCGGAAGACGACCCGGTCCCTGAGTCCCAGTCTGTGAGTCATAGCAGGCGCCCAGGGCCAACACAATCACGCCCCGACGGCGCCGGCCCTGACCAAGCCGACGATGGGGCGAAAAAAAACCCTATAGATCAACGGGTTTGTAGGGCACAGTGTCCGGTCGCCCGGCAGCGAACAGCCACACCGGCTCGGCCGGGCGGTCGCGCAGGCTTTGCGGCAGGCCGGGAAGGGCGACAAAAGAGCTGGAGACGGTCTCGAAGCCATGCTTGGTGACGATGGTCATGGCCGCCTCGGGACCCTCCGTGGGTGGGTGTTCCCGGCTGCTCAGGATTTTTTGCCAGGCCCCCCAGTCGCCGGTTTTCGGGTCTGGTGCCTGCGCCGCCTCGAAGAGCGGCATATTGGCGCGGATCCGGGCGCTGGCCGGGTCGTTCCGGTCGTGAGCCGTGATCATCGACAGGCCGGGCTGCAACTCGAAGATTTCGATCCGGTCCGGACCGGCTTCCTCGTCGCCGGTTTCGCCGGCGAAGCGCAGCCAATAGGCGTCCTTCCGATCGGCGACCACCAGATTGAAGCTGCGAAAGGCGTCGGGTTCGAGCAGGGAGACCCGTGTCGCCGCCGCCGACGCCGTGGGCTGATCCAGGGCCTCGAGGACCAACTCGCCGCGGCTGCGCTTGCCCGCCCGCGGCCCGAGGGAATTGGACCGATTGAGCACGCCCGCCACGACGCCATCATCGTTGAGACCGAGCCAGGAACCACCGGCCAGGTCGTCCTTGCCGGCGATGATGCGCGGCCGGTCCGGCCAATGACGGGCGGGCGGTTGCCACGGGCGGTCCTTCATTTCGTCCCGGTTGGCGGCCAGGAGAAAGGGCCAGGGATGCCCCGGCCGGCGGAGGATGACGACTGTGCACATGGGCCGACGACGGTTGCGATAGTCTTGCGGATTGCCTATCTGTGACAAGCGGCTATAACGATGCCGTTGCGGATAACACCCTGTGGGGTGGAAGGCAAGCAGGCGACCACAGGCCAAGACGCCGACCACGGGTAAGGAGGCTCCGGTATATGACGACCTTCAATGATCGCGAGAAGGCCTTCGAAGACAAGTACAAGCATGACCAGGACCTGCAATTCAGGGTGGAGGTCCGGCGCAACAAGCTGCTGGGCCTGTGGACCGCGGAACTCCTGGGGTTGCAGGGCGGCGAGGCGGAGGCCTATGCCAAGGAAGTCGTTGCCGCCGATTTCGAGGAGCCCGGTGACGCCGATCTGGTTCGCAAGGTCCTCGGCGATCTGTCCGCCAAGCAGGTGGACATGACCGAACATCGCCTGCGCAAAAAGATGGGTGAGCTGCAGATCGAGGCGAAGCACCAGATCATGAGCGAGTAGGCGATCCGCGCCGGCGAACTGCCGAGTTCGACCCCAAGCGGACGTCATCTACCGGTCAATTAATCGCCGGATCGGCACGCAGCCGATCGACCATGAAGTCGACGAAGGCCCTTATCTTGGTCGAGACCATCCGACCCTCCTGGTGAACCACGTGGATCGGCAGGGCGGGTAGTTCGAATTCACCGAGGATGGTCTGCAGGCGCCCATCCGCGAGGTGTGGCGCGATCTGGTAAGACAGCAGACGCGAAATTCCCCATCCCCGGGCCGCCAGTTCGGCCACCGCGTCGTTGGTGTTCATGCGCAGACGGGGCTCGATCCGGATGGAACGCGGCTTGCCGTTTTCCTGATACGGCCATTCCGATGCGGTCCCTACTGCGATCGATTGGATCAATCGGTGGCTTGTGAGATCCGTCGGGTGCCGTGGCAACCCATGTTTTTTTAGATACTCGGGCGCGGCGAACACGACCCAACGTACCGTTCCGACTCGAACCGCAATCAACGATGAGTCCGGCAAGTTGCCGATCCGAATGGCAATGTCCAGGCCCTCGTCCATCAGGTTGACCGTCCGGTCGACAAAGAGAGTCCGGCAATTCACCAGCGGATACCGATCCAAGAATTCGCCCAGAATTGGAGTGACAAACAGCCGCCCGAACAAGACGGGTGCCGTGATGCGCAATTCGCCGCGCGGCGCCGCGTGAGAGCCAACCGCCGCTTCTTCCGCTTCTTCCAGGTCCACCAGGATCCGCCGGCAGTCTTGCAGGAACCGCTCGCCGCTTTCCGTCAATCGAACCGACCGTGTCGTGCGGACCAATAGACGCGTGCCGATCCGGTCCTCCAACGCCGAAACGGCGCGGGTTACGGCCGGCGGCGACATGGCTAACTCGCGCGCGGCGGCAGCGAAGGCACCGCGTTCGGCGACCTTTACGAACACCCGGAGGGACTGGAAGCGGTCCAATTCATTATTCCAATTTTTGGAATAGTATATTCAACAATACGTACATTCAAACATTTAAGGAAATGAATAATCTCTTCCGTGCCCGGCGCGCCTATCGACCGGGCCCGCCGTAACCCAAGACACGAAGAGGTATTTCATCATGAGTCGAGTCACCGTCGTTTCCCAGGACACCGCGACCCCCGACCAGAAGGCGCTATTGGACGCAATCCAGAGCAAGCTTGGAATGGTGCCGAATTTCCTCGCGGTTCTGGCCCACTCGCCGGATGCCCTGAAGGCCTTTCTCGGACTGCACGGCATAACGGAGTCCGGTAGCTTGGACCCGCAGACCGGCGAACGCATCGCCTTGGCTATCGCCCAGGGGAATTCGTGCCAGTACTGCCTCTCTGCGCATAGCGCCATTGGCCGCAAGGTCGGATTGACGAGCGCCGAGATCGACGCCAACCGGGCCGGCACCTCCCAGGATGCCAAAGCCGGCGCCGCTGTCGCCTTTGCCCAGGCGTTGAACACCAACCTGGGCGAGGTGACCCAGGCGGAATTCGACACGGTCCGTCAGGCCGGCTACGGCGACGCCGAGATCGTCGAGATCATCACCCATGTGGGGATGAACATCCTGACCAACCTGATCGGCAAGGCCACGCGGGTGGAAATCGATTTCCCGAAAGTCTCCCTGCAAAGCCAAGCGGCATAGTTTCCCGACCGCTTGTCGCATGGGGCGAGTGCTCTCGCTGCCCCCACCCGGGCACTCGCCCCACTTTTATTCAAGGAACCCATCATGGCCCGCAAGTTCGCCGCAATCACCTTCACTCCCTCCGTCAAGGCCGCACAGGAACGATACGGCAGCCGGCACGCCAATCAGCGCTTCGAGGACGTGGAGGACTCGGGGGACACCCTAGGCGACACCGAGATCGAATTCATCGAGGCCCGGGACGGATTCTATCAAGCGACTGTCTCCGAGAGCGGTTGGCCCTATGTTCAGTTTCGTGGCGGACCAGCGGGATTTCTGAAGGTTCTGGACGACCGGACGATCGGATACGCCGATTTTCGAGGTAACGTTCAATACCTCAGCGTCGGCAACCTGAATGCGGATAACCGGATCGCCCTGATCTTGATGGACTACGCGAACCGGCGCCGACTGAAGATCTGGGCACGGGCTCGGGTCGTCGACTATGCCGAGGATCCCGAGCTGATCGCGCGGCTGGAAGTTCCAACCTACCGAGCCAGAGTCGAGCGCGCTATGGTGCTGACCATCGAAGCGGTGGATTGGAACTGTCCGCAACACATCACGCCGCGCTTCACCGAGGCTGAGGTCGACGAGCTGGTGGCGCCGCTCAAGAGCCGGATCGCCGATCTGGAGAACGCACCCGCAGGGACACCCATGCCGCCACCGGTGCTTGGCGACGGCCCCCTGGAACTCGTGATCACGGGCATCCGCCAACTTACACCCGAGACGCGCGCCTACGAGTTGAGGCGGCCGGACGATGGCGACCTGCCCGACGTCATCGCCGGTTCCCATATCGAGGTCCCGGTGCCGGCCAAGGATGGCCGACGCGAAACCCGGCCGTATTCGATCAGCAGCAATCCGAGCCGCCGCGACATCTATGAGATCGCCGTGCAATTGGACCCGGCGAGCAGGGGGGGATCACGGGCCGTCCACGACGGCTACGCGCTCGGCATGCGCCTTCGCGTCGGTCTGCCGAAGAATGCATTTGCGCTGCACGCCGGTGATCGCCCGGCTGTACTCATCGCCGGCGGCATCGGCATCACCCCGCTGAAAGCCATGGCCCAGGCCCTCGCGGTGGACGGGCGCACATTTCATCTGCACTATGCCGCGCGATCGCGATCTCTGATGGCCTATCGCTCGACGTTGGAGTCGGCGCTGGGCGGTGCGGTGACTTTTTACCCGGGAGACGAGGGGCAGCGCATGGATTTAGATGCCCTGCTGTCCGATGCGCCCGCCGACACGGTATTCTATGCCTGCGGCCCCGAACGCATGATCGATGCCGCGCGTGCGGGCGCCGCTAGTCTCGGCATCGCGGCCCACCGTGTTCGCTTCGAACGCTTCGCGGCCCTTGGCGTTGCATCCGACGACACGGCCTTCGATCTGCATCTCGCGCGCTCGAACAAAACGGTGCAGGTGGAGCGTGACCAGACAATCCTGGACGCTTTGATCGATGCCGATGTGGATCCCGATTATTCCTGTCGTTCGGGCACCTGCGGCACCTGTGCCGTGAAGGTCCTGGCGGGAGCCCCGCTGCACCGCGACAGCGCGCTCTCCGACATCGAGCGCGAGCGGGCAGGATTGATGTGCACGTGTGTGTCGCGGGCCGCGTCCGAGCGTCTCGTGCTCGATCTCTGATGCAGGATGTTGGTGGGCTGGCCGTGGTAGACGCTGTCGAAGATCGCGAGATGGCGTTCAAAGACAAGGGCGGCTATGTCCTAGCTCCGATCTACGGCGCGACCTCCTCGGTCCAGACACGGAAGCCGGCCAGGTTATTCGGCCCGAACGTGTGCGTCAGCGGCACATCGGCGGCGTCGCGCCCCTGGGCGATGAGGATACGACCGATCCGGGGACTGTTGTTGCGCGGGTCGAACGTCCACCAGCGGCCGCTGAGATAGACCTCCATCCACGCCGCGAAATCCATCGGCCCATACGGCGGCGGCTCGCCGATATCGCTCAGGTATCCGGTGCAATACCGAGTCGGAATGTTCATGCAGCGGCAAAACGCGACCGCCAGGTGAGCGAAGTCGCGGCACACCCCATGACCTTCCGCGTAGGTTTCGGCGGCGGTCCGGGTCGGGCGGGAATGCTCATATCCGAACGTCACATGCCGGTGCACGAAATCGCAGATGGCTTGTACGCGCGACCAGCCGGGCGGCGTTCCGCTGAACAGGCGCCATGCCTCCTCGGATAGGCGATCCGTCTCGCAATAGCGGCTCCCGAGCAGGAACAGCAGGGTTTCCGGCGGCAGGTCCTCCACGCGGTGCTGAACGGCGGTCTCGTCCACCGGATCCGGTTTTCCGTCGTCCTGAATGATGGTGTCCGTGCCCAAGGTGAACAATCCAGCCGGAGCCACCAAGCGGCCACACCAATTGCCAAAGCTGTCCCGGTAGCTTTCAATCCGCGTCGGCGGGCTGGCGATAAGCTGATCCGGGCGTTCGAGATACCCCGCGCGCGAGTAGTGCACGTTCAGCAACACGATCATCGGGGTCGGCTTGGGGAACTCGTAGTTCAGTTCGCAGCCCAGATGAATTCTCATGACGCCGTCTCCACCGTTCGAGTTGAGGGGGCGGTCGACGTGCTAGTATGCGCCCTATTCGTCGCCGAAGACACGGTCGAAGATCGTCGCCACGTGTTTCGTGTGCCGGGCTTCGTCGAAGCAGGCGGCCAAGGCTTTGGGGTCCAGATGCTCTTTGACCTCGGCCTCACCCGCCAGCAAATCGAGAAATTTGCCCTCGCCGGCCCAGACCCGCATGGCGACGCGCTGGACCAGGGCATAGGCCGCTTCCCGGCCGAGGCCCGCTTGCGTCAGGGCCAGCAGAACGGCTTGCGAATGGATAAGGCCGCCGAGCTGGTCCAGATTGCGGCGCATGGCCTCCGGATAGACCAGCAAATTCTCGATCACGCCGGCGAGGCGCGCCAGGGCGAAGTCGAGGGCGATGGTCGTATCCGGAGCGATGACTCGCTCGACCGAGGAGTGGGAGATGTCGCGTTCGTGCCAGAGCGTGACATTCTCCAGCGCCGGGGCGACGGCGGCGCGCACGATGCGGGCCAGGCCGGTCAAATTCTCGCTGAGGACAGGATTGCGCTTGTGCGGCATGGCCGACGAGCCCTTCTGGCCCGGCGCGAAGTATTCCTCCGCCTCGCGCACCTCGCTGCGCTGCAGGTGGCGGATTTCGGTGGCTAGGTTCTCGACCGAGGCGGCAATGGTGCCCAGGGTGGCGAAATAGGCGGCGTGCCGGTCGCGCGGGATTACCTGGGTCGAAACCGGCTCCACCGCCAGGCCCATCTTATCGGCCACGTGCTTCTCGACGCGCGGATCGATGTTGGCAAAGGTGCCGACGGCGCCGGAGATGGCGCAGGTCGCGATCTCCGCCCGGGCCCGTTCCAGGCGCTCGCGGCCCCGGCGAAAGGCGGCGTAGTGGGAGGCCAGCTTGAGGCCGAAAGTGGTCGGCTCGGCGTGGATGCCGTGGCTGCGCCCGACGCACAGGGTATTCTTGTGCTCGATGGCCCGCTTGCGCAGGGCGGCGAGCAGGGCGTCCATGTCGGCAAGCAGCAGGTCGCTGGCGCGGCTGAGCTGCACGGCCAAACAGGTATCCAGGACATCCGACGAGGTCATGCCCTGGTGCACGAAGCGGGCGTCCTCGCCGACATGCTCGGCGAGGTTGGTCAAGAAGGCGATCACGTCGTGGCGCGTCTCGCGCTCGATTTCGTCGATGCGGGCGACCTCGAAGGCGCCATGCTCCCACACCGCCTTGGCCGCCGACTTCGGGATGACGCCCAGCTTCGCTTGAGCATCGCAGGCATGGGCCTCGATCTCGAACCAGATGCGGAAACGCTGCTCCGGCTCCCAGATGCGGACCATTTCGGGGCGGCTGTAACGGGGGATCATCGGCGTCCTCGCGGCTTGGGGTGCGGCCCAAACAAGCCGAGACCGCCGGGTGCTGTCAACCGGGCAACATATGGCGAGGTCGCCCAGACCGTCGGGAAAATCCCGATTTGAGCGGTTGCACTCGGATGTGCGCCGGAGAGAACGGCCGCTCCGCGGTCGGGCCGTGTCCAATCGGGCGTGGCCCAATCCATTGTGGCCGTGCCGGCGCGACTCAAATATCGCCCCAGCAGCCGTAATCCCGTGCACGACTCGGTGAGGTAGTGGTCTATAGCAATACAATCATCACGCGGATACGATCGGGTTATCTATCGTGGGAGTGGTATCGTCTTGTCAATTCGGAACAGGTTGTCGCTCGTTTTTGCCCTCTCGACGCTGCTTCTCATCGCTGTATTCACGCTTACGTCGATTTGGGTCGAACGGCTTGCCCGCAACAGTCTTGTGCTGGTGGAGCGCGCGCTGCCGCTGAACGATGCCGCCCACGAAATGGAAATCAACCTCCACCAAACGGCACGGGCTTTAGCGATCTACGCATCCAGCGGGGGCGCGACCGCGGAGCGCAAGGCGCGGATCCTCGATTACCTGAACGACTTCGAGGCCTATCGCGAGACTTTCCAAGGCTACGCCGTAGGGCAAGACGAAAGGGAAGTGGTCGATCGCCTTGTCGCGCATTTTCGCGCGTTCGTCGCCAACGCGTCCGTCCTTGTCCGGGATACTGACGGTCTCAATGCCGGCATTGCCGAATTGCGGGGCTTTATTACCGAGACCAATGGTCTCCTGGACGAGGAACTGGCGGCGACTATCGATCTTACCTCGCCGGCGAACCTGAAGAAAATCACGGCTGCCCTGGAAATGGAGATCAACGCGGCCGAAATATTCGAAGCGATCAAGGGCTACCTGGTCCTGCCGAATGTCGCGAGCCGGCAGAGGTTCAACAAGGATATCGCAGAATTCGGGCAACATCGTGCCGTCTTCGACACCATCCCAACCTCGGCCGCCGAATTGGCGTGGCTGTCCCGGCTGGATGCCGTCATGGCAAGTTCGGTCGAGTTGGGCCGCAATCTGACCAAGTGGTCCGACAACGTACACCACCTGTTGGGGGTGATGCAGGTAGACCTGGGGGACATAAAGAATCTGCTGGATAATAAGCTGAAACCGAGCGTTGACCGCCGGGTGAGGGAGTTGCGCGAGCGCGCGCTGAGCACCCAGGCCGAGGTTGTCCTGATTGTCGTGCTTGCCGGCATCGCCGCCGCCGCATTTGCCGTGGGCGGCGGCGTCTATACCACGCGGAAAGTCGTGATGCCGCTCAAGCGCCTCTCCGAGAGCGCGGCGGAAATAGGCCGCGGGCGCTTCTCGGTGACAATCCCCGGCGAGGGCGACGACGAGATCGGCGTGCTGGCGGCGACCTTGCGGCGCATGCAGGATGACCTGGAAGCTACCACTGTTCCCCGCTCGCACCACTATTCGATTCTTGGCACGCTTTTCGAGAGCGTGATGATCGTTTCCACCGATGCCCTGATCATTTTTGCCAATCAAGCCACGTTGACCCTGACTGGATATGCCGAGCTGGACCTGATTGGTCTGCCCTTGCGCAATATCGTCACGGCTGCCGATCTCGATATTTCGACGCAGTTGCAACAGAAAGAAACGTTCTCCTCATCCCAGGGCTTGGAGGCGACGTACCGCAGCAAGAGTGGGCAAGAGATTCCGATGCTGCTGTCGACGACGCCGTTGGCAGACGAGACCGGCGCAGTCGAGTCCTACATCGTCGCCGGCGTCGACAATTCGATTCAGCACGAGGCGCTTTTGGCGCTGGCCCGCTCAAACGAAGAGTTGAAATACTTCGCCTACATGGCATCCCATGACCTGCAGGAACCGTTGCGCATGGTCTCCAGTTTCACCCAGCTTCTGCAGAAGAAGTACGGCGACAAGCTCGATAGCGAGGCGCAGGAATACATCCATTTCGCCGTCGATGGCGCCCAGCGGATGCGCGAAATGCTCAACGACCTGCTTGCCTATTCCCGTGTCGGCCGCACCGAACGTCCGGTCGTCCCCGTCGATTGCACGATGGCGATAGAGGCGGCTTGTGCGAACCTGGAGGCTTCGATCGATGAAACCGGTGCGAAGATCACATGGGAGAATCTTCCATGCGTGCACGGCGACGCCCGACACCTGACGAGCTTGTTCCAGAATCTCATCAGCAACTCGATCAAGTATCGGCAAGAGCACCGCCCCGAAATTGCCGTGTCGGCAACGCGCGACGGGCCGGAAGCCCTGATCGCCCTCAAGGACAATGGTCTCGGTATCGAAGAACGCTTTTTGACCAAGATTTTCGAACCGTTTCAGCGATTGCACAGCCGTGAGAAGTACGCAGGCACGGGCATAGGCCTGGCTATCTGCAAGCGTATCGTCGAGTGGCACGGCGGGCGCATCTGGGCTGAATCGCAGCCGGGCATCGGGACGACGGTATTTTTCTCTCTGCCCGCAAACGATGGAGATCAGGATGGATAGATCTACGACTAGAACGGCGCATATCTTGCTGGTGGAAGATTCACCCGGCGACGCCCGCTTGACACAGGAAGCCCTGGCAGCGGGCAAGATCTGCAACACCGTCCACCATGTCACGGACGGTGTTCAGGCGCTGGACTTCCTCATGCGGCGTGGCGCGCACGAGCACGCCCCGAGGCCGGATCTTATTCTGCTCGACATTAACCTACCCAAACTCAGTGGCCAGGAGGTCCTGGCCGAGATCAACAAGCACGACGATATAAGGCGGATACCAGTGGTCGTATTAACCACTTCTCAAGCTGAAACCGACATATTGACGAGCTACAACCTGAACGCGAATTGTTATATATCCAAACCCGTCGATTTCCAGCAGTTCGTTGACGTGATTAGTGTTATTGAGGAATTTTGGCTGGAAATCGTTGTACTACCGCCCCTTGACTAGGCGGGAGGAATAGATGTCCGTTGGCTCCAACCTCGACGTTCTATTGGTTGAAGATAACCCTGGTGATGCCCGCCTGGTGGTCGAGTCGCTGAGGACGGCCGCCGAGGGCAGCTTCCAGGTCCATCACGCCAATTGCCTGAATCAGGCCGTCGAACGTCTGGGCCAAATGCTCTTCGACGTGATCCTTGTCGATCTGAACCTGCCCGACGCGAACGGCTTGGAGGCGGTCGAGCTTCTAATCGGATTGTCTCCGACCGCAGCCGTTCTCGTCCTCAGCGGCAACGAGGACGAAGGCCTGGCGATTATGGCCCTGCACAGCGGCGCGCAGGATTTTCTCATCAAGGGCCTGGCGGCGAGCGAGAATCTATCGCGAAGCATCCGCTTTGCTTGTGAACGCAAGTTTCAGCGCAACAAGCTGGCACACCTTGCCAGAATCGATGCGGTGACGGGTTTGCCCAACAGGATGCAGTTCGACGAGTATCTGCCGAAGACCCTGAGCCGCATGGAACGCTCAGGCGGCACTTGCGCCCTGTTCTATCTTGATCTCAACAATTTCAAGCCCATCAACGATACCATGGGCCACCAGGCGGGCGACGTATTGCTGCGTGGCGTCGGCGAAAGGCTCTCGGCCTGCATGCGCCGGGGCGACATGGTTTCCCGAATCGGCGGCGATGAGTTCGCGCTGATACTCGAGGGTATCACCGGCGCGCGGGGGGCGGTCGCCGCCGCCAACAAAATCGGCGCCACGCTCACCAAGCCGTTCATGCTAGGCGGTG
>JAJFGI010000304.1 GCA_021776215.1 Kiloniellaceae bacterium | reverse complement strand
GACATCCGTGCGATCCCATTCATCCAGGGCCATGGCCCGGAGACGACGCTGGGCTTGCGCTTCGGCGCCGTCGCGTACTCGACCGATGTGGTTTCTCTGAATGACGCGGCGTTCGAGGCGTTGCAGGGCATCGACGTCTGGATTGTCGATTGCCTGCGCGATGCACCGCACCCGACCCATTCCCACCTCGACCAGACGCTGGCCTGGATCGCCCGCGTGAAGCCGGCGCGGGCCATCCTGACGCACATGAATCATCAGATCGACTACGAGGATCTTCGCCGCCGGTGTCCTGCCGGGGTGGAGCCTGGCTACGACGGCATGGTCATTGAGCTTGCGGCTTGATTCCTCCGACCTATTAATTTTCCATAATATACATTATGCGCGTTCTGTACGATCACAACGGCCAGAAAGCGAGCCCCAGAAAGCGAGCCCCCGAAAGCGAGCCCCGCTCGATGCCTCGTTTCGTCAACTAGCGTAGGCTCGCCGATGGCCGGGCCGTTGTTGCAGCCGTTCGTAGTACGCTTGAAGAACAGGATAGCCGCCGATCAATCCCGTGTGCGTGGCCATGAAGCAACTGTGGCCGACCAGGATATCGGCGCCTGAAAATTCGGATCCAAGTAAATAGGCACGATCACTGAGCACCTTCGACAGGATGCCGGCACGGGTTGCGAAATCGCTACGTCCCCGTTCAGCGAGCCTCGCGTCATGCTGCGCTCCCGCCGGGCGCATATGCTTCAGCGGGCGCATCGTATTGTCGAAATACATCATTATTGGAGGGTCCAATTCCGCGCATGCAAACGCACTCCATTGGTAATAATAGGCTCGCTCCGGGGTTCCGACTGCGGGCGCCAAATTCTTCTCGGGGTATTCGTCGATCAGTTGCAGCACGATGGCAACCGACTCGAAAATCGTGTAGGTGTCGGTCTTAAGAGCGGGAACGACACCCAACGGATGAATGGCCAGGTAGGCCTCTGAATTCTGCTGCCCTTCCGGCAGGTCGACCATTTGGCTCGAGTAGTCGATCCCCAACTCCTCGAGAACCCATTTTGCGCGTTGTGACCGGGTTGGCGGCCATTCGTAAAGCACTGTCATGGCGCTCTTTCCAAGAGCTTTAGGCTACTTGGGAGGCAGGCTCCCCACGAACTGCGAGGCAAACCGGATCCAGGATTCAAGCCCGGCATCGAGCGCCGCAGCCGCCTCGACCCAAATTATTCCTCTCATCGGCCGCCCAGTGATGTCCATTGGAACCGCACCGGATCGGGAAAGTGCTTCTCGTTCCAGATCCTTGCCGACACGAAACATGAACCTGCCAACTTCGGCGCCGCAAAGCATGTTCCCATTCAACATCCAGCAGACTCCGCCGAACATTTTTCTCTCGGAAATTCCCGGACACTTTTTCAGCGCTTCCCGCATCAATTCCAAGAGATGAGCGTCATATGGCATTGATTTATCCGGGCTTCCTGTGAATTAAGCCACGCAAGACGCCGAACGAAGAGAGTTGAAAAATTTGTTGGCGGGGATTTTTTTCGTCACTTCATTTCCATCATTTCGGCAACTTCGAGCGTGCCGACGTCGAGGAATGGGCATGCCTTCGCCATGTCGAGAGCGGCATCCATGCTGTCGGCTTTCACGACGGAGTATCCGGTCAAGGCATTCGGGCCGCCGCCGTCCGAAACGCCTTTGGCGGTTACGGTTTTGGACTTCCCCAACGGTGTCCCGGGATTGACCACGGCATCGCCGAGACCGTCCAACCATGCCTTCCATTTCGCCATGTGCTTGGCTCCCTCCTCTGGGCTCTCCGGCTTTTTCCCACCGTGATAGGCAATGATGTAGTTAGGCATGCGATTTCCTCCTGTTTCACGATTTCCGTTTGCGACGGTATTTAGGTTTCCGGCCTGACGACGGCCACGGCGTATTGGCTTCTTAAAATCATTCGGATATATTGTCAACCAAATGGTTCAGTGATACGTGGAATGCAAATGGGAAATCTCGACACGACCTTTGCAGCCCTCAGCCATGGAACGCGGCGGGCCATACTGGCGAGACTGATGCATGGGGAATCACGGCTCTCCGATCTCGCGGAGCCTTTCAACATGTCGCAAACAGCCGTTTCCAAACATGTGCGCGTGCTGAGCGACGCCGGCTTGCTGATCGTCGAAAAAAGGGGGCGCGCCCGTCACTGCCGCCTCAATGCGGAACCTATGAAAGTGGCGACGGATTGGCTGATCGATTATCAGGCCTTTTGGACGCACCAATTCGACAATCTTGCTCAACACTTGGCCGGTGAGGGAGATTGACAATGGAGTTTGTCATATCCGAACCCGGCGACGATCCAATCATCGTCGAGGGGTATTTCGCGGCCGCCCCTGCGAAGGTGTTCGAAGCGTGGACGGATCCGAACATCGTTGTGAAGTGGTTTGGACAGACGCCGAATTCGCTTCACTCCGCGACCATCGATCTGCGTCCGGGGGGGACTTGGCGGTTCCTCAAGTCCAAGGACGACGTCAAGTCGGTTGGTTTTGAAGGTCAATATCTGGAAATTCAACCCGGCGAGAAGCTGGTATTCTCATGGGCCCATGTGATCACCCACGCAAATGGAGAGCGCGAGGCGACCCCCTACTCGCGGGTCGAGGTGACATTCACGGCCAAAGGAAAAGGCACCTATGTGCGCCTGGTTCATTCGGCGGTTCGAAGCGAGGATGCGCGCCGCGGTATCGGGGGCGGCTGGGAAGCGGCATTTACGTTCCTGGTCGATGCGCTCGATGGCTCCGATCGTCACCCCGGCGAATAGACGATCGCCCGGATCGGCGTCGGCTCGTAGCCGGCCGCGAGATTATCGCGCTCGGGACAGTTAGAGATCACCACCAACAGGTCCATCTCGGCGCGCAGATCCACATAGTCGCCCGGCTTCGACAGCCCTTCGGCAATCGCCACCGCGCCATCGGTCTCGACCGGGACGTACATGAAGAAGTTGATGTTGGCGGCGATGTCCTTTTCGCCCAGGCCATGCTTGGCCAGCTCGGTCTCGAAATTCGATTGGCAACTCTGGGTGTTGGTCTTGCCGAAGCGGACCTCGTCGACCTCGATCGAGCAACAGCCGTAGAGGGTGTCGTGCGAGCCGCAGGTGTCCTCGACGATGGTCATCATCTTGCGCGCCCGCACCGACCACAGGGTGCTGCCCTTGCCCAGATAGATGTTCTTGTTCAGCTTCAGGGTGTTGGCCGCGTTATACCGCTCGGCGGGATGGGCGGCGTTGTAGCACAGGAAATCGACGGCCTGCCGGCCTTCCAAATCGACAAGACGCAGCATGTCGCCCTTCTTGATCCGCGCGCTCCACGGCTTGCAGGCCGGGACGACCGTGTCCTCGTGGATGGTCGCGCGTGAAATGGAGCTGTCGGTAACCGTCGCCATGTCCGTCGCCTCATGAGTGCGGTGATGGAGCGAACCTGCCCGACGGGTCAGGTGCCGATGCCGAGTTCCTCGAGGCGCTTGGCCGCCCACTCGTGGCCACGGGCGGCGGAACGGCGGAACCAGCGCACGGCTTCGTCCATGTCCTTTTCGGTTCCCCAGCCATTCTCGTACATCTGGCCCAGGTTGTATTCGGCGTAGCTGTCATATTTTTCCGCCGCCTTGCGGAACCAGTGCAAGGCGTCGCCGTAGCTCTGCGGCACGCCCCAGCCCTGCCGGTACATGTAGCCCAGATCGTTCATGGCGTTGATGTGGCCCTGCTCGGCCGCGCGGCGGTACCAGGTGGCCGCCTCGCCGTAGTCGGCATCCACCCCCTCGCCCTTCTCGTACATCCAGCCCAGGCGGTTCTGCGCGGCGGCATGGCCGAGTTCGGCCGACTTCCGGTATGACCGCAGTGCCAGGGCGAGATTCTTGCGCACGCCCTGGCCGTGGTAATAGCGGTCGCCCTTCTCGAAGAGCTCCTCGGCGCTGGCGGTACCGCCGCCGGTCATCCAGGCAAATATGCCATTGGACCGGCGTTTCGGTTGCGGCGTCGCATCCGTCTCATCGTGTTCCTGGGCGGCGTCGTCGCCGGAGTCCTCATCCCGGGCTTCCGGGGCCGGACCGGCGGGCGGATTGGACGCATCCGCGAGGGCAAGATCGGGCTCCTCGGTCTCGTCGGCGACGAGGCCGGAATCCACTTCCGGCGCCGGCTCGGAATCTTCGGACGATGGGTCCTGGCGCGGACTTGGGTCGGGGCGCAGGCTCGGCATGGCCGTCGGGGCGGTCTGCGCCCCGCCCATGGGCCGGGCGGCCTGGCGTGGCGCCTTGTCGTCCTCCAGGACGGCGGCGCTGGGCGAAATCGGTTTTGCCGGGGCCAGGCGCTGGAAAAAGCTCTTGTCCGCGATGTTCTCGCTGCGCGCCGTGGCGCTGTCGGACGGTGCCGCGGGCGGCGGCGATTCGACCGGGGCTTCCGACGGTGGCGGACTCGACGTCTCCGGCGGCGGCGGCGCCTTGGCCGTTGTTTCGGGCATCGGCGGCGGTGGGATCACCGGCTCGGTCCGCGCCACCGGGGTGGCCGGCTTGCCCTGCCGCTGGTTGATAACCAGGCTGATCGGCACGGCACGGGGCCGCTTCCCCTTCTCTGCTTCGATCCCTGTCGCCACCACGGAGACCCGCATCTTGCCTTCCATGCTGGGGTCGAAGATGGAGCCGAAGATGATGTTCGCGTCCGTATCAACTTCCTCGCGGATGCGATTCGCCGCCTGATCGACCTCGAACAAAGTCAGATCCAGGCCGCCGGTGATGTTGATGAGGACACCGCGCGCGCCCTTCATGGAGACGTCGTCCAGCAATGGGTTGGAGATGGCCGCTTCCGCGGCCGCCAGGGCCCGCCGTTCCCCCTCGCCTTCGCCGGTGCCCATGATCGCCTTGCCCATCTCGGTCATCACCGAGCGGATGTCGGCGAAATCAAGATTGATCAGACCGGGCATGACCATCAGGTCGGTGACCCCGCGCACGCCCGAGTGGAGCACCCGGTCGGCCATCTTGAAGGCTTCGGAAAAGGTAGTTTTCTCGTTGGCGACGCGGAACAGGTTCTGGTTGGGAATGACGATCAGGGTATCGACGTGCTCGGTCAGTTCGCTGATGCCGGCATCGGCCATGCGCAGGCGCCGGGCGCCCTCGAACTGGAACGGCTTGGTCACGACGCCGACGGACAGGATGCCGGCCTCACGCGCGGCGCGGGCAATCACCGGCGCGCCGCCGGTCCCCGTGCCGCCGCCCATACCGGCGGTGATGAAGACCATGTTGGCGCCCTCGAGGACGCCCATGATCTCCTCCAGCGCCTCTTCGGTCGCGGCGCGGCCGACCTCGGGATGCGAGCCGGCTCCCAGCCCTTGGGTAATGCCACGGCCAAGCTGGATACAGCGATCGCATTGGGATTGCAGCAGGGCCTGTGCGTCCGTGTTGGCGACCAGGAATTCCACCCCCGCCAACTGGGACTCGATCATGTTGTTGACCGCGTTGCCGCCCGCGCCGCCGACGCCGACGACGACAATGCGCGGCGCAACCTGAGAGTCGCGTTCAGTGACTTCGGGGACCTCGGGGACCTCGGGGACCTCGGGCGTGTCAGTCATACGTTCTCCTTGCGGGCGCTCTTCTGGCGAGCGGGGTCGCGGCACTGCCGTTGCTCAGGCACCGGCACAACTCCGCACCCGCCACGGCTTGGCTTCGAGTCGTGGCAGCACTGGCGTTGTGACCCGCGGCGGACCGGCGCGCCAGGACGCCGAGTCGCGGTGAAATACGCCATGAACGTCAAATCATCAAGGTCCGATCACAAGATAAGCCAAAAGATTAAAATGGACGACAGACTTGTGCAACAGGTTAAAGAATATAACGGAAGTAGCTTAACCGGCAGTTTCCGGCGGCACACCTTTGCCGCCTTTCAGTCCCTCGGCTATGCTCGGCGGCAGCATGGCAGATCTCCCCTCCTCCACGCCCCCGGCAAGCGCCCTTAGGCGTTTGTTAACCATTATGGCCAGGCTGCGCGATCCGGCTGGCGGTTGTCCCTGGGACCGGGAGCAGACGTTCCGCAGCATCGCCCCCTACACCATCGAAGAGGCCTACGAGGTTGCGGACGCCATCGATCGCGGCGATATGGAGGATCTTAGGGAAGAGCTGGGGGACCTGCTGCTGCAGGTGGTCTTCCACGCCCGCATGGCCGAGGAGGATGGCCTGTTCGATTTCGAGGCCGTGGCCGGGGCCATCGCCGACAAGATGGTCCGCCGCCATCCGCACGTTTTCGCCGACACTGCGGTCGCCTCCGCGGCGGCGCAAACCCAGGCATGGGAGGTCCAAAAGGCAGCCGAACGCGCCGCCAAGGCGCGGAAGAACAGGGCCTCCGCAAGCGTCCTGGATGACGTGGCGGGGACCTTGCCGGCGCTCAGCCGGGCCATGACCCTGCAACGGCGCGCGGCCCGCGTCGGCTTCGACTGGCCCACCCTCGAGCCGGTGCTGGGCAAAATTGAGGAGGAGTTGGCCGAACTGCGCCAAGAGATTTCGAACGGCGGCACGGAGGACCGCCTCGAGGACGAGCTTGGCGACGTCCTCTTCGCGGTGACGAACCTGGCCAGGCATCTCAACGTCGATGCCGAGACAGCCCTGCGCCGCGCCAACGCGAAATTCGAGCGCCGGTTTCGGACTGTCGAGCGCGGCCTGGCCGCCGAGGGTCGCCCGGTGAGCGACGCGTCCCTCGATGAGATGGAGGCGGCCTGGCAAACGGCGAAGTCGAAAGAGGACTAGCCCCAATCGACAATCGAGCCGTCATGCCGGAAGCCGGTTCGCCCCAAAGCGACGCTTTGGCTGGCGAACCGAGCTATCCGGTATCCATGTCGCAGCCGCTCGAACGGCGGACGGGTGGATCCCGGATCGCAAGGCTCGCGCGCCGAAAACCTCTGGTTCTCGGGCTCGCCTAACGTCCGGGATGACGGGAGCCGAGTGAATGTCGATTGTCCCTAATCCCGCCCCTAATCCTTCGTCAGCAGGTGCATGACGCTGGAGGTATCCCAGCGGTTGCCGCCCCGGGCCTGGACATGGGCATAGAACTGATCGACCAGGGCGGCGACCGGCAAGCGGGCGCCGTTACGCCGGGCCTCGGCGAGGCAGATCGCCAGGTCCTTGCGCATCCAGTCGACGGCGAAGCCGAAATCGAATTTGCCCTCGCACATGGTCGTGGCGCGGTTTTCCATTTGCCAGGATTGCGCCGCGCCTTTGGAGATCACGGCGATCACCTTCTCCATGTCCAGACCGGCCTTCATGCCGAAGCTCATGCCCTCGGCCAGGCCCTGGATCAATCCGGCGATGCACAGCTGGTTGACCATCTTGGTCAACTGCCCGGCGCCGGCGGGCCCGAGCAGGATGCACGCCCGGGCGTACTTGTCGATGACCGGCTTGGCCTTGTCGAAAGGCGCCTGGTCGCCGCCGCACATGACGGTCAGCGCCCCATTCTCGGCACCGGCCTGCCCGCCGGAGACGGG
>JAJFGI010000303.1 GCA_021776215.1 Kiloniellaceae bacterium | reverse complement strand
GCACGTCGCGGGCATTCAGGGTGACCTTGGCGCCGGGTGCCGTGTGGCCCTGGACCAACCCGCCTTGCTGGAACTGACCCTCCAGACGCAGCTCGGCGCCGGCGAGCCCGCCGACGAACGGCACGGTCGCGAAAACCAACGCCAGCACCCAGCGATGTGCGAGACGCAATCGCATCATCCTAAAGCAGTGAGCCTTGTGGGGAGCCTTGCGGGTCGGTGCCCGAGCGCGGCTTGCGCTTGGCCGGTCGCGGCGGAGTCCCATCGGCCGTGGCGGCGACCCGGCCGTCTTCGAACTCGATCTCCAGGGCCAGGCCGGCGGTCACCTGGCGGGCGCGGGCGATAAGCCCCTCCGGGCCATGGACCGCCGCGTAACCGCGCTTGAGCACGTTGCGGTACGACGTGCTTTCCAGCACCCGGTCGAGGGCGGCCAGACCCTGGCGGGCATCGATCAGCCATCGCGGCCGCTGCAGCAGCGCGGCGAAACCGCGCGCCGGGGCGGCCAGACGCTCCCGCGCCAGGGCCAATTGCCGGCGGGGGTGGGGCACCCGGGCGGCCAACTGACCGACCCGGTCGCGATGCCGCCGGAGCAGCACCTCCGCCGCATTGCGCAGGCGCTCGACCCGCTCGTCCAGACGCTGGCTTTTTTCTTCGAGCAGGCGAACCGGATCGGGCAGGCCCCGGCCCAGGCCCTCGACGTGCGTCCGCCGAGCCTCGACCAGACGCATGACGGCCCCGCGCAGGCGCCGGTCGCCATCGAGGACCTGCGCGACCAGTTCGGCGCGCACCGGCACCGCCATTTCCGCTGCCGCCGTGGGGGTCGGTGCCCGCCGGTCCGCGGCCAGGTCGATGAGGGTATTGTCGGTCTCGTGCCCGACGGCGGAAATCAGGGGGATCGCCGAGCCGGCGGCGGCACGCACCACCACTTCCTCGTTGAAGGCCCAGAGATCCTCCAGGCTGCCGCCGCCGCGGGCGACGATCAGGAGATCGGGCCGGCGTACCGGGCCCTCGGTCGGCAACCCGTTGAAACCGCGGATCGCGGCGGCGATCTGCTCGGCCGCGCCCTCGCCCTGCACCAAGACCGGCCACACCAGCACATGCCGCGGGAAGCGGTCCGCCAGGCGGTGCAGAATGTCGCGAATGACCGCGCCCGTGGGCGAGGTGACGACGCCGATCACCTCCGGCAGATAGGGCAGCGGACGCTTGCGCGCCGCATCGAACAGGCCTTCCGCGGCCAAGGCCCGCTTGCGCGCCTCGAGCAGCTTGAGCAGGGCCCCTTCGCCGGCCAGTTCCAGGCTTTCGATGACGATCTGATATTTCGAGCGCCCCGGATAGCTGGTGATGCGGCCGCTGGCGATCACGTCCATGCCGTCCTCCGGCACGAGACCCAGGCGGCCGGCGCTGCCGCGCCAGCAGACCCCGTCGAGAACCGCGTTCTCGTCCTTCAGCGACAGATAGAGATGGCCCGAGGCGGCGCGCTTGAATCCGGAAATTTCCCCGCGCACCCGGACCCACTCGAAGTTGCCTTCCAGGGTGCGCTTGATGGCCTGGGAGACTTCCGAGATCGAGAAGATCGGCCGGTTGTCGGCGGCAGGCACGGCGGCGCCGGACTCGTCCGGGCCTGCGCGCGCGCGATTGGGATCGGTTGAAAAGTCGCTCATGGCTTGCGCCTATGCTACAAGACCCACGGTGCCGAGACCAGACGCCGGATGCGCAGGAGAAGGGCGAATTAGCATGAATGTACTGGTGGTCGGCGGCGGCGGGCGCGAGCATGCCCTGTGCTGGAAGATTGCCGCCTCGCCGCTGTGCGACAAGCTCTATTGCGCGCCGGGCAACGCCGGTATCACCGCGGACGCCGAATGCGTGGCCATCGACGCCGACGACGTGCCGGGCCTTGTCGCCTTCGCGACCCGTCAAGCCATCGACTTCGTCGTTGTCGGACCGGAGGCACCGCTGGTCGCCGGCCTGGTCGACCGCCTGACCGAGGCCGGCATCAAGGCCTTCGGGCCGACCGGGGCCGCGGCCATGCTGGAGGGCTCGAAGGGCTTCCTCAAGGACCTGTGCGCCAGCTACGGCATTCCCACCGCCGAGTACGGCCGCTTCGTCGATGCCAGCTCGGCCAAGAGCTTCGTGCGCGAGGCCGGCGCGCCGATCGTCGTGAAGGCCGACGGCCTGGCCGCCGGCAAGGGCGTCGTCATCGCCAAGACCGTCGCCGAAGCGGAAACGGCCATCGATGCCATCATGGTGGACCGTAGTCTCGGCGAGGCCGGCCAGGCGCTGGTGATCGAGGAGGTGCTCGACGGCGAGGAGGCCAGCTTCTTCGCCCTGGTCGATGGCGAGACGGTGTTGCCGCTCGCCTGGGCGCAGGACCACAAGCGCGCCTTCGACGGCGACCGCGGACCCAATACCGGCGGCATGGGCGCCTACTCCCCCGTCCCCGGACTCTCGCGTCAGCTCGAGGCCGAGGTGCTCAGCGACATCATCCGGCCGACCGTGCGGGCCATGAAGGAGCAGGGCCATCCCTACAAAGGCGTGCTCTATGCCGGCCTGATGCTCACCGACGACGGACCGAAGCTGCTGGAATACAACGTCCGCTTCGGCGACCCGGAATGTCAGGTCCTGTGCCTGCGCCTGATGTCCGATCTGCTGCCGGCGCTGATCGCCACCTGCGATGGGGTCCTCTCCACCCTGGACCTGCGCTGGAGCGAGCAGCCGGCGCTGACCGTCGTCATGGCCACCAAGGGCTATCCGGGATCCTACCGCAAAGGATCCGAAATCCGCGGTGTGGACGCCGCCGCCCAGGACCCGGACGTGGTGATCTTCCACGCCGGCACCACCGCCGGGCCGGACGGCCGGCTGCTGGCCAATGGCGGCCGGGTGCTCGATGTCACCGCCATGGCACCGACCATGGCCGCGGCCCGGGCCCGGGCCTACGCGGCGGTCGACCGGATCGACTGGCCGGAGGGCTTTTGCCGCCGGGATATCGGTAGTCTCGCCGCCCGCGAACCCGCCTGATTCCGGCGATTCGCGGCCGCCGCCGGCAAACCCTCGCACGGTGTTTCGAGGCAGCGGAATTTCGGGTAGCATGTCGTTGTTCGCCGGTACGCCACCGCGGTCGAACGAGGAGGATGATGCACCACCAAGGGGCCAGGACAAAGGTCCTCGACCGGCTATTGGCCTCGCTTGCCGAAGCCGACCAGGGGAGCAGGGAGCTCGACATCATCATGTCCTTCGTCTTGGGGGAAACCTCGGGCGAGGCCGGCAAGTTGGTCGAGCTGCTGGTCGACGAAGGCTATCCCTGGGATATCGTCTCCGAGCTCCTGGATCACGATCTGCCGCCCTATACGACCTCGCTCGACGCCGCCCTGCCCGGCGAGGATATCGTGCTGTCCATCTACTCGGCACGGCGGCGGCTGTGGGGCGCCGCGCACCGTATCGCCGATGGGCGGCATGTCATGCGCTGGGCCGCGACCGAGTGCCTGGCACGGCGCCTGGCCGTCCTCTCGGCGCTCGCCCAAAAGGACGCAGCCAAGCCTGCCGGGGCCGCGGACGCCGCCGCGGCGGCACTGTCCGGCGAGCCGGCACCCCCGCCCCAGACCGATGAGCCGGAGTGGCCGCCGAGTGCGGGCGGCAGTGACGAGGGGACGCAGGAAGAGGGGTCGGAGGAAGCGGCGGGGAACGATGAGGACGAGAGCGAGTGGAAGATTCTGTTTTGATCCGGGCGATGCACCACGAGCGCTTTCGGTACTTGCCGGTCGCACCGCGGCCCGGCCGACCGCCGACCCGAAAATAGGCCGCCGGAGATGGACGGCTCGATCATAAAATCCCTGCCTGGGCGGCGGCCGCCCTATGTGATCGTTGTCGGCAATGAAAAGGGCGGCACCGGCAAATCGACCACCGCCATGCACCTGATCGTGGCCTTGCTGAAACTAGGCTACAGGGTGGGCAGTATCGATCTGGATTCCCGGCAGAGCACGCTGTCGCACTACCTGGCCAACCGGGGCGCCTATGCGGAAGAGAGCGGCCGGTCCTTGCCCATGCCGGAGCATCGCTGCGTGGAGCGCTCGGAAGCCGACACCCGCGGCGGCGCCGAGGCGGAGGACCGGCGGAACCTGCGCAAGGCCTGCGCGGAGCTGGCCCATTGCGATTTTCTGGTCATCGACACGCCGGGCAGCGATGCCTTTCTGTCGCGCTTGGCGCACGAGAACGCCGATACCCTGGTCACCCCGCTCAACGACAGTTTTCTCGACATCGACGTTCTGGCCCAGATCGATCGCCGCCGCCGCGAAGTCCTGGGTCCCAGCCGCTATTGCCAAATGGTCTGGGAGCAGAGCAACCGGCGCGCCGTCGCCGGCCGGGCGCCGATCGACTGGATCGTGATGCGCAATCGCCTGACCCACATCGAAGCCCGCAACAAGCGCGAGATCGGCGCTTTGTTGGCGCAGCTCGCCACCCGCATCGGTTTTCGCCTGGCGCCGGGCTTCGGCGAGCGGGTGGTCTTTCGCGAGCTCTTCCTCAACGGCCTGACATTGCTCGATCTGCCGGAGATGACGGAGGGCGGCGGGGAGGCGACGGCATCCAGCCACCTGGCCGCCCGGCAGGAGATCCGTATGCTGCTTGAATCGATGGGGCTGACGGCAGCCCTCTCCGCCTAGAGCCCCCTCAACCGCGCGGTCCGCCGGGTCAATTGCCCCCGGACGTCTTGACGACCAGGCACGCTTGCCGCTTCGCCGCGAACTGGGCGCACAGGTTCGCGGCTTCGTGCTGGCTGTCGAAGGCCCCGGTGCGGACGCGTATGACGGTGCCGAGGTCCGCCAACTTCACCTCGTCGAGCGCCGGCACCATGTCCGAGAGGATTTCGGGGAACCGCCGCTGGAGCTTGCGCCATTCCTCCTCGGCCCCGGCCCGGGTTTTCACGGACGCAAGCTGAATAACGAAGTCCGCTGTTTTCGTCGCCGGCATTCCCAGTTGTCCCGTCTGATCGTTTGTCGGTGCGGCCAGCGCAGTTGCAGGCTCGGGTTTGCGGGCTGGAACCGGGGTGGACTGGGCTGCCGGACCGTCCACGCCGGCAGCCGGCGCAACGTCCGGGGCACCGCCGGCCTCGGCGTCGGATCCCTCGGCGGGTGTAGGGCCGGGCGCGGGGATGGGCGCCGCATCCGACGGCGTAACCGGTGCCGGCTCGGGTGCCGCTACGGCGGCTTCGGGTTCCGGCGCGGGCGGCAACGACGGCTTGCTCGGCGCCGGCAAGTTCACCGTCTCCTGCACCGTCTTGACCACCAGGCCAAACTCGTGATCCCCGGCCGGCAGCGGTACATCCGGCACGAATACCCAATCGCCGAACGGATCCGCCCGAACGCTGCCGATCGGCTTCCCGTTGTCCAGGACGATGAGTTCGGTGTTCGGCGCGGCGCGGCCGGCGATTACCGCCTCGCCACTCGGCTCCAGCCTAACCACATCGACCGTCGGCTTCACCGGAGCGGACGTCGCCGGGGCCCCCGCTTGTTGGGAGGCAGCTTGTTGAGGGGCGGCCGCTTGGTCCGGCGCGGGCACGGTCCGGTCCGCCTGAGTCGATGCCTCAGCCGGCTGCGTGGCGTCCGCGGGCGGGTCGAGAATCGGCGCCGGCATGCTGGATTCAAGCGGAGTCGGGGCCGGCGGTTGCGGTTCGCCAGCCGCCGTACTCTCGGCCGGTGCGGGAGAGGGCGGGAGGTCGACAGGGGCCGGATCCGCCGCAGCCGGCGGCTCCGCAACTGGTGGGGGCGGCGCGACCGATATCGGCGCGGCAGGGTCGCCGGCGGCATCCTCCGCGGTCATGGCGTCCGGCGCCGACCCGAATCCCAGGTCCAAGTCCGGATTCGCCATGTTCCAGCCGACTGCCAGCACCGCGAACGCCGCCGCCAAAGCGCCCAACGGCAACAGCCAGCCGCCGCCGGACGTCCGCTTGGGTCGAACGGTTTCCTCGGCGCCAACACGCCAGTCGGGATTGGGGGTCGGCGCAAGGGCCGGCGCCTCGAGGCGCGGGTCGGCCTCGTCATCCAGTGGCCGCGGTATTTTCAGTTCCAGCGCCGGCTTGTCCCCCACCGGTGCGCTCGGGTCCGCATCCGCGGCCAGTTTCGGCTCGGCCCGCAACACCAGCTCGGCCGGTTGTCTTGGCTCTATCGCCGGCGCCGCGGCGAAGTCGGCCGGGGCGATATCGGGCTCATCTTCGGCGAGGTCAGGGGACGCGTCCGGGCTGTACTTCTGGCGCAGAAGGTTGAACGGCAGCAGGCTGGCCGCCGGGGCGCCATCGGCTTTCCGCTTTCCGGCGGCCTTCGCCTCAAGGCCGGCGGCCGCCTCCGCCGTCGCCGATTCGGGCGAGACCTCCCCGTCGCTCTCGATCGGACGCAACGACGGCTCCGCCGGGCCGACCCGCACGGCCCCCGGGTTGGTCGGCGCGGCCCGCCCCTTTTTCGCCAGAAGCGGTTTGGACGACGATACCTCGCGCAGACTCATCGAATGTTCTGCCTTCCGCCACCGGCCACGGCGAATATCTTGTCATCGTCTGACGGCGCCGGTATGGCCGGCAAGACCGAGAGCTGGAGATTGCCGCCGAGGCGACTGACCAGGTAGGTCCACAACTTGCCAACCTCCGCCGCCGAGCGCGTTTCCCCGGGTAGCTCCATGACCGTCCGCCCGTCGATCATGCTCGAGGCGAAGTCGACTCGCTGATGCACGATGACCGGCGCCAGCAGGCCATACCGGGAGAGGATGGTCACCGCCTCGCTGGTGATCCGGGCCCGCGGCGTCGCGCCGTTCAAAACAAAGACCAGCGGTTTGCCCAAATGCTCGACCAGTTCCACCGTCGCGCCGATGGACCGCAAATCGTGCGGACTGGGCCGAGTCGGGATCACCACCAGATTGGACTGCTTGATGATGTCGCCGATGGACGAGGTCAGGGCCGGCGGCGTGTCGATGATAAGGAGCTTGGTTCCCATATCGCGCAACCGCGCGATGTTGTCCGCCAGATCGGACAACGCCGTCTGCACAAAGACCGGTGTCGCCGCGGCCCGCTTGTTCCACCAGTCGGCAAGGCTTCCCTGCGGGTCGGCATCGACCAATGCCACGGGCCCGTCGCCCGCCCGTTCTGCCTGAACGGCCAAGTGTCCGGCCAAAGTGGTCTTGCCTGAGCCACCCTTGCGGGAGGCAATCGCGATTACTTTCATTTTTGTGCTTCCGAGCCCCCGGATTCAAATCGGGTTGATTCGTTGTGCTCGGGCCGATTGCGGTCTAGTTCCCCCAGAACCTGCAGCGGACCCACTACATAACTTCGCTACAACTGACCAATCTACTATATCTAGTCGTCGGGCGGAACCCTGCGCATGCTGCAACAGCAAAAATAGTTGCCGATCCGCCACGGAATTTCGCTTCCGGCCTGAATTTCCCGGCCAAGCCCGTGGCTTAACCGGCCGGTGCGGGGTAGAGAGGCGCTCACCCCGGCCGGCGCGCCGCAAAGAACGTGCGCAACAAGGCGGCGCATTGGGTTTCCTCGAGTCCGCCGACCACTTCCGGCCGGTGATGGCAGGTGCTGTGCGAGAATATCTTCGGGCCGTGCTCGACACCACCGCTTTTCGGATCATAGGCGCCGAAATAAAGCCGCCGCAGACGCGCGAACGACACCGCGGCGGCACACATGGGACATGGCTCCAAGGTCACATACAAATCGGCGCCCGCGAGCCGCTTTAGGCCCAGGCGCTGGGCGACGGCACTGATCACCAAAAGCTCGGCATGCGCCGTGGGGTCGCGCAACGCCTCGACCCGATTGTGCGCCCGCCCCAGAATCTCGCCACCGTTGCCGTCCACGAGCACGGCACCGACCGGGACCTCGCCCAATTCGGCGGCGGCCCGCGCCTCGTTCAGGGCCTGCGACATGGGCGATTGGCGACGCTCTGCCATGGCCGCCAACCTGCCGCCGCGCCCCCCGCGGGTCAAGCGGCCGCCGTTTGTTTTACATCAAGGCGCCTTTCCGGGACTCCGGCCAGACTCCGCCCAGTCCCAAACGGCGAATGGATGGCCCAGGTCCGATGCTGAATATCGATACCAACAAGGTGTGCTTCGTGATCGTCAAGGCGCGCGAGTTCGACGTCAAGGAAGACGTGGTCGAAGCGGACCCCGGCTCCAATCCCACGGACGACGCCGGGCGGGGCGTTCTGGCGGACTACCCGGACGACCCGGTGCACGAGGAGCTGACCAGTTTCATCGACGATCTGAACGTGGACGAACAGGCGCAGATGGTGGCGCTCGCCTGGCTCGGGCGCGGCGACTACAGCCTCGCCGAGTGGGATGCTGCCGTGGCCGCTGCGCTCGACCGGCAGACCGGCTCGACAGCGCGCTATCTGCTCGGCATCCCGATACTCGCCGATCTGCTGGAGGAAGGGCTTTCCCAGCACGACCAGTCCTGCGAGGACTTCGAGATGGGGCACTTGTAGGCCGGGCACAACCGTTGCCAGGCGCCGGCGCGGCCCCTATATCTGCGCCCCATGAGCACCCGGCCGGTTATTGGTCTGACCCTGGATGCGGAACCCGCGGGCGGCTATGCCAAGCACCCCTGGTATGCGATCCGGGAAAACTATTGCACCGCCGTGCTGCGCGCCGGCGGCCTGCCTGTTTTATTGCCGCACGAACCCGGCGAGGCGGCGGCCTATGTGGACACGCTGGCCGGTTTGATCGTGACCGGCGGCGGCTTCGACATCGACCCGGCGCATTTCGGCGCCACCACCCGTCATGCCACGGTGAAAACAAAGGATCGGCGCACCGCCTTCGAGCTCGCGGCGACGACGGCGGCCTTGTCCCGGGATCTGCCGGTTCTCGGCATCTGCGGCGGGGCGCAGCTTCTCAATGTCGTCTTCGGCGGCACCTTGGTCCAGCACATCCCCGACGAGGTGCCGAATGCCCTGGCCCACGAGCAGCCGACTCCTCGCGATCAGCCCGGCCACGACGTGGCGCTGACGCCGGGATCGCTCCTGCATCGCATCTGCGGCGCGCAGACCCTGGCGGTCAACAGCGCGCACCATCAGGCCGCCAAGGATGTCGGTCCCGGCATCGCTGTGGCCGCTCGCGCGCCGGACGGTGTCATCGAGGGCATCGAGGCGCCCGCGCACCGATTCTGCCTGGGCGTGCAGTGGCACCCGGAGTTCGCGATCACCGCCGGTGACGACGCCATCTTCGCGGCCCTGATCGCCGCCGCCGGTACGCCGTGACCACCGGCAAGACAGCCGGTCCCGAGCGCATTGCCAAGGTGATCGCCCGCGCCGGCCTGTGCTCGCGGCGCGAGGCCGAGCGCTGGATCGCCGCCGGCCGGGTGAGCATCGACGGCATCCGTCTCGACACACCGGCGACGACGGTGCCGCCGGGGGCGACGGTCACCGTCGACGGCACCCCGCTGCCGGCGCCGGAAGCGGCCCGCCTGTGGCGTTATCACAAGCCCAAGGGGGTGATCACCACGGCGCATGATCCACAGGGCCGGCCGACGGTCTTCGACCGGTTGCCGGCCTCGCTGCCGCGCGTGCTGACCATCGGCCGCCTCGACTTCACGTCCGAGGGACTGCTGTTGCTGACCAACGACGGCGCCGTGAAGCGGCGCCTGGAATTGCCGGCGACCGGGTGGACGCGGCGCTACCGGGTACGGGTGCACGGCAGGCCGGAGGCGGACCGGTTGAGCGCCCTCGCCCGCGGCGTGCGCATCGGCGGCATCGACTACGGGCCCATGGAAGCCGTGCTGGAGCGGCAGGCCGGCGCCAATGCGTGGCTGGAGGTGGCCCTGAAGGAGGGCAAGAACCGCGAGGTGCGGCGCGTCCTCGAGCATATCGGCCTGACGGTCAACCGCCTGATCCGGGTGGCCTATGGCCCCTTTCAGCTTGGCCACCTGGCGCCCGGCGACGTGCGCGAGGTGACGGGCAAGGTGCTGCGCGAGCAACTCGGCGTCGGCAAGCCGGACGCCGGCACATCGCGCCGCCCGGCTGCCAAGAAAAGCCGCCCGGCGCCTGAGAAAAAAAGCCATGCGCATCGTCGCCGGCCGGCATAGGGGCCGCCATTTGCAGACCCCCGAGGGTCTGGCGGTGCGCCCCACCGCCGATCGAACGCGCGAGGCCATGTTCAACATTCTCGAGCGCGGCAAGCTGCCGTGGCCGGCGGCGCGCGCCGAGGCCGCCAATCCGCTGATCGATGCCCGGGTGCTCGATGCCTTCGCCGGCACCGGGGCGCTGGGTCTGGAGGCCGTCTCGCGCGGGGCGGCGCAGGTGACGTTCATGGAAAACCAGGCGGCGGCGGTTGCCGCCTGCCGCGACAACATCCAAGCGCTGGGCGAGCAATCCCGGTGCGAGATCGTCCCCTACGACGTCCTGCGGCCGCCGCGCGCCGCGATACCCTGCGACGTGGTCCTGATGGACCCGCCCTATGGTCAGGGCCTGGCCGCGCCGGCCATCGCGGCGTTGCGCGATACCGGCTGGATCGTGCCGGGGGCATTGCTGGTCATCGAACTGATGGCCACGGAGGACTTCGCGGTGCCCGACGGTTTCACCACCGTGGATGCGCGCAAGTACGGCAAGGCGCGTCTGGTGTTCCTGCACGCCGAGGCGTGAGCGGAGTCGGCCTACTCGACGATGTGGTGCTTGCCGATGGCCGCGACCGTACTCGCCTGCGGTCCCTCGGCGCTTTCCTTTTCCGCCACCGCGACGCGCACCTCGCTGCCCACCTCCAGGGAATCGAACCCGTCGTTGGTGACGGCGTTGCGGTGGAAGTAGATTTCCCGCCCGTCCGCCAAGGTGATGAACCCGTATCCCTCGTAGGGAAACAAGCGCACGACCTTGCCGTGCGGCGGCGCCTCGTGGGTCTTCACGTCGCCGCGGATCTTGCGCGAATGGTCCTCAAGCTGCCGTGCCGCGGCGTTGAAGGCATCGCGGATGGCCACATAGGCGTCTTCGTGCGCGTGGTTCTTCGGTCCCGTGTGGTTCACCACCAGGTCCTTGCCGGGCACGGAAATGTTGACGCTGATGGTGTACAGCTTGCCCTTGCTTTGCCGCTGGTGCGGCGCCTCGACGACCACGCGGCAGCCGATGATGCGGTCGAAATAGCGTTCGAGCTTCGCGACCTTTTCACGGATATTGGCTTCGACGGCGGCGGACGGCTCCATATGGCGAAAATTCAG
>JAJFGI010000302.1 GCA_021776215.1 Kiloniellaceae bacterium | reverse complement strand
CGGAAACGCCCAACTGGCGCCGGCGACCTCGCTGCGCGCCGCTACGCCGTCCCCGTCGCCGCCGCCGGGCACGGGAATGCGGGTGAGAAGGCCCAGGCAAGCCCTCACATCCGCCAAGCGGCGCGCGGCATCGAAGGTGGGTGTCATGGGCGCATCTCGCGGTGCCCGCGCGCGTGCGGGCGCAAAGCCTATGGTCATCGGAGGCTGGTTATAGGACAGTTGCGCCGATCCGCAAACGACAACCTCCGGCGAACCCCACCCTATTCAGCGAGGACACAGACTATGCCCGGCGCGCCATCGCCACAGCCCAACCTGAAGGAAATACGCGGCATGATCAAGGACCTGCCCGCCCCCGATGGCGCGGCTAGCGTGGCGGCGGCGGCGCATCAGGCGCAACTGACCAAGCCGGCGGGCGCCTTGGGCCGGCTCGAGGAGTTGGCCATCTGGTTGGCGACCTGGCAGGGCCGGCATCCGCCTCGGCTGGAGCGGCCGCTCACGGCGGTCTTCGCCGGCAATCACGGCATCGCGGCGCGCGGTGTCTCCGCCTATCCGGCGGCGGTCACGGCGCAGATGGTCAAGAATTTCCTCGACGGCGGCGCGGCGGTGAACCAGCTGTGCGGGTTCGCCGACTCGGACTTGCGCGTTTACGAGATGGCGCTTGATGAACCCACCGCCGATTTCAGTGAGTCGCCGGCCATGAGCGACGCGGACTGCGCCCGGGCCATGAGCTATGGCATGCTGGCGGTCGAAGACGGCATCGACGTGCTGATGCTCGGGGAGATGGGCATCGGCAATACCACCAGCGCCGCGGCCCTGTGCCACGCTCTTTTCGGCGGCGCGGCCGGCGATTGGGTCGGCCGTGGCACCGGCATCGACGAGGCGCGCCTGGCACACAAGGTGGCGCTGGTCGAGGCCTCTGTCGCCCGCCACCGCGAGGCCATGACGGATCCCCTCGAGGTGTTGCGGCACTTGGGCGGATTGGAGCTGGCCGCCATCGCCGGGGCCATCCTGGCGGCGCGCCGGGCGCGGGTGCCGGTGCTGCTCGACGGCTATGCCTGTACGGCGGCGGCGGCGGTGCTGCATGCCCTTGACCCGGCGGCGCTCGACCACTGCCAGGTGGCCCACGTCTCGGTCGAGCCGGGCCATGGCCGCCTGTTGCAGCGGCTTGGCAAGCGGCCGCTTCTCGATCTCGATATGCGTTTGGGCGAGGCCTCGGGCGCGGTCGTCGCCCTGCTCCTGCTCAAGGCGGCGGCGGCGTGCCATACGGGCATGGCGACTTTCACCCAGGCGGGGGTGAGCGGGCCGGCGTGAGCTTATTCGCCGATCTGCAGCAGCAGGCCTCGGCGGCGGGCGACGTGGTAGGAGAACAGGAACAGTCCGGCGCCGATCGCCAGATACAAGACATCGAGCAGGGCGGCATGGATCAGCAGGTCGACCCGGAACTGGCCGTCGATCAGGATCGCCCGCATGCCTTCGAAGACCGGCGCTGTGGGCAGCGACCAGGCGACTACCTGCAGCCAATCCGGCAACACGGACACCGGGTAGTAGATGGCGCTGACCGGGGCGATCAGAAAAATCGCCAGCCAGGCCGTGTTCTCGGCGCCCAGGCCGACGCGCAGAATCAGGGCGGTGACCGCCATGCCGATGGCCCAGCTCATGACGATCAGATTGACGAAGAAGGCCAGCAGCGGCAGGCCCAGATCGTAGACCGAGGCGTGATAGAAGACGATCGCCAGCCCGGTTGCCGGCAGAACGCCGATCAAGGTGCGAATCAGGCTCATGGTCATCAGCGAAATCAGGAACTCGCTCGGGCGCAGCGGGCTGACCGCCAAGTTCGGCAGGTTGCGCGACCAGATCTCCTCGAGGAACGACAGGCTGAAGCCGAGCTGACCGCGGAATAACACGTCCCACAGCAGCACGGCGGAGATGAGCACCCCCGTGGCCTGAGCGATGTAGGAACTGTTGGTGAGCAGGAATTCGGTCAGGAAGCCCCACAGCACCATCTGGATGGTCGGCCAATACATGAGCTCGAAAATGCGCGGCCACGAGGCGCGCAGAAGGTAGACCTGGCGCAGTACCATGGCGCCGATGCGGCTGGGGGCGAAGGTGGCGGCATAGACCGGACGGTCGCTCATCGCGCCGCTGTCCCGCGTTCCGGCCGCGACGGCCGGGCGGCGCCGGTTTCGCGCACGATATCGAGGAAGACCTGCTCCAGGGTGTGCCGGCCATACCGGCGGATCAGCTCGCTCGGCGTGCCCCGATCGACGATGCGCCCGCCGCGCATCATCAGGACCATGGCGGCCAGGCGCTCGACCTCGGCCATATTGTGGGAGGCGAGCAAGATCGACGCGCCGCGCCGCTCTTGGTAGGCCTCCAGATAGCTGCGCACCCAATCCGCGGTGTCCGGATCGAGGGAGGCGGTCGGTTCGTCGAGGAGGATCACCTCCGGCCGGTTGATCAATGCCTTGGCCAGGGAAGCGCGCGTCTTCTGCCCGGCGGAAAGCTCGCCGATTCGTTGCCGCAGCAAAGGCCCCAGGTCGAGCTGCTCGGCAAGTTCGCGCAGCCGCGCCTTGGGGTCGGGGACGCCATAGAGACGGGCAAAGAAAATCAAGTTCTGTGCCACGGTCAGCCGGCGCGGCAGATCCACATAGGGCGAGGAAAAGTTGATCCGCCCGAGGACCCGGTAGCGGTGCCGCACCATGTCCTCGCCAAGCACTTGGATGCGCCCGGCGGTGGGCAGTAGCAGGCCGAGCAGCATGGCGATGGTGGTCGTCTTGCCGGCGCCGTTGGCGCCCAGCAGGGCCACGGTCTGGCCGCGCGTCACGGTGAAGGCGACATCGTCGACCACCTGCTTGCCGTTAAATTCTTTGCACAGACCGGCGACCTCGATCACCCGGTCGGTCGTGGACGTGGACATGCCCAAGATATGGCATGGATCGCGCCGCCGGGCCAAGGGCGGCAAAAAAACTAGGCCCGCGATCCCGCCCGTTGCCGCGCCAGAGCTTTCGCCATCCCCTGGATGGAGCGCCCGGGGGTCATGCTCCGCGCCAGCATCGCATCCAGCAGGCGGCCCTGGTACAGGAGGATGCCGAGGGAAGCGCCCACCTCGAGCGCCTTTTCGGAATCACACCGCGCCATGATGAGTCGCTCGGGCCCGATCCTTTGGACGGCCTGCGTCAGCTGATCGCCGCCAATGCCATTCAAATGATCGCCGAAATCGGCGGCCCAAAAGACCTTCACAAAATCAAAGCCGAGACGATCCCGGTCGACGAGCGGCAGCGACACGTGGGTAACCCCGTCGAGGCAGAAACGATAGCCGCGCTCGCGCAAGAAATCCCGGGCGAAGAAGTAGCCGCCTAAATCGGCGAACACATCGATGAGTTGCAGCTCGATGATGATACTGCGTTTGCTGGCGTTTTGAATTTTGTCGAATTCGAGAAATTCCGGTGACAGCAAGGTCGCGACATTCAAATTGAGGCTGAACGCACGGCGCAGCATGTCGTCGTCGTTATGCGCCAGATGGGCGATCATCCGCCGGTCCAGGAATCGTGTCAGGTGTTGGAATAGCCAAATGTTGGCATGCAAGTCCACATCCGGCATCAGGGTTTGGCGAAGCGACTCGATCGAGGTAAAGTTCTCGACGAAGACCGGCTCTGGCTTGTGGTCGATACGGACGGCGCAGATCGGCTGGCGCAGGATCATGGTTGTCAGATCGGCCTGGGCGATGGCCGACTCGATAACGGCCAGGGTGGTCGGATCCAGCGGTGTTTCGGGCGGGCGCTTTTTTGCGGCAACGTGCGGCGCCGCCGCCTGGGCGTCGTGACGGGCGCGCTCATCGACCATCGACAACGCCAGACGCAGCAGGCCCTCGTAATTGTGGGCCAGATCGAACCAATCGCAGAACGGCAGATAGCCGCGCTCCTCCAATTTCAGCATCGGATCGTCCCGGAAGAGGAAACGTAGATGCAGAACGGCGTGATCGATATCCGCGATACTCGCGCCATTGCAGATGATCACCAGGTCGTCGTTGAACATCCTGAAGACAGCGGTCTCGTATTTCACGACCAGGCGGTCGAACGTGCTGATGACAATTCGCAGGTGCCGGTCGCGCCGGTTGTAGGGGCGTAGCTCCGATAGCCGCAGATGCACGGCACGGCGGCCGTCCTTGAACTTGCGAAGGCGGCGTACGAAATCGAGGAGGGCGACCTCCTGATCAACCGGTGCTGGCGGCGCGCTGGCGCGCATGTCGATCACGATCCCTCGGAATGCGGACGGGAGATGTCTGGATATCGCCTTAAGAGTGTGGAGCGGTTTGGTTGACAATTAATTAAACTTAGATAAATCAATAAATTAAGCGATAAATGCACGACCATAACGACAAAAACTCCGGAGGTTCGTCATCGTCGCGGGCGAGTGTGCCGACCGGCACGCGGGTCTATGCCATCGGCGACAGTCATGGCTGCGTGGCGCAACTGCGCGCGTTGCATCAGGCCATCCTGGACGATTGCGGCGCCGCAATGATAGATCGCCGGGCGGTCGTTTACCTGGGCGACTATGTCGACCGGGGCCCTGATACGCGCGCGCTTCTGGACCTGCTGATCGAGGCGCCGCTACCCGGATTCGAAAGCATCCACCTCCTGGGCAATCACGACTTGCTGATGCGCGATGTCCTCGACGGGTCCGGTGATTCTTGCCTTTGGCTTGGCAACGGCGGTACGGCCGCCTTGCGGAGCTACGGTATCGACACGGCTATTCTGGGAGACGCCGCGTCGCGGACCTCTCTATCCGATGTGCTCGCGGCGCATGTGCCGGCGAAACACCGCCGCTTCCTGGCTACCTTGCGGCTGAGCCATGTCGAAGGCGACTACATGTTCGTCCACGCCGGCGTCAATCCGGCGCGGCCGCTGGACGCGCAGGAGGCAGACGACCTGCTGTGGATTCGCGAACCGTTCTTGAGTGCCCGCGGCGATCTGGGCAAGGTGATCGTGCACGGCCACACCCCGGCGTCCGAACCGCAAGTGCGGGCCAACCGCATCGGCATCGACACCGGCGCGTGCTACGGCGGCCTGCTCACCGCCCTGGTCCTCGAAGGGGAAAGCCAGCGGTTCCTGCAGGCTTAGCCGATCAGCTCGGCGACATAGCCGGGCAAGGCGAAAGCGCCGCGATGCACGCCCGGCGTGTAGTAGCGGGTATCGATCCGCGCCTCGGCAAAGCGTTGTTCCAGCATGTCCTGCGGTGTGTCGCGCAGGGCCGCATTGTCGCTGGCCCAGCCGAACGCCATGGGTCCGCCCATGTAGGTGGGCACGCTGGCCAGATAGCACGTGGCATCGGCGAAGATCGGCCGCAACAGGCGCAAGGTGCCGGCGATCTCCGGGCCTTGCAGAAAGGGCACGCCGTTCTGGGTGACCAGGATGCCGCCGGGGGTCAAACACGCCTTGCAGCGGCGGTAAAAGCGGTCGCTGAAAAGCACTTCGGCGGGGCCGACCGGATCGGTCGAATCGACGATGATCAGGTCGAACTGGCGGTCGCACGTGCCGACATACTCGACCCCGTCGGCGATCACCAGATCGGTGCGCGGATCGTCGAAGGCCTCGCCGCAGATCGAGGGCAGGTACTCCCGGCTCAGATCGACCACGCCTCGGTCGATCTCGACCATGGTCACGCGCTCGACCGTGCGGTGCTTGAGGGCTTCCTCGAGCATGCCGCCGTCGCCGCCGCCGATGATCAGGACCTTACGCACCCCGCCGTGCGCCAGGATCGGCACGTGGGTGAGCATCTCGTGATAGATGAACTCGTCCCTCTCGGTGGTTTGCACCACGTCGTCCAGGGTCATGACCCGGCCGAACTGCGGATTCTCGAAAAGGACGATGCGCTGCAGGTCGGTGCGGCTGTCGTACAGGATCCGCTCCGCCTTCAGGCGCATGCGCACGCCCGAGTGGAGCTTTTCCTCGACCCAACCGGTCACGACATCCGGCCGCGGAGGTGCTCCGAAACCGCGACGCGTGCCGGGAGGAAGGCCTGCCGCAAAACCTCCACCGTCTCGTGCGGCCGCGCGGCGCCGCACATGAAGACGTCGAGGGCGGCATAGCCGTTCTCGGGCCAGGTATGGATGCTGATATGGGATTCGGCCAACACCGCCACGCCGGATACTCCCATGTTGGGGGTAAAGTGGTGCAGATGTATATGCAGCAGGGTTGCCCCGGCTGCCGCCACACACGCCCTGAGCGTCTCCTCGATATGCGGCAGATCGTCCAGACGCTCCGCGTCCCACAAGTCGATGATCAGATGCGTGCCGGCGCAGCGCATCCCGTCACGCTCGATGAAATAATCCTTGCGCTGGAGAGCCTCCGGCGCGCCGGCGATGCCGGCAACTTCCTCATGGGCGGTGCTTGAAACTTCTTCCAAGTCCATCCCCAATTGGAAGAGGGGGTAAACGTTCGACATCATTCCTCCTCCCCAACCAGTAGATGACCAGATAATGTGAGGGCGGCATATGGGGGATAACCAATCGAAACGCAAGGGAAAATTGTATATCCGAAAGGTAAATATCCGGGGCCGTGGCGGCGGGCGGAAAACCGCCAGTTTCGCTTGCGCCCGTGGCCCGGATACATTAGCGAACAGGGGCGCGCGAGCGGCTCTTTGGGAGGTCCGGTGGGTCAGATCGATCTCGATGCCTATTTCACCGCCGAACTGACGGAGCACGCGGCGGTGACCGCCGCCACCCGCCAGGCGCTGGGGAGCCCCTTCGCCGAGCTGGTGCGGGTCTCGGCCGAGGCCGTTCGCCAAGGCGGCAAGCTGCTTTTCTTCGGCAACGGCGGCAGCGCCGCCGATGCCCAGCACCTGGCCACCGAGCTGACCGTCCGCTACGTCACCGACCGGGCGCCGATTTCGGCCATTGCCTTGACCACCGACACCTCGGCCTTGACCGCCATCGGCAACGACCTGGGCTTTGACCAGCTTTTCGCCCGCCAGGTCCGAGCCCTGGGCCGGGCCGGCGACGTGGCGGTGGGGATTTCCACCTCCGGGCGCAGCCGTAACGTCCTCCTGGCCCTGCAGGCGGCGCGGGAGATGGCGCTGGTCCCGGCGGCGTTCAGCGGCGGCGATGGCGGCGAGCTCAAGGGGCTGGCAGCGCCCCTGCTGATCGTCCCCTCGTCCAACACGGCGCGCATCCAGGAAATGCACATCACCCTCGGTCAGATGCTCTGCGGCGCCCTGGAGCGGGCCCTGGGCCTGGTCGAGACGCCGTAGCCGGGCGCCGCCGCCGATGAACCACAGCCCGGATCCCGCCGCCGATCCCGCCGCCGACCTCACCGCCGATCTGGAGGCGCTGTCCGGTGGCCGGGTGGTCGTGGTCGGCGATGTCATGCTGGATCGCTTCGCCTATGGCGCGGTCGAGCGGATCTCGCCCGAGGCCCCAATTCCGGTCCTAACGGTCGAGCGCGAGGCGACCATGCTGGGCGGGGCCGGCAATGTGCTGCGCAACCTCACCGCTCTCGGCGTTAGCGCCGATCTCATCGCGGTGGTGGGCGACGATCCGGCAGGCCGCGAAGTGGCCCGCCTGGGCGCCGCTGAGGTGGGCGACCGCTGCCGTCTGCTGACCCAGGCAGACCGGCCGACCACCATCAAGGAGCGCTTCATCGCCGCCGGGCAGCAGCTTCTGCGCGCCGATCGGGAAAGCGCGCGCCCGCTGGCGCCGGCGGTGGCGGCGGACATCGTGACCGCGGCGCGGGCGGCCCTCGCCGATCCGGCGGTCGGCGCCATGATTCTCTCGGACTATGGCAAGGGCGCCCTCCAGCCGGCGACGATCGCGGCGCTGATCGCCGTCGCCCACGCGGCCGGTCGGCCGGTGGTGGTTGACCCGAAGGGGCGAGATTTCAGCATCTATCGCGGCGCCACCGTGATCACGCCGAACCGGCGCGAATTGCATTTGGCGACCGGATTGCCCGTCGATGACGACGCTCAGGTGATCGCCGCGTGCCGCGCGGTGATAGAGCGCGCCGGGGTCGCCAACGTGCTGGCGACGCGCAGCGAGAAGGGCATGATCCTGCTGCAGTCCGACACGCCGGCCCGGCATTTCCCGGCCGCCGCGCGCGAGGTTTTCGATGTCTCCGGTGCCGGCGATACGGTGGTTGCGGCGTTGGCCGGGGCATTGGCCGCCGGCTGCGATCTGGCGCGTGGCGCCCGGCTTGCCAATGTCGCGGCCGGTATCGTGGTCGGCAAGCTGGGAACCGCCGTGGCCTATCCCCGGGAAATTCTGCGCGCCCACCATACCGCCGACCTGGTTGCCGCCGAGGCCAAGGTGGCCGATGCCGCCGGCATGCTCGAGCACGCGGCACGCTGGCGTCGCGGCGGGCTGACGCTGGGCTTCACCAACGGCTGCTTCGATCTGTTGCATCCAGGGCATGTTTCGCTGTTGCGCCAGGCGCGCGCCGCCTGCGACCGTCTGGTGGTCGGATTGAACAGCGACGCGTCCGTCGGCCGTCTCAAGGGAGCCGGCCGGCCGGTGCAGCCGGAAGCCGCGCGCGCGGCGGTGCTGGCCTCCCTGGCGGATGTGGATCTGGTGGTGGTCTTCGCCGAGGACACGCCGCTCAGGCTGATCGAGGCGCTGAGTCCGGACGTGCTGATCAAGGGAGCGGACTATACGGCCCAGGAAATCGTGGGCGCCGATGTCGTGCGCCGGCGCGGCGGCCGGGTCGTGCTGGCGGAGCTGATGCGGGGCTATTCGACCACCGGGACCATCGCCAAGCTCAACAAATAATCATCCCGCTGGCGTGGTCCGCCGTCGGGCCGTTATCTGCCTTTTGGAAATTCGCTGAAACGGGCCAGGCGGTGCGCCGCAGTCTGCGCGAAGCGCAGGATCTGCGACCGGCGCCTGGCCGCGTTGAGGGGTTGCAGGGGTGCCTCGCGCCGCAGGCTGGCACCATACGCATCGGCGATCCACAGGCCGCAATCCTCGGGCAACGCCTGGCGCGGGAAATCCGGCGGCACGGCGAAGTAGAACCGGTCGCAATAGGCCTGGTAGTCGCGCCATTTGCGGTCGGCGCGGAAGTCCTCGATGGAGGATTTTACCTCGACAATGGCGATGGTCCCGCTGCGGTCCAGGGCAATGACATCGACGCGCCGCCGCGATCGCAGGGTGAATTCACTTAGGCTGACATAGCCGAAATCGCGCAAGGCCCGGCCGACACCCCGCGCCAGCGACTGGGCGACGGGCCCGAGGGCGACCGTGTCATCGCCTGCCGCGCTCATCCGGCGGCACGTATCGGCTGCAACTGCCGCATCCGGCGACCATAGCCGAAACCAGCGCATGGGCGCCAGTGACCGGCGACGTGCCACCGGGGCCGCGCCCTACATTCCGGTGCCGTACAGGAGCAGCGCCAGGACGGGCGCCAAAAGCAGCGCGCCGGCGCCAAGATACAAGAGAATATTGAAACGTCGCGAGACCGGGTCCTGACTGTGCAGGCGCATGAAATGGCGCCGCTCGGGACCCATCAGGAACACCAGATAGAAACGGCGCCGGCCGACGGGAATCGACCGGCGGATTTCGACGGAATGCCTGGCGATCTCGCGCGCGCCGAACATGATCATGATGGCGTCGCGCTGTTCCGGCGTGAAGGAGGCGGCAACCTCCGGATTCAATCGCTTGAAGTAATGGTTAAGGAAAGACTCGCTGGAGTTTTTTGCTGTCTCACGCCGCGCCGGTCGGGTCTTCGGCCTGCTCGGCTCCTGAATGGCACCCCGCTCCTCGATGGCGGGGTTGGATACATGCGCCACGCTTGGGCCTCCCTGAATGAGGTTTTGGTTCCCCATTTTCGGCCAGGTGCCCTTGAGAAAGCGTTAAGGATTGGGTCGGGGGGCAGGGCAATTCTTCTATCAGGGGTGGGGTTTCGACGGCCTGGCCCCGTCCGACAGCGCTAGTTGGTGCAGGTAATCTCCTCGAATCCATCGCACGGGCCCTGGGCGCAGACCCGCTTGTCGGCCAAGACGAACGTGGGAAAGAGCGAGCCGATATCCTGGTCGATCTTCCAGTCGCTGGCTTTCGCAAATCCCTGCTCCCGGCACCAGGCGGTTGCCGCCGGTTCGCCGCAATCCAAGCCCCAGCGCAAGCAAAAGTTGAGGCGATAGATGTCATGCACGGGATACTCGAAGGTCTTGCTGGCAACGACCGGCGCCGGTACGGCCGGCTTTTCCCGTGGCAGCTCCAGGCGCGGGGCGGGCAGGGCGGCCAGTAGCCCTGTGGCG
>JAJFGI010000301.1 GCA_021776215.1 Kiloniellaceae bacterium | reverse complement strand
TCGGCCGCCACGCTGGCGGCCGACCGAACGGCAACCGCGGGTACGGCTTTTTCATTTCCGGTTGCGGTGCCAAGCGGAGCATAAAAGCGTACCGCCGGCCGGCTGAAGGCCGCGCAGACGGCCGCGAAATCCGGCCCGCCGAGAAAATCGGCCGCCGCCTCGGCCGATGTCCAGAGGTAAAAGGTGGCATAGCTGTTACCGGTATCAGCCGGCTTCCCTGGGTTGTCCTCCCGGCGGTCGCGTGCCAGGAAGGCCTTCCGGAGCAAGCCCGGATAGGTGTCGAAGAGACGCCCCTTGTCGGCCACGCGGCGGCGGATCACCGCCATGTCAAAGTCGTCGGGGAGGGCGAAGGCGTATTCCATGGCAATCATTGCTTGGCTCCGTGACCGGGTCGGCGTGGACTAACGGCGACTGTCAACCGCAGCCGGCGACAGCGCATGTCACCGCGCTTCGCCGGCCCGGCCGATTCTCATTCACGGCGGTGCGATACGGCGGCGCGGAGGGTGGCGCACGATGGCCCGTCGCGCCATTCACCAAGTCGTCCGCGACCGCCCAGATCTGGCTGCGCGACAATCCGATGTCCCGCAAAGTACGGTCCGGCAGGGACCGGAGGTCGCGCACCGTCTGGCGCCGCAAGCGCCGGCGGGCGCGGGCCGCGGCAAGGGCCGCGATCCTCTCTCCAATGGCAACGATACCGGCGCGCAGCATTTCGGCGACTGTTTCGGCCCGCTCGCTCCGGACACGCCGCAGATAGGGGGTCAGATTGCTGGGAGGAAGGTTGAGCTCGAACATGGTCAGGGTCTCCTTGTAAAAGCCGGGGCGGAGCGTAAGGTTAGAAAAAATAATGCCTATATCTCGCGTTCCCCGATGAAATAGCCTTGTATGACTGGGAAAATGACGCCAAAATGCCCCTCCGACAAACGAGTTCTTCTCTCGTAACGGGATATAAAAACTAATCTATTGGTTGGATGAAACGGCAACTGCCGCCCCTTAATGCCCTGCGCGCCTTCGAGGCGGCCGGGCGCCATCTCAGCTTCCGCAAGGCGGCGGAGGAGTTGAACGTGACCCCGGCGGCCATCAGCCACCAGGTGAAGGCCCTGGAGGAGTTTTGCGGCGCGCCCCTGTTCCGCCGCTTGACCCGGGCGCTGCTGCTCACGGACACCGGCCAGGTGGCGCTGCCCTTGCTCGGCGAAGGTTTCGACCGGTTGGCCGAGGCGGCCACCGGTATGCAGGCGCACGAGGACGGGCCGTTGCTGACCGTCAGCGTGGCGCCGTCATTCGCCGCCAAGTGGCTGGTCCCGCGCCTCGACCGGTTTCGGGCCGCGTACCCGGATTTCGATATTCGGGTGGATGCCACGGACCGGGTGATCGACTTCGCCCGCGAGACCGCCGACGTGGCGGTCCGCTATGGTCCCGGCAAATACCCCGGTCTGCGGGCCGATTGTCTGATGAGCGAGGTCTCGTCGCCGGTGTGCAGCCCGCACCTGTTGGAGGGGCCGCATCCGCTGTGTGCGCCCGCGGATTTGCGCCACCACACCTTGCTGCACGTTGACTGGAAGCTCGACGACGAAGCGGCGCCGAGTTGGCGCATGTGGTTGCTGGCGGCCGGTGTGCGCGACATCGACGCGACGCGCGGCCTGCGCTTCAACCAGGAAAGCATGGTAGTGCAGGCGGCGCTTGAAGGACACGGCGTGGCCCTGGGCAGCAGCGTCCTGGTTGGCGACGATGTCGCCGCCGGGCGCCTGGTCCGGCCCTTCGATCTGAGCCTGAGCGACCCTCTCGATTTTTCCTACTACGTGGTCTGCCCCGAGGCCGCCCTGGACCGGCCAAAGGTCGCCGCCTTCCGCTTATGGGTAATCGCAGAGGCAAAACGACAAACGGGCTAGTGGGAGCCGTTCTAACGCCGGCCGGCGTCGCGCTCTTCCAGCAGGCGATAGACGGCGCGCCAAAGTCGCAAGCCATCCTGGATTCCGCCAGGCCCCAACGTCACATGGGCCAGGTTGTCCACCAGAACCAATGTCGCCTGGCGCGGAGGCGCGGCGGCGGCCAGGGCCAGGCTCTCGGTAAAGGGAATGATGGCGTCATCACGCCCATGGATCAGGATCAGGCGCGCCGACAGGTTCGAGAGATCGTGCCGTTTCACATCGAGCGCCGCCATATCGGCGAGGATCGCCAACGGTAGCGCGGCGATAAGCGGTGGCACTGCCGTGGGATCGTAATTCGCCAATAAGGCTTGTACCGACTGGCCCTCGGGTCCGAGCTTCTCTTCCAGATCGGCGATCCCCGCAGCCAGGTCGCGCAGCTTTCGCTCCGCCATCGAGGTGAGCAGCACCCGGTCGCGGGGCGCGCGCAGGCGGTCGGCGTTGGCGCGCACGAACAGCCACTTGCCATAGGCGTTGGGTGTGCCGTACCGCCACGGATCATCCGGGCCCTCGCGATACCCGCCGGTGGTAAAAAAGGTGATGACCGCCTCGATGTCGTAGTAGCCGCCGACGGCGACCAGAAAGCGCACATCGTCGCGCACCTGCGGTTGCAGCGCCGCCAGCAGCGCCGGCCCCGCGGCATAGGAAATGGCGACCAGACCGATGGGGCCCGTGACCCGGCCGGCTTCCCGCGCCTCGGCCAAATAGTGTACCGCATCGGCAATATGCTCGACATCCGTGGGGCGGATACGCAAGGCGCGCAGGTTGGCGATCTCGGGCACCAGGACCGTGAAACGGGCGCGCGCCAGGGTATTGGCAAAGGCGACGAGGCGCGGATCATCCTTGCCCTCGGGCACGGCACCGGGGACCAGAACCAGTGCGGCACGGGGCGCGTCGCCGGGCCGATAGAGATCGCCACTGTGGTCGCGGCCGTCGATGCGATAGGCGACCGCGGCACGGCTTGTTGGCGGGGTAATGGTCTTGAGGTCAGAGGGTCCGCCGGCCGCCGCCATGTCGCCCAGAACGCGCCAAGACTCGACGGCTCGATCCGGCGAGCAGGCGGCCAGCGCGAGCAGCGCCAGGCCGCTGAGGACATGCAGCCGATTAAACGCGGAAACAGGCCGCGCGGCTTGTGCCAACCCTGTCAGGCCAGCTTTCCCTCAATGGCGGCGATGAACATGGTTTTCAGCTCCGCCACGCCGACGGGGACTGGATTGCCGGATGCCGTCGGATCCTCGGCAGCCATCTTGGAGAGCTCGTCCAAGCGCTCGGTGCCGACGCCCAGGTCCGCCAGGGTGTTTGGGATGTCGATCTCCTTGCGCAGTTTGAGCACCCAGTTCATGACCGCGTCGAAGCCGGGGTTGTCCATCTCCAGCCAGGCGGCCAGACGGGTGAGCTTGCCTTCGATGGCCTTGCGGTTGAAGGCCAGCACATAGGGCATCACCACCGCGTTGGTCAGGCCGTGATGGGTGTCGTAGATGGCCCCGACCGGATGGCTGAGCGCGTGAATGGCGCCCAGGCCTTTCTGGAATGCGGTTGCGCCCATGCTCGCCGCGGCCAGCATCGCCGCGCGCGCCTCCAGGTTCTTGCCGTCGGATACCGCCGTCGGCAGCCAGTCCTTGACCAAGCGCATGCCCTCGACGGCGATGCCCTCGGCCATCGGATGAAAGCCCGGCGCGCAATAGGCTTCCAGGCAGTGAGCCAGGGCGTCCATGCCGGTCGCCGCCGTTATATGCGCCGGCAAGCCGACGGTCAGCTCCGGGTCGGAGATGACGATCGACGGCATCATTTTGGGGTGGAAGATGATCTTCTTGGTGTGCGACGCCTCATCGACGATGACGCCGGCGCGGCCCACCTCGGAACCGGTCCCTGCCGTTGTCGGCACGGCGACAATCGGGGCGATGCCGTTCGGGTCCGCCGCCTTCCAGTTGTCGCCGCGGTCCTCGAATTCCCAGATGGAGCGTTTCTGACCGGCCATGAAGGCGATGACCTTGGCCGCATCGAGGGCGCTGCCGCCGCCGAAGGCGATCACGCCGTCGTGCGTGCCGTCGCGATAGGCGGCCAGGCCGTCCTCGACATTCTGGCCGACGGGGTTCGCCTTGATGTCGCTGAAGACCGCGGTCGGCAGGCCCTCCGCCTCGTTGGCGGCGCGGGCGTTCTGCACCATCGGCAGCTTCGCCACGCCGGGGTCGGTGACCAGCAACGGACGGCTCATGCCGACGCTCTTGCACGCCTTCGCCAGCTCCGCGATGCGGCCGGCGCCGAAGCGCATTTGCGTCGGGAAATTCCAGTTGCCGCGAAAATCGTCTGCACTCATGGGTGTTGCAATCCTTGTTTTGGGCCCTTGCCTTGGGCGCCGTCAAACGGCGGTGCGCAAATGAAATGACTTGGGCCGCGTTAGCTGCTCGAAACCAACCTGGCTCAGCGTACAGCCGCGCCCCGAATCCTTGACCCCGGTCCAGGCCAGCGCCGGATCCAGATAGTCGCAGCGGTTCATGAACCAGGTGCCGGTCTCGACCCGGTCGCCGATCGCGACCGCCGCCGCCTCGTCAGTGGTCCAGATCGAGGCGGTCAGGCCAAACTCGCTGTCGTTCATCAAGGTAATCGCCTCGTCGTCCGAGCGCACCTTCATGATGCCGACCACGGGGCCGAAGGTCTCTTCGGTCATGACCCGCATGGCATGGTCCACGTCGACCAGGACCTGCGGCGCCAGGTACGGGGTGCCCTCGGCATCGGCGGGGAAGTGCTTGGCATCGATCAGGGCCTTGGCGCCGGCGGCAACCGCGTCGCGGACCTGGCCGCGCACGAAGTCGGCGGCGCTGGTGCGCACCATGGGGCCGAGATTGGTCTCGCGCTCCAGCGGATTGCCCAGCTTGTACCGATTGACCAGGTCCACGGCACCGTCGACGAAATCCTTGTAAACCTTCTCGTGCACGTAGACCCGCTCGATGCCGCAGCACGACTGGCCGCTGTTGAAGAAGGCGCCGTCGACCACGTTCTCGATGGCATGCGGCAAATTCACGTCGGCGCGCACATAGGCCGGATCCTTGCCGCCCAACTCCAGGCCGGCGCCGATGAATCGCTTGGCGGCCGCTGCTTGCACCGCATGGCCGCCGGGAACGGACCCGGTGAAGGCGACGAAATCGACGCCGTTGCTGCCGATCAATTTGGCGGCGACGTCGTGCCCGACATGCAGGAATTGGAACACGTCCTTGGGCAAGCCGGCGGCGGCGAAAGCCTCGCCGAAGCGCTCCGCGCACAACGGTGTCTGATGCGAGTGCTTGAGGATCACCGCGTTACCGGCGAGCAGCGCCGGAATAACCGAATTGACCGCCGTGAGATACGGATAGTTCCACGGGGCGACGACGAAGACCACGCCCAACGGATCGCGGCGGATAAATCGGGTGAAGCCGGCCTTCGGCTCCACGGCGATGTCCTTCAAGCTATCCGGGGCGATGGCGATCATATGTCGCGCCCGTTCCTCGACGCCGCGAATTTCGCTCGGCGTCTGGGACACGGGCCGGCCCATCTGCCAGGAGATCTCCTCGGCGATCTCGGCGCCCTTGGCGACGAAGGCATCGGTTGCCTTGCTCAGGATCGCCTGCCGCTCACGCAGGGGCATGTGCCGCCAGGCCGTTTGCGCTGTCCGGGCGCGGGCCAGCGCGGCCAAAGCCTCGGACTCGCTGGCGAGCGGCCGCTCCACATAGACCCTCCCGTCAACCGGGCTGATGCACGTTGCCGTTTTCCCCATGATTCATCGTTCCCTGTGCGATCACGCCCGTTGAGTGCGGGTATCCCCGGCACCGGCGCGACAATCGTTGGTGATTTCGCTATGTGAATGGTCGTTGATTTCATAGCCGAAAACGGCGCCCCTGGCGACTCGAATGATGGCAAATCGCTTCGGCATCCGGGCATTGGTGTGTAGACTTCGCGGCGCGGAGAGGGAGCAACGACGAGGCTGGCACCATGAAGGTGACTCCGCACAGTTGGCGTGTAACTCTGGCGTGGGCCCGCAACACTGCCCTGACATTCTCACTCATCTTTCCAGCCGCCGCCGCCACGGCACAGGAGCCGTTGCCGGTTCTGGCCCGTGTCGGCCCCTGGCCCGAGGCCTCCAATCTGATCGGTTATCAAGGCCGCCTGTGGCTGGCCAACAGCGTCAAATGGCGCAACCACAACAGCGCCGATATCTATACCTACGACCCGGCCAGCGGCGATCTGCGTTACGAGCGGCATCTGTTCAGCCAGGATGCCGGCCGCCCGGCTATTCTCGATGGTTTGCTCTACTGGCCGTTCGAGGACAACCGGTTCAGCCTGGGCTGGGGCCAGTTCATGGTCACCGACGGGACCGATTGGCGGTTCCGCACGATCCCCACCGGCCAAATCTTTCACAGTCACGCCATGACCGTGGTTGGCAAACGGCTGGTCGCCGCCAGTTCGGCCTGGCGGGCCGGCTTGGATGTCTCCGACGACGGCGGCCTGACCTGGCGCCGGATCTACGAGCACCCGACCCCGGACCGCCAGGTCTCGCGCATCGTCGACCTCTTCACCGTGGGGAACCGCGTGGTTGGCCCCTTGTCGGAACCGACGGGAATGCGCCTGCTCGTCGCCGACGGCGATGCCGTGACCGATCTGCCCGGTTGGCCCCGCGACCGATTGCAGGGCGCGGCGGTATTCAAGGGCTGGCTCTACGGTTTGGTCGGCGGCGCGGACGGGACGTCTGTCTGGCGCAGCGACGGTCGGCGGAGCGAGCGTGTCGCCCCGCCGCGGGCCGGCTGGAACGCGACCGGCATCGCTGCGGGCGCGGACGGTCTGTGGGCCGTCGGCAGCGGCCCGGACGGCCGGGGAGCGCTGTGGTTCAGTGCCGATGGCGCGACCTGGCAGGAGAAACACACTCTGCCCGGTGGCACCCCGCGCGAGGTGGCAGTCTTCGGCGGACAACCTTTCGTTGCCGGCGCCGGAGACGACGGCCGCGGCATTCTATGGGGGCCGCCGTTAGGTACGGCCGCCCTGGAGCTCACCGGCGACGACGCGCCGGCGGAGACCGCCACGATGCCGGCGGGACAGGGCACCGAAGTTGATTGGGCCGAGGCTGGGCCACGCTTGGACGCGGTCCTGCTCGATCCGAAGACCTATGCGGGCCGTGGCAATGCCCTGCGGGGTTTGGTCCTGGAATTTGCCGAGGCGGGGCCGCCGCTGGATTTCTTTGCCCGGCGGCTGGCGAGCCCGATACCGGCGGTAACCCTGTCGCTGTTCGGCGGCGCGGTCCAGGTCTCGGCGGCGAGCATGGCGCGCTGGATGCTGCTGTGGGGGATGGCGCTGGCGGGGACCGGCGAGGTTCCGTTGGACCTCGTCACCGAGCCTTGGGATGTACCGGCGAACGGCGCCGAGAAATACTTCGCCGCGGCGCCGGCGGCCATGTGGGCGGTCGCCGCGACCGGGCAAAACGACAGGGCCACGATCGCCGCCTTGATTGAGCGCCTGGAGCGCACCGACGATCCCCTCTGGCTGCGCGGCGACGCGGTCGGGGCGCTCAGCGCCGTGACCGGCCGCCGCTTCGGCTATGACGCGGCGGCGTGGCGACGGTGGTGGTCGGAGACGGCGTCGCGTTAGACCCGCGTTTAGGCCCGCTCGAAGCCGCGGATGACTTCCCAGTCGGTGACCCGCCGGTCGTATTCCTGCTGCTCCCAGCGGCCGGCGTGCAGGTAGTGTTCGATCACATCGTCGCCCAGGGCGGCGCGCAGGATCTTCGATTTCTCCAGCCCGGCAATCGCATCGCGCAGGGTCTTGGCCACGTTGGGCACTTGCTTTGCCTCATAGACGTTGCCTTCATACGGCTTCGGCAACTCCAATTCGTTGTCGATACCGTACAGACCGGCGGCGATGATCGCGGCGAAGGCCAGGTACGGGTTGGCGTCGGCGCCGGGGATGCGGCACTCGACCCGGGTGCCCGGACCGGCGCCGATGACGCGGAAGCCTGCGGTCCGGTTGTCCAGGCTCCACATGACCTTGGTCGGGGCGAAGGAGGTGGCCTGGAAGCGCTTGTACGAGTTGATGTAGGGCGCGAAGAAAAAGATCATTTCCCGAGCCAGCGCCAATTGTCCGGCGACGTAATGCCGAAACAGCTTCGACATGCCCTGCGGGTCGGCCTTGTCGTAGAACAGCGGCTTCTTTGATTTCGCGTTCCAAAGCGACGAATGGACGTGGCAGCTGCTGCCGGCGAGATCGAAATACGGCTTTGCCATGAAAGTGATGGCCTTGCCCTGTAGATAGGCGATCTCCTTGGCGGCGTTCTTGTAGATGACATGCCGATCCGCCATGTCGAGGGCCTCGGCATAGCGAAAGTTGATCTCTTCCTGGCCCGGACCCCACTCGCCCTTGGAGACTTCCACCGGGATGCCGATGGCCTCCATGTGGTTGCGAATGGCGCGGATCAGACCCTCTTCCTTCGTGGTCTGGAAGATGTGGTAGTCCTCGATGTACCAGCTGGCGTGCTTGAGGTTCTTGTAGTCCTTCTCGCGCGCCTGGTCGTATGGCTCGTCGATCAGGTAGAACTCCAATTCCGAGGCCATATTGGCGGTCCAGCCGCGCTCGCTCAGGCGGGCGAGCTGTTTCTTCAGGATGCTGCGCGGGGCGTGCGGCAGCAGTTCGCCGTGATGGTCGCAAACATCGCCGAGCACGATGGCCGTGCCCTCCAGCCATGGGGTGCGGCGCAACGTTGCCAGATCCGGGCGGATCGTGAAATCGCCATAGCCCAGATCCCAGGACGCGGCCTTGAAGCCGGGCACCGGCTCCATCTCCATGTCCGCCGCCAGAAGATAGTTGCAGGCGTGCGTTTCCTCGATCACGCTGTCGAGGAAGAACGCGCCGCTGACCCGCTTGCCCAACAAGCGCCCCTGCATGTCCGGGAAGCAGACGACGACCGTGTCGATCTCGCCCGTCTCGATCAGGCGCTTCAGATCGCCTTGGTCGAGTATGCCTTTCATGGGAATTCTCTTTCATTTCCGGGGTTGCCGATACCGGCTGAGTCGTCGTCTGGTAGATAAACCAAGGTCTTGCGGCGGTAAACCGGGAAATGGAACGGGACGCCGCCCGCGTCCATCCAGGCCCATGAGAGACATATGGGCGACTCGGAACAGTGGGCTAGTGTCGGCCACTATGGTTTTTCGACTGTCGTCGGTCGTTCTTGTGGTTTTTGTTCTGGGCGTGTCTTTGGCGCGCGCCGACTCCGTCGATGTGCGGCAGTACCTGGACCGTGGTCATGCCCTCGCCAAGGCGGGGAAGCATGAGCAGGCGCTGCCCTACCTGCTCTTGGCGCTTGAACTGGGCGAAGCGAAATTCGCCGCCGACGATGCGGCCCTGGTGCCGTTGCTGGATTCGCTGGCCGAGGCGCACTCCGCCCAAGGCAGTTTCGACGACGCCGAACCCCTTCTCAAGCGCTCGCTGACCATCCAGGAGCAGGCTTTGGCCCGCAATCAGGTTGGCATCGCGCGGACGTTGAGCAACCTGGGCTTCGTCTACCAGGCCACCGGCCGGGCGGAGGAAGCCGGCAAATTGTACAACCGGGTGCTGGCCGTCTGGCAGCCGAAACTGGGCGCCGACGACCCCAGTGTGCGCGCCGCGCGCGAAGGGCTGGCGAAGCTTTCTCCCGGCCCGCCCGCCGGTGACGCCGGGTACCGCATTCATCTGACCTCGATCCGCGATCCCGGCAGCGCGCCGCGCGAATGGGCGCGCCTGCGCCAGGAGTTCCCGGAGTTGCTGGCGGGGTTGGACCTGGCGGTCGCCAAGGCGGATCTGGGGCCCGGCCGCGGCGTCTTTTATCGCATCCAGGGCGGCACGTTGAGCGAGAGCGAGGCGCAGGCCCGGTGCATGGATTTCGCCAAGCGCGCGATCTGGTGTCGGGTCGTGCGGGGTCCCGCCGGCCCCCTGACGGCCAAGGCACCGGCAGAGGCCGTTGTGGCATCGCTTGGCAGCCAAAAATCCGCGGAAATGGCGGCTCCGGGGCTTGGTGGGTTTCGGGTCCATTTGACCTCAATCCGCGACCCGGAGCTGGCGGATCAGGAGTGGGGCCGGCTGCGCCGTCTCTATCCAAAGCAGTTGGGCAATCTCGGCCTTGCCGTGGAGCGCGCCGATCTGGGGGGCGAGCGCGGCGTCTACTACCGGATTGAAGGCGGACCGTTGTCGCGGGCGACGGCGCAATCGCTGTGCCGCGAGTTCACGGCGCGGCGCATATGGTGCGGTGTAGTGCAGCCGATCAACGGCGCGGCCGAATGGCCTCAGGGTCAACTCGTCGGCCGTGTTCGCCGCCGGGGCCCAGGCGGCGGCGCCGTGGGAACGTGGCGCTCCGACGTGCCCCGCCGGCGCCATCGTATCGACCGCTCGATCCGCGGCGCGCGGCCCGGACCGGGGGCTCGTCGGTTTGGCAGGGACCGCCGGCCGTTCCGTTAGGACTTCAGGGCGCGGTCGACGAAGTCGAGGCGATCCTGACCCCAGAACAATTCGCCGTCGACCACATAGGTCGGGGCCCCAAAAACGCCGCGCGAGAGCGCTTCTTCCGTTTGTGCCTCGTACGCCGTGCGCGTGTCCGGGTCCAGGGCCGCGGCCATCAGATTGAGATCATGGTGGCCGGTCTCACGGGCGATGGCTTGCAGCGTGCCGTTGTCGGCGATGTCCCGTTCCTCGGCCCAGACGGCGCGCAGGATGGCATGTGCCAGGCGCAGCGGGTCGCCGCCCGTCTTGCCCGCGGCAATGACCAAGCAGGCCGCCAATTGCTCCGGCGCGGGAAAAAACTTCGGCTTCAGGTTAAGCGGCATGTCCAGGTAGTCCCGCCACCGCTCCAGTTCGACGAAGCGATACGCCTGCCGTTCCGGCGCCCGCTTGGCCACCGGCAGGCCGCCGGTCTTGGGGAAGATGACGCCATAGTTGACCGGCAGCACGCGGACCTCGGCGCGGTGTTTGCGGGCAATCTCTTCCAGCCGCGTGCTGCCGAGGTAGGAGAACGGAGAGATCAGGGAAAGATAATAGTCGATCTGCTTGGTCATAATGGCCTTTGCCGTAGGAGGAATAGGGCGGTCACTCTAGCCCAGCCGGTTCGGCGCGGAAAGTCGGGCCGCCGCCGGACCCTGGAATCGACCTCCGCGAGGGACTACGTAACAGTGGAGGCGGCCGCTGGCTATCGCCCGGCCCACATGGCGGGGTGTAATTTGATAGGCGTATTGAGTTCTCGTCTCCTACTTGTCTTTATCGCCGCGAGCACGCTTGCGGCCTGTGCCAGCGGTGTGCAGCCGGCCATCGTGACGGCCTCGTACGACACAAGCATATTGCAATACATCGACAGCCGCGGCGGACTGCCCACCGACGTTACCGGCAATCCGTTCAGCGCGCCCGATGAGCAGGTCCACACCGTTGTCCGGGAAACCATGGCCAGGTCCCATTTCGGGCCGAAGTTCCCATTCCTGGCGGAAAAGCCGCAAGGCTTCGGTTCGGCGTACCGTATGGTCGTGGTGCTGAATCCGGCACCTGGCACCGCCTATCACAAGGTGTGTACCGGCCCGGCCACCGCACAAACCGACAAGCCGGCCGGCGGCGAGGTGCGAGTCGCGGCGGCGTTGTGCGCCAAGGACCGTATGATCACGTCGACGGAAGGCCGCGTCGCCGGCGCGAGCGGGCCGGACGATCCGGCCTTCATCGCCGTGATCGCCCAGATTTCGCACGCGCTGTTCCCGCTGCGCGACGAGAAGGACCAAGATCGGATGGACTTGTTCCCCTTCTGAGACGAATCTTCAGGCCCCGTTGCGGAACACTAGGTGTCGGTCGCCTAGCATGGCCAAAGCCGCATCGAATCGGTACAGCTACCCTCGTGACAGCTAGGAGCGGCAGCGGGGCGGAGGGTGATCATGTTTCAGGCGGATCTTCTGCGCGACAAGCGCATCCTGATAACCGGCGGCGGGACCGGCCTGGGTAAATCCATCGGCCGCCGCTTCCTCGAGCTCGGCGCCTGGTTGACGATCTGCGGCCGGCGTGCCGAGGTATTGGCGGAAACCAAGGCCGAATTCGACGCCGATTTTGGCGATCGCACGGCCGTCTATCCCTGCGATATCCGCGATTCGGCCGCGGTCGACGGCATGATCGAGGCCATTTGGGCCGATCAGGGCGGCCTGGATATTCTGGTCAACAATGCGGCCGGCAACTTCGTGGCGCGGACGGAGACGCTCTCGCCGCGCGCCGTCGATGCGGTGCTGGCGGTGGTCCTGCACGGGACCGCCTATGTGACTCTGGCGTGCGGCAAACGCTGGATCGCCACGCGGCGACCGGCGACGGTGTTGAGCATCCTCGCCACCTACGCGGCGACCGGCTCGCCGTATGTGATGCCGTCCGCCATGGGCAAGGCTGGCGTTCTCGCCATGACCCGCAGCCTGGCGGCGGAATGGGGCGGCAAAGGCATCCGCCTCAACGCCATCGCCCCGGGCCCGTTTCCCACCCCCGGGGCCTGGCAACGCCTGGTCCCCAATGCCCGTGTCGAGGAAGCTTGGCGGCGGCGCATTCCCGTGGGCCGTTTTGGCGAACACGAAGAATTGACAGACCTGGCCGCCTTCTTGGTTTCCGACCGGGCCGGTTTCATCAACGGCGAATCCGTGACAATCGACGGCGGCGAATGGCTGAAAGGAGCCGGTCAGTTCAGTCTACTCGACAATCTGACCGAGGAAGAATGGGCGGAAATGCGCGGCCGGTAACGGCGCCCCGATGGTGCCAAGTATCGGAGTCGCCAGCGATCCGTGCTAAACTGACCGGCGAAATGAAAGGGTCACGACACCGTGCCACTCGACGCTAACCCTGTCGCACAAATCCTGCCGTCTGTCTGCCCGCATGACTGCCCGTCGACCTGCGCCCTGGAGGTGGAGCGACTGGATGCGACACACGTGGGCCGCATTCGCGGCGCGCGTGACAACACCTACACGGCGGGTGTGGTCTGCGCCAAGGTCGCCCGTTACGGCGAGCGCGTTCACCATCCCGATCGCCTAACCCAGCCGCTGCGCCGCGTGGGCGAAAAGGGCGTCGGCATTGCCGCGTATGCGCCGGTGACCTGGGAACAGGCCCTGGACGAGGTGGCGGAGGGGCTGTTGAAGGCCGAGGCGCGGTTCGGTGCCGAGACGGTCTTTCCGTATTTTTACGCCGGGACCATGGGCCTGGTTCAGCGCGACGGCATCGAGCGGCTGCGTCACGTCAAACGATACTCGCGCCAGCATTCGACCATCTGCATCACGTTGCCGGATGCCGGCTGGCAGGCCGGCGTCGGGGTGAAGCGGGGAGTCGACGCACGCGAGGCCGCGACGTCCGATCTGATTGTCGTCTGGGGCGGCAATCCGGTCTCGACCCAGGTCAACCTGATGACCCACATTGCCCGCGCCCGCAAGACCCGCGGCGCCAAGCTGGTGGTCGTCGACCCCTATCGGACCGGCACCGCCGAGCAGGCGGACGTCCACCTGGCGCCGCGGCCCGGCACCGACGGCGCCTTGGCCGCCGCCGTCATCCACGTCCTGCTGGCGGAGGATCTGGCCGACCACGCCTATCTCGCCCGTCACACGGATTGGGACGATGAGCTGGCGGCACATTTCACCGCGTGTACGCCCGACTGGGCGGCCGGGATCACCGGCGTGCCGGCCGCTGCGATTACCGACTTCGCGCGCCTCTACGGCAATACCAAGCGCAGCTTTCTGCGTGCCGGCTATGGCTTCGCCCGGGCCCGCAACGGCGCCGCCAACATGCATACCGTTACCTGCCTGCCCGCCGTGACCGGCGCCTGGCAATATGAAGGCGGTGGCGCCTTGTATGGACAGACCGCCCTCTACCCCCTGGACCGGACGCTGATCGAAGGGCTGGATTGCCGGGACACCTCCGTGCGCCTGCTCGACCAATCGCGGCTCGGGCCGATTCTCTGCGGCGATCCGCGCGATATCGGTGACGGTCCGCCGGTCACCGCCCTGTTCATTCAGAACACCAATCCCATGGTGGTTTGCCCGGAAAGCGCCAAGGTACGCGACGGCTTTGCCCGTGACGATTTGTTCGTCTGCGTGCACGAGCAGTTCTTGACCGATACGGCGGCCATGGCCGATATCGTCCTGCCGGCCACCACGTTCCTCGAGCATGACGACATCTACACCGCCAGCGGTCACACCCATCTGCAGGTGGCGCGCAAGGTGATCGAACCCTTCGCCGACTCCCGGACCAACCATGCCGTGATCTGTGCCTTGGCCGAACGCGTGGGTGCCGACCATCCTGGCTTCGCCATGAGCGAATGGCAGATCATCGATGCCACGCTGAAGGCCTCCGGTCTGCCCGCCGCCGACGAGATGCACACCATGCGCTGGCTCGATTGCGCCTTGCCGTTCGAGACGGCGCATTTCCTCGATGGCTTCGGCCATCCCGACGGGCGGTTCCGCTTCAAGCCGACGTGGGCCGAGGTCGGCGACGACTTCGCCGCGATGCCGCGTCTGCCCGGCAACTGCACGATCATGGACACGGCCACCGACGAGCATCCGTTCCGCCTGGTAGCGGCGCCGGCGCGCAACTTCCTCAACACCACGTTCACGGAGACGCCGAGCAGCCGCAAGCGGGAAGGTCGGCCGACGATTCTGATTCATCCGGAGACGTGTGAGCGTCTCGGCCTCGCCGAGGGCGATCGGGTGCGTCTGGGCAATCGGCTTGGCTCGGTGGTGGTTCATGCACGCCCCTTCGACGGTCTGCAGCCGGACGTGGTCGTGGTGGAGAGCATTTGGCCCAACGGCGCCTTTGAAGAGGGGATCGGCATCAACACCCTGATCAGCGCCGATCCCGGCCTGCCGCGCGGCGGCGCCGTTTTTCACGATACGGCGGTATGGGTTCGCCCCGCCTAGCCACCTCCGCCGCAGGCGGTTCCGGCGCGCCCGGCCGGGCGCGGGTGATCGTTCTGGGCAACGAGAAGGGCGGGTCGGGCAAATCGACGACGGCGATGCACGTGATCGTGGCGCTGCTGGCGCGCGGCTTCCGGGTGGGCTCGATCGATCTGGACGCCCGCCAG
>JAJFGI010000031.1 GCA_021776215.1 Kiloniellaceae bacterium | reverse complement strand
ATCACCAGCGGCGAAATCCGCATCGGCGGCAAGCGCATGAACGGCGTGCACCCCCGCGACCGCGATATCGCGATGGTGTTCCAGAACTACGCGCTCTATCCGACCATGAAGGTGTTCGACAACATTGCCTTCACCCTGCAGGTCAAGAAATTCCCACGAGACGAGGTCGAGCGGAAGGTCCGCTGGGCCGCCGATATTTTGGATCTTACACCTTATCTCGATCGCTATCCCAAGGCGCTGTCCGGCGGGCAACGCCAGCGGGTGGCCATGGGCCGCGCGCTGGTGCGCGACCCGGAGGTCTTTCTGTTCGACGAGCCGTTGTCGAACCTGGACGCAAAACTGCGCGGGCAAATGCGCTATGAGATCAGGCGCATCCACGACCGGCTCGATACCACCACGATCTACGTCACCCATGACCAGATCGAAGCCATGACCATGGCGGACGAGATCGTGGTCATGCGAAACGGCCGTATCGAGCAGATCGGGCCGCCGGATGCGGTCTACGATACGCCGGCCAACCTGTTCGTCGCCGATTTCATCGGCGCCCCGCCGATGAATTTCCTGAACGGCCAAGTGGATCAGAATGGCGGGCAGCCGGTATTTCGCTTCAAGTCGCTCGCGCTGCCGTTGCCGAACGGTGTCCGGTGGGACGCCGAGCGGCCGCTCATCTATGGCATCCGCCCGGTCGATATCGACGTCGATCCGGGCGGCGCGCTGCGCGGCAAGATGGTGCTGTCGGAGAATACCGGCCCCGAAACCATGATTCACCTGGAGGTGGACGACGAGGATATCCGCGCGATCATCCCCGGGCGCCCGCATATCGCCCGGGGCGAAATCGTCGCCTTCGGGATCAATCCCGCCAGGGTGCATCTCTTCGACCCAGATAACGGGCGGCGGATCAACTGATGGCGCGCGTTCTTATACTGGGAGCCGGCGTCATGGGCAGTGCGATCGCCGTGCCCGCGGCCGACAACGGGCACCAGGTGACCCTGGTCGGCACGCACCTCGATCGGCACATCATCGCCGCCCTGAAGGCCGATCGGGCGGCGCATCCCAGGCTGGGTGCGCCGCTTCCGCCTGCCGTCGAGCCACTGGACATCGACGAGCTTCAGGCAGAGCATTTCGACAGCGCCGATCTGATCATCCTCGGCATCAGCAGCGCCGGAATGGAGTGGGCCGCCGAGCGCCTGCGGCGGCACATGCGCTCCCCCAAGCCGATCGCGCTGGTCACCAAAGGCCTGGTGCCGAATGGGGCGGAGCCACCGGGCACCTATGTGGAGACCCTGCCGAACGCCTTGCGAGAGGGCGGACTGCCGGCCATGCCGATCATCGGCATTGCCGGCCCCTGTGTCGCCCAGGAACTTGGCCAACGCCAGCCGACGGCCGTTATCTATGCAAGCGGCGACGATGCGCCGGCCGAGACCGCGGCACGGTGGATGCGGACACCCTACTACCGAATCTCCAAAAGCACGGACCAGGTTGGCGTAGAGGCCTGTGCCGCGCTCAAGAACCTGTTCGCCATCGGGGTCAGCGCCATGCGGGCCGGTCATCCGGGATCCGGCCGATCCGCGGATACCTTTGCCATGAATCCGACCGCCGCCATATTCAGTCAAGCGGTTATCGAGATGGCACAGCTCGCGGAATGGCTCGGCGGCCGGCGTGAAACGGCCATGGGCTTGGCCGGCGTCGGGGATTTGCATGTCACGGTCGGCGGTGGCCGGAATGGCAAGCTCGGTGCGTGCTTGGGCCGGGGGATGCGTCTTTCCGATGCGCTCGCCGGGCCATTGAAAGGTGAGACGGTCGAAGGTGTGGATACCGGCCGCAGCATCGCCGGCGCCTTTCAGGCGGCCGTCGGCAATGGCACCCTTGCCGCCGCCGCATTCCCGCTTGCCAGCAGTTTGATCGGCGCGATTACCAACGACACGCCATTCGCCTTCGATTTCGAAAGCCTTGGTAGGCCCTGAGGGGGAAATGGAGCCATGAGCACCACAGATTATCGGATCGGCACCGTCGGGATCGGTTGCGACCATCTCGGTCTCGATCTCAAGAATACCCTGCGCGACCATATGAAAAGCCGCGGCATCAAGGTGGTCGATATCGGCGTCCATGACCAATCGCCCGTCGACTATCCGGATATCGGTGCGGCACTGGCCCGGCGCCTGGCGGCCGGCGAGTTCGAGCGGGCGGTGCTGATATGCGGCACCGGTGCCGGCATGGCGATCGCCGCCAACAAGGTGCCCGGCGTGCGCGCCGTCTGCGTCATGGACCCCTATACCGCCGAGCGCGCCATCGCCAGCAACAACGCCCAGATCATTACCTTCGGCGCCCAGATCATCGGCGCCTCGGTCGCGCGCATGCTCATGGACATCTACCTGACGAATGATTTCCAGGGCGGACGCTCGGCGCCGAAGGTGGCCAAGCTCGAAGCCCTCGACCGCGCCGATAGCTGAAATAGCCCCGTCAACGCCCGGCTAGAGACCTTCCCGGCACTATGTTAGAGGTGGGCGAGACGCGGGGAGTGCGCGATTGCCCCGCCGGACCAACCACGTCAACGCATTACTGAAAAGAAAGCGCCACGGCAGCATGTGCGGCATCGCCGGATTCTACGCGATCGACGAGACGACACAGACGGAACCCGTCGTGCGAAAGATGGTCGCCGCCATCGCCAGCCGCGGGCCGGACGGCAGCAAAGTCAGCCCGCACGGACGCATTACCCTCGGTCACCGCCGGCTCGCCGTGATCGACCTGACCACGGGCGATCAGCCCATCTACAGCACCGACAACACGGCCGTCGTCGCCAATGGAGAGATCTACAACTACATCGAGCTGAAGCAGGCGGAGTACGCCGACTACCCCTACCTTACGCAATCGGACTGCGAAGTCATCTTGCCGGTCCACGCCCGCCACGGGTGGGATTTCGCGAGCGAGTTGCGGGGTATGTTCGCGGTCTGCGTCTTCGATCCGCGCTCCGGGCTGCTGACGCTGGCCCGCGATCAATTCGGGATGAAGCCCCTCTACTACATGGAAACCGGACAGGGTTTCCTGTTCGCCAGCGAGATCAAGGCATTGCTGGCCGCCGAGGTTGTGTCGCCGGAAATCGACAGGGACCAGGTGCAGTCCTTCATGGCGCACCATTTCACCCTGGGGCGGAAAACCGTGTTCGACGGCATCTGCAGACTGCTGCCCGGCGAAACCCTGATATTGCGCGATGGCCGTATCGTCGACCGCCAGGTGCGGCCGACGGTGCCGCGCGAGGCGCCGCGAGCACTTTCCCGCGACGCGGCCCTCGACCAACTGGATGCCGTCTTCCGTGACAGTATCGCGGTTCATTGCCGGTCGGACGTGCCCATCGGATTGTTTCTTTCGGGCGGTGTCGACTCGAGCTGCCTGCTGTCGGTCCTGGCGCAGGACTATGGAGAAAGGCTGACGACCTTCACTGTCGGATTTCCCGATACGGCCGTCTCCGACGAACGGGATTTGGCCGCGCGCCTGTCACGGTCGGCCGGGGCCGACCACGTGGAGGTACCTTATTCGGCCGATGATTTCTGGGAGTCGCTGCCGCGCATTGCCCGCTATTTCGACGATCCGCTGATTGACCCGGCCATACTGCCGACGTGGAAACTTGCCGAGGTCGCGGCACAGGATCTCAAAGTCGTCTTGAGTGGCGAAGGCGGGGACGAGATCTTTGCCGGCTATGGCCGCTACCGCCGGCCATGGCTCCGCCGTCTCAAAGGGATACTGGGCCGATTCTCGAATCGCGGAGATATCCCGCCAACCGAACACAACGATGACCGGTGGGCGGTAGCTTGTTCACCCGCGTACACCGAACTTCAGCGCCTGCAGGCGCGCGACATGGTGGATTGGCTGCCGCACGGCCTTCTCAGCAAACTCGACAAATGCCTGATGGCGCATGGTCTGGAAGGACGCACCCCCTTCCTCGACACCCGTGTGGCCGATTTCGGATTCAGGCTGCCCGATCACCTGAAGATCCAGGGTCAGGATGGAAAATGGCTCCTGAAGACGTGGCTGCAGAACCGAATGCCCGCGGCTCAGCCGTTCACGCACAAGCGCGGCTTCACCGTGCCGGTGGGCGAGTGGATTGCGTCGAGATCGAGCGACCTGGTGGACCTCATGCCACAGCAGCCGGGGATCCGCGAATACTTCCATCCCGACGTGGTCCGATCCGCCTTTGCCAAGCCATCGGGAAAAATGGGTTTTCTGGCTTGGTCGTTTCTGTTTTTTGCACTGTGGCACTATTCCTACGGCCTGGCCCGTCCGAGCAGCAACGGCACCGTTTTCGATATCCTGGCCGATGCCGTGCGCGGATGACGCGCAGACGTAAACTGGATCTCGCATGGACGAATGGCGGGAAGATCTTGATCGATGACTAAGCAAACCAAGCGGATCGCCGTCATCACGGGCGACCATTCCCTGCCCGACCCGACCAAGCGAGAGGGTCGGTATCACGAAGAAGACATGGTGACCCACGCGGCAATGGTGGCGGCGTTCGGGAGCCTCCCGGGCTACGATTTCCGCGTCTATACGGAGCATGCGGGTCTTTTCGAGCGCCTAGCGGCGGAGCCACCCGACGTGGTCATCAATTTTTGCGATACCGGCCTTTTCAACGTGCCGACTCAGGAGTTGCACCTGCCGGCCCGCTTGGAGCTGATGGGAGTTCCGTATACCGGAGCATCCCCGGCGGCGATGGTGGTGTGCTACGACAAGGCCATCGTGCGTCTGGTCGCCGAGTCGCTTGGCGTGCCGGTCCCCCGGGAGGCCTATATGGCCGCGGATGCACCGCTGAACGACCTGCCGGATCTCTACCCGGCACTCATCAAGCCGAACACGGCCGATGGGAGCGTTGGCATCACCAAGGATTCCGTAGTGCGTAACCGCCGGGAGGCACTTGATTACCTGGGCTGGCTGCGGGCCACGCTACCGGGGCGCGATGCGCTTATCCAGGAGTATCTGCCGGGGCCGGAGTACGGGGTCGGCATGATCGGCAATCCCGAGACCGGGCTGCGCATGCTGCCGCCCCTGGAGGTCGACTTCTCGGGTTTGCCGGCGGGCCTCAATCCGATCCTTTCCTTCGAGTCCAAGGCACTCCCGGACTCCCCCTACTGGACCGAGATCAAGTTCAAGCGCGCCGTGCTTCCCGCCGATATCGAGAACCGACTCGCAGGGTGGACCCGAATCCTGTTCCGCCGGCTGGGCTTACGCGACTACGGCCGCTTCGACTTCCGAGTGGCCGCCGATGGCGAGCCGAAGCTCATGGAGATCAACCCGAACCCGGCCTGGGCCAACGACGGCAAGTTGGCCTTCATGGCGGGTTTCGCGGGGATCGACTACCGCGACATGCTGCGTCTTGTGCTCGAGGCGGCGATCGCGCGTGTGCAGCGCGCGGACTGACCGCTCACACCAAGTCGCGCGGGATGGCGATGGCCCAGTCGCGCCGGGTAACGGTCTTGTCGCCCTCGTAGACCACGAGATCGCCGGTGAACTGGAAGGCCTGAACGGTCGACACCAGACGGGTCCGGCATTCGATCCGCACCGACCAGTCGCCGCGGCGCAGCAACGTGGTCTGGTCGAACTCGGCCTGCGCCGACAGCGGATCGTTCTCGATGATCCGGTAGCGCTTGAGCAGGGTGTAGCCGAGGTCGAGGTCGATCTCCTCGAGGCGTGCCAGGGAGGCGCCGCCGAACTCGCCGGCATCGCTGTGCAGCGTATAGACGACCTCGTTGGTCGTCAGGTCCGTCTCCAGCCGGCGCCGCATGGCCAATTGCCGCAGCTTCGTGTGGGCAATGCCCGGCGCGGCCTCCGGCGGCTGGAAGGG